>NZ_AP025523.1:3189420-3508363 GCF_027923555.1 Vulcanimicrobium alpinum | reverse complement strand
ATCCCCCGTTCTGTCCACTTTTCCACAGGGATAACCCGCCCGCCGCATCGAGCCTTCTCGAACGTATCCACGAGTTTCACACACGCTCCCGGAACGGCAGGAGTCCGCATCCGGCCGGGCTCGGCCGGCGCCCGCGACGGGAATTTTCCACAGCCCCGTCCACCGGCTGTGGACAAGAAGAGAACGGTTCTTAGAAACGGGATTTCCTTGACCTTGCCGCCACGCGGCCGGTATACTGTCGTGTCGCACCGCATGGGCTCGGACTCCGGGCCCGTGACGTTCTAGGAGATCTCTTTTCGTGAAGCGGACCTACCAGCCGCATAACCGGCGCCGGAAGCGTGTCCACGGCTTTCTCGCCCGCATGCAGACCAAAAACGGCCGCCGCGTCCTCGCCGCGCGCCGCAAGAAGGGGCGTCACCGCCTCTCCGCCTAGCCCGCGTGCGCGCCTACGACTCGCTCCGCCGTCGCGGCGACTTCGCCCGCGTTACCCGGCGGGGACGTCGGCGCGCCGGCGCGTTCCTGACCTGTTTCGTCGCCGACGGGCGCCGTCGCACGCGGGTCGGGATCACCGTAAGCGGAGCGGTCGGGATCGCGGTGGTGCGCAATCGCTTGCGCCGCCGCATCAAGGCGCTGTTGGACCGGTATCCGCTCGGGATGCCGCCGTTCCACGACATCGTCGTCATCGCCCGGAAGGGGGCCGGCGAGCTCGCGTTCGAGGCCCTCGCCGCCGAAGTCGGCCGGGTCCTGGGTCAAGCGGGATGAGAGCCCGCGACGCCGCGATCGGGCTGCTGCGCCTCTATAAGCGGTTCATCTCGCCCGTGCTGCCCCCGTCGTGCCGGTTTGCTCCAACCTGTTCGGAGTATGCGGCGGAGGCGATCGAGAAACACGGGATCCTGCGCGGCGGTACCCTCGCGCTGCAACGACTGGCGCGGTGCGGACCCTGGCATCCGGGCGGCTACGACCCGGTCCCCTCTGGAAAGGCCCCCTGACCTCGTGCTCCTCGCCGCGAACTTTCTCGACCCGCTCGTCCACGCGCTGAGCGGGATGCTCACCGCCCTGCATGCGGTGATCCCGTCCTACGGCTGGGCGCTCATCGTCCTCGCGCTCTTGGTGCGCGTCGTGATGTGGCCGCTCTCGGACATCCAATTCCGCTCGATGGCCGAGATGCAGAAGATCCAGCCGCTGATGAAGCAGCTCCAGGCCAAGTACAAGAGCGACCCGCAGGCGCTTAACGCCGCGACGATGGCGCTCTACAAAGAGCACAAGGTCAACCCGCTGGCCGGATGCGTCCCGCTGCTGATCCAGTTCCCGATCCTCATCGGGCTCTTCTGGGCGATCCAGGCGCAGAACGAGACGTTCAAGACCGAGCATTGGCTGTGGATCGGCTCGTCGATCTCGCACGCGCTCCCGTCGGTGTTCGCGAACAACCTCGCCGAGCCCGACATCTTCCTGCTCGTGCTCTACGTGATCTCGATGTACTTCACGGTGCGCTACGGCAGCCCGCCGTCGAGCGATCCGCAGCAGGCGCAGACGCAGAAGATCATGGCGTTCATCTCGCCGGCGATGATCGCGTTCTTCGGCTTCAAGTACCGCTGGGCGTCGGCGCTGTATATTTACTGGCTGGCGACCAACGTGTTCACGGTCGCGCAGCAGTACGTCATGTTCCGGCGCCACGGCCTAATCGGCAACCGCAGCGGTGCCGCGGTCCTCGCCGCGCCGGAGCCGGCCGTCGCGGTGGCGGCGCAGGCGAAAGCCGCCAACGGCAAGAGCGGCGACGGTGCCGCGGCGCGGAACGGAAAGCGCGCGTACCGCCCGAAGAAGCGAACCCGGCGCTAAGCGCCTCGAACCCCAGAAGGACAGGATGGACGACTACGAAGGCGGGCGCCGACGCGCCCACGGTCAGCGGCGCCGCGCAGGGCGCACCCTTGAGAAGCGCGCTCCGTCGGCTCCCAGCGGCGGCGGCGAACGGCGTCCGCCGCGGCGTTCGGGACCGCCGCGTGAACCGATGGCGCCGGTCGAGCCCTCACCGCTCCCCGACGACGCGAAGCCGGCGCGCGATCTGCTCGCCGAGATCCTCGCGAAGATGGGCCTCGACGATGTCGACATCGTGTTTCTCCAGCGCAGCGAAGGCGAGTACTTCGAAGTGCGCGGTCCGCGCCTGGCGTCGCTGATCGGTCGTGAGGGCAAGACGCTCGAAGCGCTCAACCTGATCTACAACAACATCATCAACGCCGGCGTGCGTAACAACCGCCGCTATTACACGATCGACGCCGAAGGCTACCGTGCGCGCCGCGCCGATCAGCTGAAAACGCTCGCGCTCGCGACGCTCGAACGCGTGGTGCGCGAAGGCCGTGCGATCAAGCTCGAACCGATGCTGCCGTCGGAACGGAAGATCGTGCACCTGGCGCTGGCGGATTCGCCGTTCGTGCGCACCGAGTCCGAAGGCGTCGAACCCGAGCGGCGGCTGGTCGTCCACCCGAAGGCGGCGGAGTAGCCGCCGTCCGTCCGCACCGCGCGCGGTGAGATGAACGAGACGATCGCGGCGCTCGCGACGCCGCCCGGGCGAGGTGCGATCGCGATCGTGCGCTGCAGCGGCCCCGAAGCGCGCGCGATCGCCGCGCGCGTCTTCCGCAGCCGCGAACCGCTGCGCGACCGCGCCGCGGTGTACGGCGAGATCCTCGACCTCGACGGCGCGGTGATCGACCGCGGGCTCGCGCTGGCGATGGACGCGCCGCGCACCGCGACCGGCGAAGACGTCGTCGAGCTGCACGTGCATGGGAGTCCGGTCGTCGCGCGCGAGACGCTGCGCGCGCTGTTCCGCGCCGGCGCGCGCCCCGCCCAGCCCGGCGAGTTCACCCGGCGCGCGTTCCTCAACGGCAAGCTCGACTTGAGTGCGGCTGAAGCGGTCGCCGACATGATCGACGCCGAGACGCGCGCTGGGGCGCGCGCCGCGGCGGCGAATCTCGCCGGGGCGCTGCGCGACGCGGTCGGCGGCGCGCGCGCGGGTCTCGGAGCGATCCTCGAAGAGCTCGCGGGTTCGATCGATTATCCCGACGAGGTCCCCGAGCCGCCGCGCTCCGGCGTCGCCGCGACGGTCGCCGCGATCGACGGGCAGCTCGCGGAGTTGGAACGCGATTGGGAGCGCGGTCGGCTGGTGCGCGAGGGGATGGCGCTGGCGATCGTGGGGCCGCCGAACGCCGGAAAGTCCTCGCTCCTCAACGGCCTGCTCGGTGAAGAGCGTGCGATCGTCTCTGAAATCGCGGGGACGACCCGCGACGTGATCGAGGAGCGGGTCGTCGTCGACGGCGTCGCGGTGCGGATCGTCGACACCGCGGGGCTGCGCGCGAGCGACGACCGGCTCGAGCGGATCGGGATCGGCCGGGCCGAGCAGGCTCTGGCGGGCGCCGCGCTGGCGCTGGTCGTCGTCGACGGGTCGCGGCCGCTCGACGACGACGCGCGCGCGATCTTGGAGCGCACGCGCGCCCGGCCGCGGATCGTGCTGTTCAACAAGGCCGATCTCGGACGCGCCGCGTTCGAGACGCGCGACGTGAGGGACGCGGACGCGCTCTCGGGGTCGGCGCATGCCGCGGAGACCGTCGCGGCGGTGCGGGCGGCGATCGGGGCGGCGGCGCTCGGCGGCGAGGCGCCCGATCCCGGCCGGCCGCATCTCGCGTCGGCGCGCCAGGCCGCGGCCGTCGCACGCGGCCGCGACGCGCTCGCGCAGGCCCGCGCGACGCTCGACCGGGGCGATCCGCTCGATTTGGTAGCCCCCGATCTGGTCGCCGCGGTCGCCGCGCTCGGCGAGATCACCGGGGCCGCGGCAACCGAAGCGATCCTCGACGGGGTCTTTGCCCGGTTCTGCATCGGCAAGTGATGCCGGAGCAACGCACGGAACGCCGTGCGGTGCGCGGAGCGCTACGGTAACACGATCATGGAAACGATCGACGACGCGCGCTGGGAGCAAATCGAAGCTCGCCGGCGCGATGACACCTTCCGCTTCGGCGTCCGCTCGACGGGGATCTATTGCCGCAGCGGCTGTCCTTCGCGCACGCCCGTGCGCCGGAATGTCGTCGCATTCCCCGATGCGCCGGAGGCGCGCGCCGCCGGGTTCCGCGCGTGCAAACGCTGCGCGCCCGACGACGGCGCGCCCGACGCCGAAGCGGTGCGCACGATCGAACGCGCGGCGGCGCTGCTCTCGTCGGACGATCCGCCGTCGCTCGGCGATGCGGCGCGCGCGGTCGGGCTGAGCCGGTTTCACTTTCAGCGGCTGTTCCGGCGCATCACCGGGGTGACGCCCGGCGAGTTCGCGCGCGCGCTGCGCGCCGAACGTCTGCGCGAACGGCTGCGGGCGGGCGCGCGCGTGAGCGACGCGATCTACGACGCCGGCTTCGGATCGCCGAGCCGCGTGTACGGCGAAGGCGTGCTCGGGATGACGCCGGGGAGCGTGCGGTCCGGCGGTCGCGGCGAGCAGATCGCATACGCGATCGCGCCGAGTTCGCTCGGCCGCGTGCTGGTCGCGACGAGCGCGCGCGGGGTGTGCGCGATCGAACTCGGCGACGACGACGACGCGCTCGTCGCGGAGCTCGCGGCGTCGTTCCCCAACGCCGAGCGCACGCGCGACGACGGTGCGCTCGCTGCGACGCTCGCGCAGGTCGTCGCGCTCGTCGACGACCCCGCCGTGCCGGTCGACCTCACGCTCGACGTGCGCGGCACGGCGTTCCAGCGCCGCGTGTGGAACGCGCTGCGCGGCCTGGCACCCGGCGAGCCCGCGACGTACGGTGCGATCGCGCGCGCGATCGGGAATCCGCATGCGGCGCAGGCCGTGGGCGCGGCGTGCGCCGCGAACCGGCTCGCCGTCGCGATCCCGTGCCATCGCGTCGTCCGCGAAGACGGAGACGCCGCCGGTTATCGCTGGGGCGTCGCGCGCAAACGCGAATTGCTGCGGCGCGAAGCCGATGCGCGCGCGGAGCGCGCGCGCCGCGCGAACGTGCGATCGTCGACGGATGAGATCGATGCGCTATCCTCCGATCGACCAGAGCGTCGCGCGACGCGCGCGTGATATGCTGCGCGACGAGCACGGCGACGCGTGGACCGTGCAGACGTCGACCGACGAGGGCAACCCGTGCCGGGCGTGCCTTCGCCTCACGCCGGCCGGCACGCGGCTCATCCTGCTCGCGCAGCGCCCGTTCCGCACCGGCGGACCGTATGCCGAGACGGGCCCGATCTTCGTCCACGCCGACGCGGCGGATTGCGAACCGTATGCGGCGGTTGAGACGTGCCCGCCGGATTTCCGTCCGCGCACGCTGACGTTCCGCGCCTACGATCGCGACGGCACGCAGCTCACCTCGATCACCGACGAACGCCGCGGCTCGTCCGCGCCGAATATCGACATCATTTCCGTCTCGAACGTCGCCAGCTACAACAATCCCGGCCTCGGCATGCCGCATGCGCTGACCGAGGGATGCCGCCGCAACGACACGCGCAACGAGAGCACCGCGCTCGCACGTGCAGCGTCGTTTGTGGTGAGCATCGCCGGCGCTCCGGCCGAATGTCAAGGGCCCGAGCAACCTGCGAAACAGGTTCGCTTCCTTCAGCTACGCGGCGTACTGCCTCCAGCTTGTATTCACGCGGAAATTATCGCCTTGCCTCTCCCATGAATCACCATTTTCCTGACCTCGCTTTGAGGCCTATCATGGTGTCCACGAAACCGGGACCAGACCATCGGAACGCGAATCTTCAATCTGATGTTGGCACCCGGCGAAGTGGTCTGTCGTTTCGGCGGCAACGGTGTCGGCGCGCATTTTGTTCGCGTTGCCGGCGACGATCACGGATCACATGCCCATGACGAAATGCAAATGGGTCTTCCGGTTTTGTAGTGGGCGGGCGAGAGGAAATCGGTCGGCCGTCGTAATGCTACGCCATGCGAGACACCGAATTCATCCGCGGGTTGCTGCGCGTCGAAGATCCTTGGGACGTGACCGAATCAAAGCTCGATCTCGAGCGAAATCGGGTCGATGTTCGGCTTGAATGGCAAGGCGCGGGTCGCTGTCCAAAATGCGATCGGGAGTGCCCCAAGCACGATCATCGCGAGCGCGTCTGGCGTGACCTCGATCTGGCCGGCGACCAACTTTTCTTGCACGCCTCCGTACCCCGGATCGATTGTCCCGAGCACGGCGTCACGACCGTTGCGATTCCTGGTCAAGCGGTCGCACCGAGTTTACGTCGCGCTTCGAGCGTTAGGCGATCGCCCTCCTACTCGAGATGTCCGTCGCGGCGGTCGCGCGTCGCTTGGGCATCAGCTGGGAGCAAGTCGATTCCATTATGCTCCGGGCGGTCGAGCGCGGTAAGCAGCGGCGACTGCCACGTCTTGTGCGGCATCTCGGCATCGACGAGAAGGCCGTCAAAAAGCGGCATCGGTACTTCACGATCGTGTCCGACTTGGACCGCGGCGAGGTCCTGTGGGTCGGTCGCGGTCGCAAGCGCGAATCGATTGACGCTTTCTACGACGGCCTTTCGCACGAACAACTTCATGCCATTGAGGGCATCGCGATGGATATGTGGCAGCCGTACTTCGAGTCGACCGTAGCACACGTGCCCGATGCGGCACGGAAGATCGTCTTCGATAAGTACCACATCACGGCATATCTCACCAAAGCCGTCGATCTCACTCGTCGAGCGATGATGCGTGACAAGACGCTCGACCGAACGGCATTGAAAGGGACTAAGTATTCCTGGTTGCGCTCGTTTGCGAATCTCGACCGCGACGAACGACGTGATCTGAGCGCCTTGCGGAGCCAGTACAAACGCCTTGGCCGCGCGTGGTCGATGAAGGAGCACTTTACGGAGTTCTGGCGATATCGGCGTGAGTCGATCGTGTCCCCAGCCGTGGTGTACGAGCGGTGGCTCGGCGAGGGTAGCGCTCAGCCGTTAATCACGGCGGAGAGCTTGGCGGGCTGATTATCGCTGACGGCACTGAGTCCTTCGAGTTGCATGTAGCGCCGCTGCAGTTGCCATTCGTCGTTCTGTTCCAGTAGGAGCGCACCGACGAGGCGTACGATGGCAGCATCGTTCGGGAAGATACCAGTCAAGTCCCAAATCTGCTGTAATTCCGGTTCGTCGATCGCGTTAGTTAGGCTGCTCGTCTGTCTCGTTTTACGGCGGCCGGCTTGGCCACCGTCGTTGCTTTCCATTCGAAGTATTCGGTCATGTCGAAGTAGGCTCGGCCTAACCATTCGTCGTTTTGCTCGGAGAGTAGCGCGCCGACCATGCGAATCGCCGCGGCGTCGTTTGGGAAGATGCGAATGACTTTCTCCCGGCGACGAATCTCTTCATTGAGCCGCTCTTGCATGTTGCTCGTGCGCAGTCGCCGGCGATATTTCTCCGGCAGCGGCAAGATCGCAAGCATGTCTTCGAACGCTCCTTCCAAGCACACGCACGACTTGGGCGCCGTTTCTGCGAAGCGGGCCATGAATTCCGCATATCGACGCTCGGCCTCTTTGCGATCAGTTGCGAGGAAGATCAGCCGAGCTGCAGCGGTTATGTTTTCCCGTTCTTTCTTGGGCGCGTGATCGAGCAAGTTCTTCATCACGTGGAACTGGCAACGCTGCCATGTCGCGCCGACGAATTGCTTGGCGATCGCCTCGCGTAAGCCCGAGTGATTGTCGGAGACGGCAACGTCGACGCCGTGCAAGCCGCGTGCTTTGAGGCCGCGAAAGAACTCGTTCCACGTCGCAAAGCTCTCCGAATCGCCGATCGAAAGACCAAGGATTTCTCGGTATCCGTCAGCGCGAATGCCGCTCGCGATGAGGAGCGCTTTGCTGACGACGCTCTTGTCGGTGCGCACCTTCGTAAAGAGCGCGTCAACGATGATGAACGGGTACGCCGCATCAAGCCGACGATTCAAGAATCCCGCGACCGGCTCGTCAAGGGCCTTCGCGAGGCGACTGACCGTCGACTTCGAAAACGACGTCCCACACAGACCTTCGGTTATCCGCGTGACCTTCCGCGTCGAGACGCCGTTGACGACCATCTCCATCAGGCCCACGACAAAGGCTTGTTCGCTGCGGCGATAACGCTCAAAGATGTCGGTTGAGAAGCTGCCGTCGCGCGTTTGCGGCACGCGCAGGACCAGCGATCCGACGCGGGTCGAGAGCTGTCGATCGCGATACCCATTCCGATAGCCCTCCCGTTCTTGACAGCGTTCGTACCGCTCGGCGCCCCGGAATCTGTCAAGGTGTTTGGTCCTGTTAGTCATCTGCTTTTTGTGAGCGCCTACACGGCGACCCCGTCGTGAGCGGGCGGATTTATCCACACCGCGGGCGGTAACACGATCCGCTTTGGCGATCCGCCGATGAATCGTTCCGGTTTGGCGCGGTAAGCCGCGAGCATCACGTCGTGTCTGGCGGCGAGCACGCGGTCCGCCTGGCCGTGATGCACCATTGCCGGCGTCAGCATCGCGATTCCGGAGTGCCGGTGCTCGTTGTTGTACCAGGTCATGAACTCACCAACGAAATCGTGCCCGTGCTCAAACGACCCAAATCGATCGGGGAATTCGGGATGGTACTTCAGCGTGCGGAACTGGGACTCCGAGAAGGGGTTATCGTCGCTAACGTGCGGACGGCTGTGCGAACGTACGACGCCGAGCTTGTCCATCAGGGCGCACACGGGTTGCGCCGTCATCTCCGCGCCGCGATCGGCGTGAACGATCGCGTGCCCGGGCTGGATGCCTTCACGTTCCAGCGTCTGCGCGATGAAGTGCCGTGCGAGTTCGGCGTTGGCCCGATGCACGAGCATCCAGCCGACGACAAACCGGCTGAAGATGTCGAGCATCACCAGCAGCGAGAACCACTCACCCGGGTGCGGGCCGCGCAGCTTCGTGATATCCCACGAGAAAACTTGACGCGGACCGGTGGCCACCAGTTCGGGCTTACGGTACTCCGGATGACGTGCAATACGGCGACGTTCGCGCACCTCCGCGTTTGCTCGCAGCAGGCGGTACATCGTGCTCACCGAGCACAGGTAGATACCTTCGTCCAGCAAGGTCGCGTGGATCGTCGCCGGCGCGCGATCGGCAAACCGCTCGCCATGCAGCACCGCGAGCACCTCAGCTTGCTCGTGTTCGCTCAGTGCTCTTCTCGAGCGCCGGCGCGAGATCACGGACGGAAGTCGTTCCGGCGTGCCGTTTAGGCGGCGCCGCAGCGTCGAGCGGCTGATGCCCGCTGCAGTGCACAACGCGCGCTGCGGAATCTCGTGGGCAAGTTCCAGCGCCGCACTCATTCTGCGTTCTCGTTCGTCTCGGGGCTCTCCAGATCGACGCCCAGGAGCCCCGCAAATTTTTTTTGGATATCGTTTATGAGCTCGGCGCGCGCCAACTGGCGACGGAGTTTCCGGTTTTCCCGCTCGAGTTCTTTGAGCCGCTGCGCAACCTCGTCGGCTTGCATTTTGGCTTTTGCACGTTGGCGCACCGCACCTGGATCGAGGTCGCCTTGATCGCGCTGCCTTCGCCAGGCATAGAGCTGCGATGAGTAAATACCTTCGCGCCGGAGAAACGCTCCGATCGTGCCGGCTGGACGCGCATCAGCCTCGCGCACGATGCGCAGCTTCTCGGCGGCGGAGAACCGACGTCGCTGAGGTTTTTGGGGTGAACTGGTTGCCTTGATTTCCGTTGAAACGGTTCCGTTCGAGGACTGCATCTGTTGCAGGACTTTCTCGCCCCCGCGTGCTTTGCATCGTTCCGGATGTTTTCCACAGTATCCCCGTTATCCACAGCTCTGCTGCTGCGACGAACGTTGTACAAAAAACTCCCTATGCTACCGGTACCACTCTATCTTGACACGGGGGGCCCAGATGATCGCGCATCTGCGCCTCGAGCACTTGGTTCAAAATCGTTTCGACGAGCTTCCCGAGCGCCGCAGGTTGATCGAGCAACGCTGGAATCGCGTCGCGGGATAGGGTAAGATCGTAATCGGCCACCGTTCCGGTCCTTTCGATTGAAGTGTTGTCAACGTCAATCTTCGAACCGGAGCGGTGGCTACCCGCCCGCTGAATTTACATCAATTATAGGGACTCTGCCAAGATACCGACGACATCGGTGCGCCGCTTGATCTCCGCGTTGACCCGTTCGAGCGGATTGGTTGAGGCGATCTGCTTGCGGTGCGCCTTGGGAAAGTCCATGTACGCGAGCACGTCGTTCTCGGCGTCGTCCATCATCGTCGCGAGCTTCGGGAACTTCTGCCGAAGCTGCTCGGAGACGATACGCCATTGCTCGTGCGCAGCTTCCGCTGTCTCTTGCGCGAATACCGTGTTGATCAACGCGAGGACCATCTGCCGTTGCCCTTTACCCGCATGTGCGAGCGCGTTTCGCATAAAATGCACGCGGCAGCGCTGCCACGTTGCTTTGAATACTTTCGCGATGGCCGCTTTCAGGCCGACATGCGAGTCGGAAATGACGTGTAGAAGTCAGGATTTGATCTGACGGTTGTCGAATACCGGTGGTGAATCCTCCTGAGGAGCCATCCATGAACAGCGACCGAAAAGTCATCAAGGCGAAAGTGGGCCTACTCCAGCTCGGCAAGCAGCTCGGAAATGTGACTGAAGCCTGCCGCGTGATGGGTTACAGCCGTGATAGCTTCTACCGTTTCAAAGAGCTCTACGAGACGGGCGGCGATCTAGCCTTGGCCGAGATCACCAAGCGAAAGCCGAACCTCAAGAACCGCATTGCTCCCGAAGTCGAGGATGCGATTGTCGATCTTGCGATCGAGTTCCCTGCGTACGGTCAAGTGCGCGCAGCGAACGAGCTCGCCAAGCGTGGGATGCGTATGTCGCCGGCGGGACTTCGCGGGGTGTGGCTGCGACACGATCTTGAGACGATGAAGAAACGGCTCAAAGCGCTGGAAGCAAAGAGCGCCCAAGATGGGCTCGTCCTGACTGAGGCGCAAGTCGTCGCGCTGGAGCGTGCCAAGCTCGAGAAAGAAGCGCACGGCGAGTTCGAGAGTGAGTGCCCCGGCTACTGCGGCGCGCAGGACACCTTCTTCGTTGGGACGATGAAGGGCGTCGGCCGCATCTACCAGCAGACCTTCATCGACACCTATGCGAAGGTGGGCGTCGCGAAGCTCTATTTGGACAAGACACCAATCACTGCGGCCGACCTGCTCAACGATCGCGTGTTACCGCTATACGAAGAGTACGGGATTACGTTGCAACGGATCCTGACCGACCGCGGCACGGAGTTTTGCGGGCGTGAGGGACATCCGTACGAGCTCTACCTGGCGATCGAAGACATCGACCACACCCGAACGAAGGCACGCCATCCGCAGACCAACGGCATCGTCGAGCGTTTTCACAAAACGATGCTTGATGAGTTTTATCGGATCGCGTTTCGCAAGACGATCTACACGTCGCTCGAGCAACTGCAGCGGGACCTCGATGCGTGGACCGAGGAGTACAACACGCAGCGTCCGCATCAAGGACGCTGGTGCTACGGCAAGACGCCGATGCAGACATTCGTCGACAGTGTCTCCCTTGCGAAAGAGAAACAGATCGCTTAGACTGAAACCCAACCTATCTGACACTACCGCAAGATCGTACGACTGTCAGATCACATAGTAGCTACTACAAATGACGAGCTTGACACCGCGCAATCCGCGGCGGCTCAAGCTGCGAAGAAAGTCGATCCAGAACGGCTCTGCTTCGCTCGGACCAACCGCGAGGCCCAACAATTCCCGTGTCCCATCGGTGTTTACGCCGACGGCCAGTATCACGGCGACCGAGACGATGCGTCCGCCGGAGCGCGTCTTCACGTACGTCGCGTCGATCCAAAGATAGGGCCAGTCGCCTTCGATCGGCCGGGTAAGAAATGCGTTCACGCGTTCGTCGATCTCTTCGCACAGCCGTGAGACCTGACTCTTGGAGATGCCTGTCATCCCCATCGCCTTGACGAGCTCGTCGACCGAGCGCGTGGAGATGCCCTGGATGTAGGCCTCTTGGATGACGGCGGTGAGCGCCTTCTCCGCCGTGCGGCGCGGCTCGAGGAACGCGGGGAAGTAGCTACCTTTGCGCAACTTGGGGATGCGCAGTCCGATCGTGCCGGAACGCGTCTCCCATTGGCGCTCGCGGAAGCCGTTGCGGGCGTTCTGTCGGCCGGGGCCGCGCTCGCCGTAGGGCAAGCCGCAGAGTTCCTCAACATCGATCTCCATGATCCGCTGCCCGGCGTACTGGAGCATCTCGCGAACGAAGTCGACGTCGCCGCCCTTTTCGACGAGCTCGGAAAGTGCGATACTGGGTTTGGCCATCGTGGATCCCTTTCGGTCGGTTATTTGTTGCAAAAACAACCTTCGCCGAAAGCCACGATGGCCGCTCTCTATGCTACAAGGGCGACCCTCTCATACACCACGGGCCGGGACACGATCCGTGAGTCCGCAGCGCGTCGTTTCTTTGCCGATTGGTACCGGTGGGCGACGCACTCTCAATTGCCCGAAATGATCAGCGTCGCGCGCACGCTCAAACGTCACTTTGCGAACATCATCACGTACATTCGCAAGCCGATCACCAATGCGGCAGCCGAGAGCCTCAACAGCAAGATCCAAATGATCAAATTCCGCGCGCGCGGCTATCGCAATGAGGGCCGATTTCCAGCGGCGATTCTATTCCACTGTGGTGGGCTCGACCTCTTGCCCGCCCACCCGAAGTCCTGAAGCGCCATGCAAATTTTCGTGACCTTGGCGGGGACCGGTTTTCGAGGCGACTTGCAAGGTGGCGCCGGATTTCGACGCCGATTCGTATTCGAGCCTGGGGAGACGCATATCATCGACGCCTCGCAGGAGCACCGGTTCGAATGGCAGTTCGCCGAAATGACGTCGCTGTTCGTCAGCCCGGAACGCATCGCTGGGCTTCTTGGGCAAGGATTTGCGCGCGTGCCTGCCCTTGGAGATGTCCGACACGTCAGCGATCCTTTGATCGTTCACTATGCCGCAAACGTTGCGCGACTGATGCGGACGACGCTGATCGATCCGCTCGCGCTTGAACATGCGGCTGACGCTATCTTGTTGCGCCTGGCTGAAATCGGCACCGGCCGCTACCCCACCGTCACCAGCGGCAGTGATCTCGCGTGGCGACGGATTGTCGAATACGTTGAAGCCAAGCTCGACGGACCGGTGACGCTTGCAGAGATCGCGCAGATCGCGGACCTACCACAACATGCTTTAAACCGGTGGTTCCACAAGCGTGCAGGAATCCCACCGCATCGTTGGGTCCGCGCCCGACGGATCGCGCGCGGAAAGCAGCACCTCGTCGCATCGGGTATGGACCTTGCGGCTATCGCGCTAGCGACGGGGTTCGCTCACCAAAGCCATTTCACTCAAGCATTTCGCCAAGCGGAAGGGATAACGCCGGCTCGATTTCGCGCGCTCGCTGCGCAACGCTAGTTTTTTGGGCGCTTCAGGACTTCGGGTGGGCGGGCAAGAGGTCGAGCCCACCACAGTGGAATAGAATCGCCGCTGCAAATCGGCCCTCATTGCGATAGCCGCGCGCGCGGAATTTGATCATTTGGATCTTGCTGTTGAGGCTCTCGGCTGCCGCATTGGTGATCGGCTTGCGAATGTACGTGATGATGTTCGCAAAGTGACGTTTGAGCGTGCGCGCGACGCTGATCATTTCGGGCAATTGAGAGTGCGTCGCCCACCGGTACCAATCGGCAAAGAAACGACGCGCTGCGGACTCACGCCGATATCGCCAGAACTCCGTAAAGTGCTCCTTCATCGACCACGCGCGGCCAAGGCGTTTGTACTGGCTCCGCAAGGCGCTCAGATCACGTCGTTCGTCGCGGTCGAGATTCGCAAACGAGCGCAACCAGGAATACTTAGTCCCTTTCAATGCCGTTCGGTCGAGCGTCTTGTCACGCATCATCGCTCGACGAGTGAGATCGACGGCTTTGGTGAGATATGCCGTGATGTGGTACTTATCGAAGACGATCTTCCGTGCCGCATCGGGCACGTGTGCTACGGTCGACTCGAAGTACGGCTGCCACATATCCATCGCGATGCCCTCAATGGCATGAAGTTGTTCGTGCGAAAGGCCGTCGTAGAAAGCGTCAATCGATTCGCGCTTGCGACCGCGACCGACCCACAGGACCTCGCCGCGGTCCAAGTCGGACACGATCGTGAAGTACCGATGCCGCTTTTTGACGGCCTTCTCGTCGATGCCGAGATGCCGCACAAGACGTGGCAGTCGCCGCTGCTTACCGCGCTCGACCGCCCGGAGCATAATGGAATCGACTTGCTCCCAGCTGATGCCCAAGCGACGCGCGACCGCCGCGACGGACATCTCGAGTAGGAGGGCGATCGCCAAACGCTCGAAGCGCGACGTAAACTCGGTGCGACCGCTTGACCAGGGAATCGCAACGGTCGTGACGCCGTGCTCGGGACAATCGATCCGGGGTACGGAGGCGTGCAAGAAAAGTTGGTCGCCGGCCAGATCGAGGTCACGCCAGACGCGCTCGCGATGATCGTGCTTGGGGCACTCCCGATCGCATTTTGGACAGCGACCCGCGCCTTGCCATTCAAGCCGAACATCGACCCGATTTCGCTCGAGATCGAGCTTTGATTCGGTCACGTCCCAAGGATCTTCGACGCGCAGCAACCCGCGGATGAATTCGGTGTCTCGCATGGCGTAGCATTACGACGGCCGACCGATTTCCTCTCGCCCGCCCACTACAAAACCGGAAGACCCAAGAAAGTTTACCCCAAACCAGATCCCGTTGCCAAGCCCGAGCGCGACTTTTCAGTCGAACTGGACGAATTGTGCCGGGCCAAAGTCGCCGAACTCGTCCAATCGTACCTCGAAGCGGAGGTCGATGAGTTGCTCGGCCGACTCCGTTACGAACGCCGCGACGGCAAGCGCATTGGTTTCCGCGATGGGCACGATCCCGAACGAACAATTACCGCGAGCATCGGCCCCATCGCGATCCGCCGTCCGCGCGTTCGCGGCGTTGCGCACGAGTCAGCGCTGATCCCCAAATACCGACGTCGGCTTCCGTCGATCGACAAGACGATCCATCAGCTGTGGATCGAAGGCCTCGCGCATCGCGATTTCGAGCCGACGCTGCGCGGATTACTCGGCGCAGAAGCTCCGCTTTCGGCTTCGACGATCGCTCGCGTGAACGCCGAATTCGGTGCGGAGTACGACACGTGGAAGACACGCCGCCTCGATGGCAATCGCTACGTGTACCTGTGGGTCGACGGCATCCATCTTGGCGCCGGCCCCGCTGACGAAGGCAGAGTCCCTATAATTGATGTAAATTCAGCGGGCGGGTAGCCACCGCTCCGGTTCGAAGATTGACGTTGACAACACTTCAATCGAAAGGACCGGAACGGTGGCCGATTACGATCTTACCCTATCCCGCGACGCGATTCCAGCGTTGCTCGATCAACCTGCGGCGCTCGGGAAGCTCGTCGAAACGATTTTGAACCAAGTGCTCGAGGCGCAGATGCGCGATCATCTGGGCGCCGAGCGGTACGAACGCTGTCAAGAACGGGAGGGCTATCGGAATGGGTATCGCGATCGACAGCTCTCGACCCGCGTCGGATCGCTGGTCCTGCGCGTGCCGCAGACGCGCGACGGCAGCTTCTCAACCGACATCTTCGAGCGTTATCGCCGCAGCGAACAAGCCTTCGTCGTGGGCCTGATGGAGATGGTCGTCAACGGCGTCTCGACGCGGAAGGTCACGCGGATAACCGAAGGTCTGTGTGGGACGTCGTTTTCGAAATCGACGGTAAGTCGCCTTACGAAGGCACTCGACGAGCCGGTCGCGGGATTCTTGAATCGCCGGCTCGACGCAGCGTACCCATTCATCATCGTTGACGCGCTCTTTACGAAGGTGCGCACCGACAAGAGCGTCGTCAGCAAAGCGCTGCTCATCGCGAGCGGCATTCGTGCTGACGGATACCGAGAAATCCTTGGTCTTTCGATCGGCGATTGGCCGAGTCCGTATAATTGATGTAAATTGAGCGGGCGGGTAGCCACCGCCCCGGTTCGAAGATTGACGTTGTTCAACACCTCAATCGAAAGGACCGAAACGGTGGCCGATTACGATCTTACCCTATCCCGCGACGCGATTCCAGCTTTGCTTGATCAGCCGGCGGCGCTCGGCAAACTCGTCGAAGTGATTCTCAACCAAGTGCTCGAGGCACAGATGCGCGATCATCTGGGCGCCGAGCGGTACGAGCGCTGTGAAGAACGGGAGGGCTATCGAAATGGGTATCGCGATCGACAGCTCTCGACCCGCGTCGGCTCGCTGGTCCTGCGCGTGCCGCAGACGCGCGACGGCAGCTTCTCAACCGACATCTTCGAGCGTTATCGCCGCAGCGAACAAGCCTTCGTCGTGGGCCTGATGGAGATGGTCGTCAACGGCGTCTCGACGCGGAAGGTCACGCGGATAACCGAAGGCCTCTGCGGGACGTCGTTTTCGAAATCGACGGTAAGTCGCCTTACGAAGGCACTCGACGAACCGGTCGCGGGATTCTTGAATCGCCGGCTCGACGCAGCGTACCCATTCATCATCGTTGACGCGCTCTTTACGAAGGTGCGCACCGACAAGAGCGTCGTCAGCAAAGCACTACTCATCGCGAGCGGCATTCGCGCTGACGGGTACCGCGAAATCCTTGGTCTTTCGATCGGCGATTCGGAGAGCTTTGCGACGTGGAACGAGTTCTTTCGCGGCCTCAAAGCGCGCGGCTTGCACGGCGTCGACGTTGCCGTCTCCGACAATCACTCGGGCTTACGCGAGGCGATCGCCAAGCAATTCGTCGGCGCGACGTGGCAGCGTTGCCAGTTCCACGTGATGAAGAACTTGCTCGATCACGCGCCCAAGAAAGAACGGGAAAACGTAACCGCTGCAGCTCGGCTGATCTTCCTCGCAACTGATCGCAAAGAGGCCGAGCGTCGATATGCGGAATTCATGGCCCGCTTCGCAGAAACGGCGCCCAAGTCGTGCGTGTGCTTGGAAGGAGCGTTCGAAGACATGCTTGCGATCTTGCCGCTGCCGGAGAAATATCGCCGGCGACTGCGCACGAGCAACATGCAAGAGCGGCTCAATGAAGAGATTCGTCGCCGGGAGAAAGTCATTCGCATCTTCCCAAACGACGCCGCGGCGATTCGCATGGTCGGCGCGCTACTCTCCGAGCAAAACGACGAATGGTTAGGCCGAGCCTACTTCGACATGACCGAATACTTCGAATGGAAAGCAACGACGGTGGCCAAGCCGGCCGCCGTAAAACGAGACAGACGAGCAGCCTAACTTACGCGATCGACGAACCGGAATTACAGCAGATTTGGGACTTGACTCGGCGATTCGGAGAGCTTTGCGACGTGGAACGAGTTCTTTTGCGGCCTCAAAGCACGCGGCTTGCACGGCGTCGACGTTGCCGTCTCCGACAATCACTCGGGCTTACGCGAGGCGATCGCCAAGCAATTCGTCGGCGCGACGTGGCAGCGTTGCCAGTTCCACGTGATGAAGAACTTGCTCGATCACGCGCCCAAGAAAGAACGCGAAAACGTAACCGCTGCAGCTCGGCTGATCTTCCTCGCAACTGATCGCAAAGAGGCCGAGCGTCGATATGCGGAATTCATGGCCCGCTTCGCAGAAACAGCGCCGAAGTCGTGCGTGTGCTGATCGTGTCCCCAGCCGTGGTGTACGAGCGGTGGCTCGGCGAGGGTAGCGCTCAGCCGTTAATCACGGCGGAGAGCTTGGCGGGCTGATTATCGCTGACGGCACTGAGTCCTTCGAGTTGCATGTAGCGCCGCTGCAGTTGCCATTCGTCGTTCTGTTCCAGTAGGAGCGCACCGACGAGGCGTACGATGGCAGCATCGTTCGGGAAGATACCGACGACATCGGTGCGCCGCTTGATCTCCGCGTTGACCCGTTCGAGCGGATTGGTTGAGGCGATCTGCTTGCGGTGCGCCTTGGGAAAGTCCATGTACGCGAGCACGTCGTTCTCGGCGTCGTCCATCATCGCCGCGAGCTTCGGGAACTTCTGCCGAAGCTGCTCGGAGACGATACGCCATTGCTCGTGCGCAGCTTCCGCTGTCTCTTGCGCGAATACCGTGTTGATCAACGCGAGGACCATCTGCCGTTGCCCTTTACCCGCATGTGCGAGCGCGTTTCGCATAAAATGCACGCGGCAGCGCTGCCACGTTGCTTTGAATACTTTCGCGATGGCCGCTTTCAGGCCGACATGCGAGTCGGAAATGACGAGCTTGACACCGCGCAATCCGCGGCGGCTCAAGCTGCGAAGAAAGTCGATCCAGAACGGCTCTGCTTCGCTCGGACCAACCGCGAGGCCCAACAATTCCCGTGTCCCATCGGTGTTTACGCCGACGGCCAGTATCACGGCGACCGAGACGATGCGTCCGCCGGAGCGCGTCTTCACGTACGTCGCGTCGATCCAAAGATAGGGCCAGTCGCCTTCGATCGGCCGGGTAAGAAATGCGTTCACGCGTTCGTCGATCTCTTCGCACAGCCGTGAGACCTGACTCTTGGAGATGCCTGTCATCCCCATCGCCTTGACGAGCTCGTCGACCGAGCGCGTGGAGATGCCCTGGATGTAGGCCTCTTGGATAGTCAAGTCCCAAATCTGCTGTAATTCCGGTTCGTCGATCGCGTAAGTTAGGCTGCTCGTCTGTCTCGTTTTACGGCGGCCGGCTTGGCCACCGTCGTTGCTTTCCATTCGAAGTATTCGGTCATGTCGAAGTAGGCTCGGCCTAACCATTCGTCGTTTTGCTCGGAGAGTAACGCGCCGACCATGCGAATCGCTGCGGCGTCGTTTGGGAAAATGCGAATGACTTTCTCCCGGCGACGAATCTCTTCATTGAGCCGCTCTTGCATGTTGCTCGTGCGCAGTCGCCGGCGATATTTCTCCGGCAGCGGCAAGATCGCAAGCATGTCTTCGAACGCTCCTTCCAAGCACACGCACGACTTGGGCGCCGTTTCTGCGAAGCGGGCCATGAATTCCGCATATCGACGCTCGGCCTCTTTGCGATCAGTTGCGAGGAAGATCAGCCGAGCTGCAGCGGTTACGTTTTCCCGTTCTTTCTTGGGCGCGTGATCGAGCAAGTTCTTCATCACGTGGAACTGGCAACGCTGCCACGTCGCGCCGACGAATTGCTTGGCGATCGCCTCGCGTAAGCCCGAGTGATTGTCGGAGACGGCAACGTCGACGCCGTGCAAGCCGCGTGCTTTGAGGCCGCAAAAGAACTCGTTCCACGTCGCAAAGCTCTCCGAATCGCCGATCGAAAGACCAAGGATTTCTCGGTATCCGTCAGCACGAATGCCGCTCGCGATGAGCAGCGCTTTGCTGACGACGCTCTTGTCGGTGCGCACCTTCGTAAAGAGCGCGTCAACGATGATGAATGGGTACGCTGCGTCGAGCCGGCGATTCAAGAATCCCGCGACCGGCTCGTCGAGTGCCTTCGTAAGGCGACTTACCGTCGATTTCGAAAACGACGTCCCACACAGACCTTCGGTTATCCGCGTGACCTTCCGCGTCGAGACGCCGTTGACGACCATCTCCATCAGGCCCACGACGAAGGCTTGTTCGCTGCGGCGATAACGCTCGAAGATGTCGGTTGAGAAGCTGCCGTCGCGCGTCTGCGGCACGCGCAGGACCAGCGAGCCGACGCGGGTCGAGAGCTGTCGATCGCGATACCCATTTCGATAGCCCTCCCGTTCTTCACAGCGCTCGTACCGCTCGGCGCCCAGATGATCGCGCATCTGTGCCTCGAGCACTTGGTTGAGAATCACTTCGACGAGTTTGCCGAGCGCCGCCGGCTGATCAAGCAAAGCTGGAATCGCGTCGCGGGATAGGGTAAGATCGTAATCGGCCACCGTTTCGGTCCTTTCGATTGAGGTGTTGAACAACGTCAATCTTCGAACCGGGGCGGTGGCTACCCGCCCGCTCAATTTACATCAATTATACGGACTCGGCCCTCTTGGATGACGGCGGTGAGCGCCTTCTCCGCCGTGCGGCGCGGCTCGAGGAACGCGGGGAAGTAGCTACCTTTGCGCAACTTGGGGATGCGCAGTCCGATCGTGCCGGAACGCGTCTCCCATTGGCGCTCGCGGAAGCCGTTGCGGGCGTTCTGTCGGCCGGGGCCGCGCTCGCCGTAGGGCAAGCCGCAGAGTTCCTCAACATCGATCTCCATGATCCGCTGCCCGGCGTACTGGAGCATCTCGCGAACGAAGTCGACGTCGCCGCCCTTTTCGACGAGCTCGGAAAGTGCGATACTGGGTTTGGCCATCGTGGATCCCTTTCGGTCGGTTATTTGTTGCAAAAACAACCTTCGCCGAAAGCCACGATGGCCGCTCTCTATGCTACAAGGGCGACCCTCTCATACACCACGGGCCGGGACACGATCCGTGTGCTTGGAAGGAGCGTTCGAAGACATGCTTGCGATCTTGCCGCTGCCGGAGAAATATCGCCGGCGACTGCGCACGAGCAACATGCAAGAGCGGCTCAATGAAGAGATTCGTCGCCGGGAGAAAGTCATTCGCATTTTCCCAAACGACGCCGCAGCGATTCGCATGGTCGGCGCGTTACTCTCCGAGCAAAACGACGAATGGTTAGGCCGAGCCTACTTCGACATGACCGAATACTTCGAATGGAAAGCAACGACGGTGGCCAAGCCGGCCGCCGTAAAACGAGACAGACGAGCAGCCTAACTTACGCGATCGACGAACCGGAATTACAGCAGATTTGGGACTTGACTGCTGACGAACGGCGCGTGTTGCTCGTGGTGATTGGGGCAGATGCCGATGGCACCAAGCATTTGGTGGCCCTCGACGATGCGATGAGTGAGAGCGAACTGAGTTGGACGGAGCTTTTCGAAGACCTTAAAAAGCGCGGTTTACACATGCCGCAACTCCTCATCGCCGACGGCGCAAACGGGTTATGGGCTGCTGCCGGGAAGGCACTTCCCAACACGCGACAGCAACGGTGCTGGCTGCACAAAGTACGCAACGTCTTGGACAAGCTTCCCGAGAAACAGAAGCCGCGCGTCCATACCGAACTGCGATGCATCGTAAACGCGCCGAGCGAGACGGAAGCGCGCGATCGGATCGAGGCGCTCGCGAAAACATTGCAGCGAGATTACCCCAAAGCCGCCGCATGTATCCGCGATGACGTCGATCGCATGGTGACGTTCTATCGCTTTCCGTCGAGCAGTTGGAAAAGCTTGCGAACGACCAATCCGATCGAATCGATCTTCGCTTCCGTGCGATTACGAACCGAAGCTGCGAAGCGATTGCGTACCGGAAGCTCCGCGACGTACTTGGTGTTCAAGCTCGTTCAACGCCTCTCTGGCAGCTGGCGACGCATCAACGGATACCAATCCATAACCCTTGAAAACGCCGAAGCGGCGTGAGATACTCATGATGCCGATGCTACGCCGCTAAACCAATGTCCCCGATAATCGGCACGACCTCAAAGCCGAATAGATTCTGTGGATCGAACGCTATCGCTCCACGTTTCGCGGAAGATACCGCCGGTATTCGATCCGCTCCAAGGTCATCGCGCCCTCGCTTACCATTCCGTCGATCAGCGGGACGAGCGTCGCGATCTTTTCCTCCGTATCGACTACTTCTATGAGAATGGGAAGATCGGAACCGAAGCTGAAGACCTTCGCTACATGAATTTCGTGATGAGAACCAAATCCTTCGATCCCGCGAAAGACCGAGGCTCCGGCGACCCCGTGCTTTTTCAACAAATCGACGATTGCGAAATGAAGTGGTCGGCCGTGCCAAGCGTCACGTTCACCGACGAAAATTCGCAAAAGTTGGCCCGTACAGAACTCCGTCATGATCTCACCTCGGAAGCGAGCTGGGTGCGCTGAGCTCGCGCAAACGGCGGACGAACTCAAAGATTTTTGTCTCGTCTAGTAGTGTGTTGTACACGATCCCCGCAGCGTTCCCGCGAAGATCGAAAGCGGTAAATTGTGGTGCGGTGACACTGCTCCGAAACCCGAACCGCAGGCCGCCGAGAAGTGCCGAATGTCCAACATCGATCGCACCCAGAGCAGAGAAGGGCGTGTAGGAGATTCGAACGCCGAGTCGGGGAGATTCCCGCAGAACAAACAAGGCGCGATCCGTGAGAGCTAGCACTGCGGCAGGCACGTCGATGGAGGCAATCCGGTCCGCGCGAATCGCCAGAATCATCAGAACGTCCTCACGTTCGCAGAGTAGTCCGCGCAATGCGTCGGCAAAATCTTGCCGTAGCTCAGCGAAACTCGCAATCGTGCCTCGGCCGGCAAGTGATCCGCGTAGCGTTTCGTCGTGTCGTAGCGGCGAACTGACGTAGGCCATTAAAGTGGAATCGGTCCGCTGAGCGAACCTGAGACGAATTGTTCTACGATTGGATTCGTAGGACTATCGAGATCTAACAGCCCCGTGAAAAAATCGGCGCGTGGTTCGCGAACTGCCCGTTCAGCACGGTTTTCGGGAGGTCGGCGGACCTCTCGAAGCCCGTTGCCGAGCGGTTCATCTCGAAAACGCCCCCTCGGGTCAGCATCACTTCGCATCATGTCGCGGCCCTCAGATTGCGTATCCTGATCAAGTTGTACGCCGCGGCCGTCCAGCGCACAATGTCGCCGACCAGATCAAGCCCGCGGAAATGCACCTTGCGCAATCGGCCGATCGTCTTGCCCCACCCGAAGCTCTCCTCGATCAACTTGCGCCTGCGTTGACTCACCGTGTAGCCCGGATGGCGGACGGTTCGGCGGTCGATCGCGCTGCGGCGACGGGTCGTATTTTGAGCAACGTGCGGCGTCACGTTGAGCGCTCGCAACGCCTCGACAAAGTCTTTGGTATCGTACGCCTTGTCGGCGCCGAGCGTGATTCGGTTGCTTCCGCTGACCCCGCGAATCAATTCCAGCGCTGCTTCGCGTTCGGCGATCCCGGTCGCGCGAGTGGTCTTCACGCCGACTATCAAGCCGTTGCGATTCTCCATCAGAGCATGTCCGAGATAGCCGAGAATCGCCGGCGCGCCGCTGCTCTTGCGGTACAACCGCGCGTCCGGATCGGTACTCGAGACGTGCGTCTCGTTGCTGCGCGGCCGGCCACGAAAGTTCACGCCCTCGTTGCGACCGCCGCTCGAGGTCGGCGGTTCGTCGTCCGACTTGGGCCGAAAGCTCTTGTGGCTGGCCCACGCCTCGATTAGCGTCCCATCGACGGTGAAATGCTCGTTCGAGAGCAGTTCGTCGGCACGCGCCCGCTCGACCACGGCGGCGAAGAACCGCTCGGAGATTTCGCCATTCAAGAACCGATCGCGGTTCTTGCTGAACGTCGAGGGGTCCCAGATCTTGTCGTCCATGCTCAAGCCCACGAACCAACGAAAGAGCAAATTGTAACGCAACTGCTCCAGCAGCATCGGCTCGCTGCGGATCGAGTAGAACATTTGCAACAGCAAGGCTCGCAGCAGCTTCTCCGGCGCGATCGATGGCCGGCCCCGTCGGGAGTAGAGCTTGGAAAACTCCGGCGAGAGTTCGCGCAGAATTTCGTTGACCATCACGCGCATCGGGCGCAACGGATGATCGCCGGGCACGGTGTCTTCCGGCTGCAACGTCGTCCAAACGGATGCACGCTGCTCATCATGAGTCCGCATCGGCCGCAACCTCACCAAGGTATGAGGAGACTTGCTCTTATAATACGCGAAAAACGCCGTCACGCCAACATCAACTCGGCCGATTTTTCATCAGCCTGCTAATGGCACCCCGTCCCAGATTGCGTTTCCCTCAAAGAGCAGGATGATCCGATCGGCGAAGCGCCGGACGGCATCGATATCATGCGTCATGATGACGGAAGCCGCTGGGCGCGAGCCGGTGATCGCGCGAATGTGCTGCATGAGCACGGTCGTAAGGATCGGGTCGGCTCCGGTTGTTGGCTCGTCGAAGAGGATTGCATCGGGGTGTTGTGCGAGTGCGCGGGCAATCGCCGCGCGCTTCATCATTCCACCGGATAGTTCGGTGGGCATGCGATCGTGCGCACCGCTCAGACCAACACGTTCGAGTGCATCGAAGACGCGAAGTTCAATCTCGTGGACAGACAAATGATCGCGCTCTCGAAGCGCGAGGGCACAATTGTCGAAGACGCTCAATGACGAAAAGAGCGCTCCATTTTGAAAGACGAATGCGACGTTACGACGAATTTCAGCGAGCATCGATACATGGCTCGTCGAGACTTCAAGTCCGCGGAACCGGATCGACCCGCGCGCTAGTGGGATAAGGCCAACCATCGCCTTGAGCAGCGTACTCTTCCCGGTGCCGCTCTGACCGACGATACACGTGACGCCCGCTTGAATACGAAGCGTGCAGTGTGCAAGTACCCGCTTCGCCCCGAGCTGGACATCGACGTTGTCGATAGAAAAAACGTCGGTCGGTTGGTGCGCGAGTTTCTGAGGGGTGGCGCCGATCACCGATCGCCCTCGTGGAGGAATGAAAGTTCGTACAAAGCATGCTCCCGCCGTTGCATCAGCCCGAAAAGAGCGGTTGTCGGCGGGCCCCATCGCCGTGATATTATATGATTGCTATTATAGCACACCGGGCGTTTGGATGTACGTAGGGGCATTTCATTCGGGAGCACGTCAACTATGAACGCGGTAGGCCCCACGCTGGAGCCGATCTGATTTGTAGAAGTCAGGATTTGATCTGACGGTTATCGAATACCGGTGGTGAATCCTCCTGAGGAGCCATCCATGAACAGCGACCGAAAAGTCATCAAGGCGAAAGTGGGCCTACTCCAGCTCGGCAAGCAGCTCGGAAATGTGACTGAAGCCTGCCGCGTGATGGGTTACAGCCGTGATAGCTTCTACCGTTTCAAAGAGCTCTACGAGACGGGCGGCGATCTAGCCTTGGCCGAGATCACCAAGCGAAAGCCGAACCTCAAGAACCGCATTGCTCCCGAAGTCGAGGATGCGATTGTCGATCTTGCGATCGAGTTCCCTGCGTACGGTCAAGTGCGCGCAGCGAACGAGCTCGCCAAGCGTGGGATGCGTATGTCGCCGGCGGGACTTCGCGGGGTGTGGCTGCGACACGATCTTGAGACGATGAAGAAACGGCTCAAAGCGCTGGAAGCAAAGAGCGCCCAAGATGGGCTCGTCCTGACTGAGGCGCAAGTCGTCGCGCTGGAGCGTGCCAAGCTCGAGAAAGAAGCGCACGGCGAGTTCGAGAGTGAGTGCCCCGGCTACTGCGGCGCCCCCCGTGTCAAGATAGAGTGGTACCGGTAGCATAGGGAGTTTTTTGTACAACGTTCGTCGCAGCAGCAGAGCTGTGGATAACGGGGATACTGTGGAAAACATCCGGAACGATGCAAAGCACGCGGGGGCGAGAAAGTCCTGCAACAGATGCAGTCCTCGAACGGAACCGTTTCAACGGAAATCAAGGCAACCAGTTCACCCCAAAAACCTCAGCGACGTCGGTTCTCCGCCGCCGAGAAGCTGCGCATCGTGCGCGAGGCTGATGCGCGTCCAGCCGGCACGATCGGAGCGTTTCTCCGGCGCGAAGGTATTTACTCATCGCAGCTCTATGCCTGGCGAAGGCAGCGCGATCAAGGCGACCTCGATCCAGGTGCGGTGCGCCAACGTGCAAAAGCCAAAATGCAAGCCGACGAGGTTGCGCAGCGGCTCAAAGAACTCGAGCGGGAAAACCGGAAACTCCGTCGCCAGTTGGCGCGCGCCGAGCTCATAAACGATATCCAAAAAAAATTTGCGGGGCTCCTGGGCGTCGATCTGGAGAGCCCCGAGACGAACGAGAACGCAGAATGAGTGCGGCGCTGGAACTTGCCCACGAGATTCCGCAGCGCGCGTTGTGCACTGCAGCGGGCATCAGCCGCTCGACGCTGCGGCGCCGCCTAAACGGCACGCCGGAACGACTTCCGTCCGTGATCTCGCGCCGGCGCTCGAGAAGAGCACTGAGCGAACACGAGCAAGCTGAGGTGCTCGCGGTGCTGCATGGCGAGCGGTTTGCCGATCGCGCGCCGGCGACGATCCACGCGACCTTGCTGGACGAAGGTATCTACCTGTGCTCGGTGAGCACGATGTACCGCCTGCTGCGAGCAAACGCGGAGGTGCGCGAACGTCGCCGTATTGCACGTCATCCGGAGTACCGTAAGCCCGAACTGGTGGCCACCGGTCCGCGTCAAGTTTTCTCGTGGGATATCACGAAGCTGCGCGGCCCGCACCCGGGTGAGTGGTTCTCGCTGCTGGTGATGCTCGACATCTTCAGCCGGTTTGTCGTCGGCTGGATGCTCGTGCATCGGGCCAACGCCGAACTCGCACGGCACTTCATCGCGCAGACGCTGGAACGTGAAGGCATCCAGCCCGGGCACGCGATCGTTCACGCCGATCGCGGCGCGGAGATGACGGCGCAACCCGTGTGCGCCCTGATGGACAAGCTCGGCGTCGTACGTTCGCACAGCCGTCCGCACGTTAGCGACGATAACCCCTTCTCGGAGTCCCAGTTCCGCACGCTGAAGTACCATCCCGAATTCCCCGATCGATTTGGGTCGTTTGAGCACGGGCACGATTTCGTTGGTGAGTTCATGACCTGGTACAACAACGAGCACCGGCACTCCGGAATCGCGATGCTGACGCCGGCAATGGTGCATCACGGCCAGGCGGACCGCGTGCTCGCCGCCAGACACGACGTGATGCTCGCGGCTTACCGCGCCAAACCGGAACGATTCATCGGCGGATCGCCAAAGCGGATCGTGTTACCGCCCGCGGTGTGGATAAATCCGCCCGCTCACGACGGGGTCGCCGTGTAGGCGCTCACAAAAAGCAGATGACTAACAGGACCAAACACCTTGACAGATTCCGGCGCGCAGGACACCTTCTTCGTTGGGACGATGAAGGGCGTCGGCCGCATCTACCAGCAGACCTTCATCGACACCTATGCGAAGGTGGGCGTCGCGAAGCTCTATTTGGACAAGACACCAATCACTGCGGCCGACCTGCTCAACGATCGCGTGTTACCGCTATACGAAGAGTACGGGATTACGTTGCAACGGATCCTGACCGACCGCGGCACGGAGTTTTGCGGGCGTGAGGGACATCCGTACGAGCTCTACCTGGCGATCGAAGACATCGACCACACCCGAACGAAGGCACGCCATCCGCAGACCAACGGCATCGTCGAGCGTTTTCACAAAACGATGCTTGATGAGTTTTATCGGATCGCGTTTCGCAAGACGATCTACACGTCGCTCGAGCAACTGCAGCGGGACCTCGATGCGTGGACCGAGGAGTACAACACGCAGCGTCCGCATCAAGGACGCTGGTGCTACGGCAAGACGCCGATGCAGACATTCGTCGACAGTGTCTCCCTTGCGAAAGAGAAACAGATCGCTTAGACTGAAACCCAACCTATCTGACACTACCGCAAGATCGTACGACTGTCAGATCACATAGTAGCTAGTACACCTATTCGTATGGTTGTTCGTGTCTTCGAACTGCTTTTTTGAAGCCCAAACGTCGTCGAGTATCGTCGTTTCGATCGTCATTATGCAACTCCAAGGTTGCGAAGTCGCACGAGATTGAATGCGATCGACGTCCACCGTACGGTCTCGCTTACGAGTCGTAGTCCGCGATAATGAACTTGTCGGAGATTCGCGGTAGCCTTTGCCCAACCAAAGATTTCTTCGACGCGCTTTCGCTTTCTCTGACTCGCTTCGTAGCCGGCATGGCGCGTTGTCCGTTCGTCTATCGCACTTCGACGACTGAGATTTCGAGCAATGTGCGGTGTCACGTTCATCGCTCGGAGTTCTTCGACAAATGCAGCTGCGTCGTAACCCTTGTCGGCGCCAAGTGTAATCCGTCGCGCGCCTCCAACGCCGCGAATGAGCTCGATCGCGGCTTCGCGCTCGGCCGTTCCAGTGGCCCTCGTCGTGCGAATCCCAACGATGAGACCATTCCGATTCTCCATCAGCGCATGCGCGAGATAGCCGAGGACCGACGCCGTATTACGGCTCTTACGATAGAGCCGCGCGTCTGCATCGGTCGTCGACTCATGAGTATCGTTTTTACGCGTCGTACCGGTAAAATCGACGTCCGGATTGCGGCCTGACGACGGCGGATTATCGTCGTCATTCTTGGGCTTGAAGCTTTTATGACTGGCCCAAGCTTGAAGTAACGTCCCATCGACGGTGAAATGGTCGTCGCTCGCTAAATTGTTTTCGCGCGCGATCTCAACGACGGCTGCAAAGAACTTGTCGCTGATCTCGCCACGGAGAAATCGCTCGCGATTCTTGCTAAACGTCGAAACGTCCCAGATCGCATCGTCCATGCCCAGACCAACGAACCATCGAAAGAGCATGTTATAGCGAAGTTGCTCAAGGAGCAGCGTCTCACTCCTGATGGAGAAAAACGCTTGCAGGAGGATCGATCGCAGAAGCTTTTCCGGAGCGATAGATGGCCGACCTCGCTTCGAGTACAGCTTCGAGAAGTCGGGTGACATCGTCGCAAGCACGTCGTTGACCATTTTTCGAATCGGCCGTAGCGGATGATCTGCGGGAACGGTTTCTTCGGGCGAGAGCGTCGTCCACATCGACGCATGTTGTTGATCATCCGAGCGCATAGCGCACCTCCGAAGTATCGAAAGCCTGTGCTCCAATACTACCCGGAAACCCACGATCGTGTCCCCAGCCGTGGTGTACGAGCGGTGGCTCGGCGAGGGTAGCGCTCAGCCGTTAATCACGGCGGAGAGCTTGGCGGGCTGATTATCGCTGACGGCACTGAGTCCTTCGAGTTGCATGTAGCGCCGCTGCAGTTGCCATTCGTCGTTCTGTTCCAGTAGGAGCGCACCGACAGTCAAGTCCCAAATCTGCTGTAATTCCGGTTCGTCGATCGCGTAAGTTAGGCTGCTCGTCTGTCTCGTTTTACGGCGGCCGGCTTGGCCACCGTCGTTGCTTTCCATTCGAAGTATTCGGTCATGTCGAAGTAGGCTCGGCTTAACCATTCGTCGTTTTGCTCGGAGAGTAACGCGCCGACCATGCGAATCGCTGCGGCGTCGTTTGGGAAAATGCGAATGACTTTCTCCCGGCGACGAATCTCTTCATTGAGCCGCTCTTGCATGTTGCTCGTGCGCAGTCGCCGACGATATTTCTCCGGCAGCGGCAAGATCGCAAACATGTCTTCGAACGCTCCTTCCAAGCACACGCACGACTTGGGCGCCGTTTCTGCGAAGCGGGCCATGAATTCCGCATATCGACGCTCGGCCTCTTTGCGATCAGTTGCGAGGAAGATCAGCCGAGCTGCAGCGGTTACGTTTTCGCGTTCTTTCTTGGGCGCGTGATCGAGCAAGTTCTTCATCACGTGGAACTGGCAACGCTGCCATGTCGCGCCGACGAATTGCTTGGCGATCGCCTCGCGTAAGCCCGAGTGATTGTCGGAGACGGCAACGTCGACGCCGTGCAAGCCGCGTGCTTTGAGGCCGCGAAAGAACTCGTTCCACGTCGCAAAGCTCTCCGAATCGCCGATCGAAAGACCAAGGATCTCGCGGTATCCGTCAGCACGAATGCCGCTCGCGATGAGCAGCGCTTTGCTGACGACGCTCTTGTCGGTGCGCACCTTCGTGAAGAGCGCGTCAACGATGATGAACGGGTACGCCGCGTCGAGCCGGCGATTCAAGAATCCCGCGACCGGCTCGTCAAGGGCCTTCGCGAGGCGACTGACCGTCGACTTCGAAAACGACGTCCCACACAGACCTTCGGTTATCCGCGTGACCTTCCGCGTCGAGACGCCGTTGACGACCATCTCCATCAGGCCCACGACAAAGGCTTGTTCGCTGCGGCGATAACGCTCAAAGATGTCGGTTGAGAAGCTGCCGTCGCGCGTCTGCGGCACGCGCAGGACCAGCGATCCGACGCGGGTCGAGAGCTGTCGATCGCGATACCCATTCCGATAGCCCTCCCGTTCTTGACAGCGTTCGTACCGCTCGGCGCCCAGATGATCGCGCATCTGCGCCTCGAGCACTTGGTTCAAAATCGTTTCGACGAGCTTCCCGAGCGCCGCAGGTTGATCGAGCAACGCTGGAATCGCGTCGCGGGATAGGGTAAGATCGTAATCGGCCACCGTTCCGGTCCTTTCGATTGAAGTGTTGTCAACGTCAATCTTCGAACCGGAGCGGTGGCTACCCGCCCGCTGAATTTACATCAATTATAGGGACTCTGCCCGCACCGACGAGGCGTACGATGGCAGCATCGTTCGGGAAGATACCGACGACATCGGTGCGCCGCTTGATCTCCGCGTTGACCCGTTCGAGCGGATTGGTTGAGGCGATCTGCTTGCGGTGCGCCTTGGGAAAGTCCATGTACGCGAGCACGTCGTTCTCGGCGTCGTCCATCATCGCCGCGAGCTTCGGGAACTTCTGCCGAAGCTGCTCGGAGACGATACGCCATTGCTCGTGCGCAGCTTCCGCTGTCTCTTGCGCGAATACCGTGTTGATCAACGCGAGGACCATCTGCCGTTGCCCTTTACCCGCATGTGCGAGCGCGTTTCGCATAAAATGCACGCGGCAGCGCTGCCACGTTGCTTTGAATACTTTCGCGATGGCCGCTTTCAGGCCGACATGCGAGTCGGAAATGACGAGCTTGACACCGCGCAATCCGCGGCGGCTCAAGCTGCGAAGAAAGTCGATCCAGAACGGCTCTGCTTCGCTCGGACCAACCGCGAGGCCCAACAATTCCCGTGTCCCATCGGTGTTTACGCCGACGGCCAGTATCACGGCGACCGAGACGATGCGTCCGCCGGAGCGCGTCTTCACGTACGTCGCGTCGATCCAAAGATAGGGCCAGTCGCCTTCGATCGGCCGGGTAAGAAATGCGTTCACGCGTTCGTCGATCTCTTCGCACAGCCGTGAGACCTGACTCTTGGAGATGCCTGTCATCCCCATCGCCTTGACGAGCTCGTCGACCGAGCGCGTGGAGATGCCCTGGATGTAGGCCTCTTGGATGACGGCGGTGAGCGCCTTCTCCGCCGTGCGGCGCGGCTCGAGGAACGCGGGGAAGTAGCTACCTTTGCGCAACTTGGGGATGCGCAGTCCGATCGTGCCGGAACGCGTCTCCCATTGGCGCTCGCGGAAGCCGTTGCGGGCGTTCTGTCGGCCGGGGCCGCGCTCGCCGTAGGGCAAGCCGCAGAGTTCCTCAACATCGATCTCCATGATCCGCTGCCCGGCGTACTGGAGCATCTCGCGAACGAAGTCGACGTCGCCGCCCTTTTCGACGAGCTCGGAAAGTGCGATACTGGGTTTGGCCATCGTGGATCCCTTTCGGTCGGTTATTTGTTGCAAAAACAACCTTCGCCGAAAGCCACGATGGCCGCTCTCTATGCTACAAGGGCGACCCTCTCATACACCACGGGCCGGGACACGATCACGGACGGGGTCGCCGCAAGAACGAAGATCAAAATCCACAAACGAGCAATCAGCCGCATAAATTCGAGCATCTCCTTGAACGCTACTTACGGAAGTTTTGAGGCGAGCCGGTCTGCCACGCGACGGACGCCGTTGCTGCTGACGAAGAAGACGAGCGCGAGAAGCATCGGCACGGCGATGATCGAGAACGCATACCGATAGCCAATCCAGGCAATCAAGAAGCCCGCGATGATGGGACCGCTCGCATGACCGATATCCCACAAACTGCCGAAGACACCCATCGCCGCACCGAAGGCATTGCGCTTGACCAAATCGCCGATCAATGCGGTCGTCGATGGCGTAACCATTCCAGTGCCGAGCCCGAACAGCAAGTTCAAGCCGCAGAGCATCAAGAAATTCTCCGTTAACGGCATGGTCACGAGTGTTGCCGCGCAGAGCACTATTCCAGCGACAACGAGCGGCCGACGACCGGTCGTATCCGAGGCCTTGCCCCAGAGCGGGCGACCGATGATGGAAGCCGCACCCTGTATACCGAACAACACGCCCACCTCCGCCACCGAAATATGCACGCTCAATGCATAGAGCGGCAGAAACGCTTGCAGCGTACCCACGCCCATGTACATCGTGCCTTCAACAAAGCTTACGATGCGGATGGCGCCGTCACTGGCGATTTCTTTCGCGCCTGCGAGCATCTGCCGCGCGATATCTGCCGGTCGGAGCCGCGCAGCCTCCGGAGTGCGGCGAGCGTCACGCGGGATTTCGAAAATTCCCCTAAAGGCCATGATTCCGATGATCCCGGAGCTGAGAAAGGCCACGGTGAATGACGAAACCGACAAAAGATAGGCGCCGAAGACCGGCCCCAAGACGACACCGCCATTTTCGAATGCTCCGTACATGCCGAGGCGACTCGCACGTTGTTCGGGATATTCTTTCGCAACGAATGCCGAGGCAACGGGCGCGTACAGCGCCGTTGACAATCCGTGGTACAGCCGCAAAACGAGCAGCTGCGGCCACGTCGATACCAGCATATACAAGAACGGTGCCGTCGCTTTCACGATCAGTCCATACGACATGATCCGGCGAAACCCAAAAATGTCGGCGAGCGCCCCGGACGGATATTTCACGACGATTCCCGTCAGCGTGACGGCCGCAACTAAAAGACCGATGATCTGCGTGGGTGCGCCGAGCCTGACGGCAAAAAGCGAAACGATCGGCGTACGAATCATCTCGTAGCTCAAGCGGCCGAGGAACCCAACTCCGCATAGCCATACGAATGGCGAGACCTTCATCAACCGGGTGCCTCCGTCGGGCCGCGATCTTTATACACCGATCGCGCGCACGAGCGTCACGCCGAGAAACGCGGCGATAACGCCCAGCGCGACACTCCCTACAGCATATACAATCGAGGTAAGCACGAATCCGCCGGTTGCCAGATTGAACACCTCGAATGAGAATGTTGAGAAGGTCGTGTAGCCGCCAAGAATTCCCGTCGCTAAAAACAATCGCAAGAGCGGATTAAATTCCGTGCGGGATTGCGCGAGAGCGAGCACGACACCGATGAGGAATGCACCGGAAACATTGATGAAAAACGTGGCATAATGCCCAAATCCGGCTCCTACCCGTGCAACGACCGCCTCCGTCACCAGGAGTCGACCGACACCCCCAATTGCGGCGCCCGCTCCCACAGCAAGCATCGCGCGTGGATCCATCACAAAATCTTTCCGTGCTTATGATCGACGATCTCAAGCTCTTCCGTGGTCATCATTCCATCGACCAGCATGTCGGCGACCGTCGAGATGAACGTTTGTATCCTCGGAAGTTCATCAATGACGACCACGATCAACGGAAGATTCGATGAAAGGTCGACGATGCTCGCGGAATGCACCACCGCATCAGCACCGTAGCCTTCGATTCCGCGAAGAACCGTCGCTCCGGCGATTCCAAGCTTGCGTGCTAGCTCGACAATTGCCGTATATAACGGCTGTCCGGCGTGGTGGTCGCGCTCGCCGATATAGATACTCACTCGCAAAGCAGGACGGTACGGATACGCCTTGGCCGTTTCATCGTTCATAGATTGATGTCTCGCGAAAAAAGTGTGCCGGAAAACAAAAAACTCCTAGCACGCGCCAGGAGTCATTGGCCGAAATCGGCAGTTCGCAGACGATCGCTGCAGGCGGACTCCACCACCTTCAAACCAGGTCCTCAGGCGACGATTCTTTCAGAAGCTGTCCGCATCCCTTCAGCCAAAACTCACGAGCAGTCCAACTCACGAATGCCGGTCTTCGAGATGCCTCTCGATCCCCTCGAGCGCACGATAGATTCAGTGAGGAGGCGGGCAGTGCCAGCCCACCGCCCTTCACCATTAACGAGCACTCGATTGTCGTTTATCAAAACGTGTGCTATGATCGAAAAAAAAATTTGGCGATGGGGCTCGCCATTAACCGCCCGTTTTGGGCTGATAGCTCCTGCGTTATAGCGGGAGCGTTTCTATTTTACCCCTCCAACAGCGATTTCTAATAGCGGCTGGAAAAAGAAGCGCCGCAGATCGCTCCGTCGCGATTCTGCGAACATTATTTGGTCGAGATTTCGCGCGCACTTTTGCGGTGGAACTTTGGGATGGCACGCGCGTGCCAGCAACCGAGAACGCACACTTCACGCTGTTCATCAATGAACCGTTCGCCCTGCGAGCAGCATTTGCTCCGCCGCTGGACTTGAGCCCTGGGCGGGCGTTCGTCGAGAAATGGATCGACATCGACGGCGATATCGAGTTGGTGATCGACGCGATTGAAAATGCGCTCGAGATCTTACCTCGCCTCACACTGCCTCGTCTGATCGCGCAGCTCATGCGTCTGCCGAACGTACCGCGAGCGTCGCGGCACGAAGCGCAACTCCACGGAAAGCGGCACTCAAAACAGCGTGATGCGGCGGCGATCGGATTTCACTACGATCAGCCGATCGAATTCTACCGTAGCTTTCTTGACTCGCGAATGGTTTATTCATGCGGCTACTGGGACGAGGGCGTGCAAACACTCGACGATGCACAGGTCGCAAAGATCGATCACACATTACGAAAACTTCGGGTACGTCCGGGGGAACGTCTACTTGATATCGGCTGCGGTTGGGGAGCCCTCGTTCTGCGTGCCGCGCAGCAATTCGGTGCTGAGGCCCTTGGCGTAACGTTGAGTCGCCTGCAGTATGAAGAAGCTCAGCGACGCATCGCCCAGGCGGGCGTCGGAGATCGGGTTCGCGTTGAATTACGCGACTATCGTGATTTGCGCGGCGAGACCTTTCACAAGATCGTCAGCGTTGGAATGATCGAACATGTCGGCCGAGAGCGGCTGCAAGTATATTTCCACACCGCATTCGATGCACTTCGCAAAGGCGGACTTTTTCTCAACCACGGGATCGCTCAGCAGAGTCGCGATGGCAGAGGCTGTCGCGCGAGCGGCTTCATGGACCGATACGTCTTTCCGGACGGGGACCTCGTGAGCATTGAGACGATACTCCGTGCTGCAGGGAGGGTTGGATTCGAGGTCCGCGACGTCGAGAATCTCCGCGAACACTACGCTCGAACTCTACGCGCCTGGCACAAAAATCTCGAAGCGAGCTGCGACAATGTTATTGCTGCGACCGACGAGCGCACGTATCGTATCTGGAAGATCTATATGGCTGGCAGTGCGCGCAATTTCTGGCGCTGTACTAGCTACTATGTGATCTGACAGTCGTACGATCTTGCGGTAGTGTCAGATAGGTTGGGTTTCAGTCTAAGCGATCTGTTTCTCTTTCGCAAGGGAGACACTGTCGACGAATGTCTGCATCGGCGTCTTGCCGTAGCACCAGCGTCCTTGATGCGGACGCTGCGTGTTGTACTCCTCGGTCCACGCATCGAGGTCCCGCTGCAGTTGCTCGAGCGACGTGTAGATCGTCTTGCGAAACGCGATCCGATAAAACTCATCAAGCATCGTTTTGTGAAAACGCTCGACGATGCCGTTGGTCTGCGGATGGCGTGCCTTCGTTCGGGTGTGGTCGATGTCTTCGATCGCCAGGTAGAGCTCGTACGGATGTCCCTCACGCCCGCAAAACTCCGTGCCGCGGTCGGTCAGGATCCGTTGCAACGTAATCCCGTACTCTTCGTATAGCGGTAACACGCGATCGTTGAGCAGGTCGGCCGCAGTGATTGGTGTCTTGTCCAAATAGAGCTTCGCGACGCCCACCTTCGCATAGGTGTCGATGAAGGTCTGCTGGTAGGGCCGAGTCCCTATAATTGATGTAAATTGAGCGGGCGGGTAGCCACCGCTCCGGTTCGAAGATTGACGTTGTTCAACACCTCAATCGAAAGGACCGGAACGGTGGCCGATTACGATCTTACCCTATCCCGCGACGCGATTCCAGCTTTGCTCGATCAGCCGGCAGCGCTCGGCAAACTCGTCGAAGTGATTCTCAACCAAGTGCTCGAGGCACAGATGCGCGATCATCTGGGTGCCGAGCGTTACCAGCGCTGCGAAGAACGGGAGGGCTATCGAAATGGGTATCGCGATCGACAGCTCTCGACCCGCGTCGGATCGCTGGTCCTGCGCGTGCCGCAGACGCGCGACGGCAGCTTCTCAACCGACATCTTCGAGCGTTATCGCCGCAGCGAACAAGCCTTTGTCGTGGGCCTGATGGAGATGGTCGTCAACGGCGTCTCGACGCGGAAGGTCACGCGGATAACCGAAGGTCTGTGTGGGACGTCGTTTTCGAAATCGACGGTCAGTCGCCTCGCGAAGGCCCTTGACGAGCCGGTCGCGGGATTCTTGAATCGTCGGCTTGATGCGGCGTACCCGTTCATCATCGTTGACGCGCTCTTTACGAAGGTGCGCACCGACAAGAGCGTCGTCAGCAAAGCGCTCCTCATCGCGAGCGGCATTCGCGCTGACGGATACCGAGAAATCCTTGGTCTTTCGATCGGCGATTCGGAGAGCTTTGCGACGTGGAACGAGTTCTTTCGCGGCCTCAAAGCACGCGGCTTGCACGGCGTCGACGTTGCCGTCTCCGACAATCACTCGGGCTTACGCGAGGCGATCGCCAAGCAATTCGTCGGCGCGACATGGCAGCGCTGCCAGTTCCACGTGATGAAGAACTTGCTCGATCACGCGCCCAAGAAAGAACGCGAAAACGTAACCGCTGCAGCTCGGCTGATCTTTCTCGCAACTGATCGCAAAGAGGCTGAGCGTCGATATGCGGAATTCATGGCCCGCTTCGCAGAAACAGCGCCCAAGTCGTGCGTGTGCTTGGAAGGAGCGTTCGAAGACATGTTTGCGATCTTGCCGCTGCCGGAGAAATATCGTCGGCGACTGCGCACGAGCAACATGCAAGAGCGGCTCAATGAAGAGATTCGTCGCCGGGAGAAAGTCATTCGCATCTTCCCAAACGACGCCGCGGCGATTCGCATGGTCGGCGCGTTACTCTCCGAGCAAAACGACGAATGGTTAGGCCGAGCCTACTTCGACATGACCGAATACTTCGAATGGAAAGCAACGACGGTGGCCAAGCCGGCCGCCGTAAAACGAGACAGACGAGCAGCCTAACTTACGCGATCGACGAACCGGAATTACAGCAGATTTGGGACTTGACTATCGCCAAGCAATTCGTCGGCGCGACGTGGCAGCGTTGCCAGTTCCACGTGATGAAGAACTTGCTCGATCACGCGCCCAAGAAAGAACGGGAAAACGTAACCGCTGCAGCTCGGCTGATCTTCCTCGCAACTGATCGCAAAGAGGCCGAGCGTCGATATGCGGAATTCATGGCCCGCTTCGCAGAAACAGCGCCCAAGTCGTGCGTGTGCTTGGAAGGAGCGTTCGAAGACATGCTTGCGATCTTGCCGCTGCCGGAGAAATATCGTCGGCGACTGCGCACGAGCAACATGCAAGAGCGGCTCAATGAAGAGATTCGTCGCCGGGAGAAAGTCATTCGCATTTTCCCAAACGACGCCGCAGCGATTCGCATGGTCGGCGCGTTACTCTCCGAGCAAAACGACGAATGTTTAAGCCGAGCCTACTTCGACATGACCGAATACTTCGAATGGAAAGCAACGACGGTGGCCAAGCCGGCCGCCGTAAAACGAGACAGACGGAGCAGGATCGTGTCCCGGCCCGTGGTGTATGAGAGGGTCGCCCTTGTAGCATAGAGAGCGGCCATCGTGGCTTTCGGCGAAGGTTGTTTTTGCAACAAATAACCGACCGAAAGGGATCCACGATGGCCAAACCCAGTATCGCACTTTCCGAGCTCGTCGAAAAGGGCGGCGACGTCGACTTCGTTCGCGAGATGCTCCAGTACGCCGCGCAGCGGATCATGGAGATCGATGTTGAGGAACTCTGCGGCTTGCCCTACGGCGAGCGCGGCCCCGGCCGACAGAACGCCCGCAACGGCTTCCGCGAGCGCCAATGGGAGACGCGTTCCGGCACGATCGGACTGCGCATCCCCAAGTTGCGCAAAGGTAGCTACTTCCCCGCGTTCCTCGAGCCGCGCCGCACGGCGGAGAAGGCGCTCACCGCCGTCATCCAAGAGGCCTACATCCAGGGCATCTCCACGCGCTCGGTCGACGAGCTCGTCAAGGCGATGGGGATGACAGGCATCTCCAAGAGTCAGGTCTCACGGCTGTGCGAAGAGATCGACGAACGCGTGAACGCATTTCTTACCCGGCCGATCGAAGGCGACTGGCCCTATCTTTGGATCGACGCGACGTACGTGAAGACGCGCTCCGGCGGACGCATCGTCTCGGTCGCCGTGATACTGGCCGTCGGCGTAAACACCGATGGGACACGGGAATTGTTGGGCCTCGCGGTTGGTCCGAGCGAAGCAGAGCCGTTCTGGATCGACTTTCTTCGCAGCTTGAGCCGCCGCGGATTGCGCGGTGTCAAGCTCGTCATTTCCGACTCGCATGTCGGCCTGAAAGCGGCCATCGCGAAAGTATTCAAAGCAACGTGGCAGCGCTGCCGCGTGCATTTTATGCGAAACGCGCTCGCACATGCGGGTAAAGGGCAACGGCAGATGGTCCTCGCGTTGATCAACACGGTATTCGCGCAAGAGACAGCGGAAGCTGCGCACGAGCAATGGCGTATCGTCTCCGAGCAGCTTCGGCAGAAGTTCCCGAAGCTCGCGGCGATGATGGACGACGCCGAGAACGACGTGCTCGCGTACATGGACTTTCCCAAGGCGCACCGCAAGCAGATCGCCTCAACCAATCCGCTCGAACGGGTCAACGCGGAGATCAAGCGGCGCACCGATGTCGTCGGTATCTTCCCGAACGATGCTGCCATCGTACGCCTCGTCGGTGCGCTCCTACTGGAACAGAACGACGAATGGCAACTGCAGCGGCGCTACATGCAACTCGAAGGACTCAGTGCCGTCAGCGATAATCAGCCCGCCAAGCTCTCCGCCGTGATTAACGGCTGAGCGCTACCCTCGCCGAGCCACCGCTCGTACACCACGGCTGGGGACACGATCACGAGCAGCCTAACTTACGCGATCGACGAACCGGAATTACAGCAGATTTGGGACTTGACTGCCCAGGACAGGCGGTTTTGGCGAACTCCATCGCCATAGATTTCTTTTTTTAAGCGCGAGCCCATAATCCTTTTTAAGCGCGAGCCCATAATCCTTTTACATGGACTTCGCGCCGCAGAAGCCTGGGAGCTTTACCCGCAGACCGGAGTTCCGCGATAGAAGAGCGTTTGCACGCGCTCGAGGGTGACCAAACCATCCTCGAGGATCGTTTCGAGGGTGGGAATGAACGAACGAACCTTTTCTTCGTCGTCAACGACTTCGATCAAAATCGGCAGATCGACGTAGGCATCAATGATGCTTGCGCTAGAGATATAACGATGGGAGCCGTAGCCCTCGATGCCCTTAAAAACCGATGCCCCAACGAAACCAGCTTTTGAAAGTGCGGCAATAATGAGGCCCAAGGTATCGGAGTGCTCGTGGTGGGCGCTCTCCGAAAAGTAGATACGTACGAGCATTCCGTTGTGCTCGATCTTCATGCGATTCCTCGATTCTCCAGTGGGCAGTCCGATCGAAAACTGCACCTCTCCGTTGCGATTCGACGTTCGAATCAGATGTACTAGCTACTATGTGATCTGACAGTCGTACGATCTTGCGGTAGTGTCAGATAGGTTGGGTTTCAGTCTAAGCGATCTGTTTCTCTTTCGCAAGGGAGACACTGTCGACGAATGTCTGCATCGGCGTCTTGCCGTAGCACCAGCGTCCTTGATGCGGACGCTGCGTGTTGTACTCCTCGGTCCACGCATCGAGGTCCCGCTGCAGTTGCTCGAGCGACGTGTAGATCGTCTTGCGAAACGCGATCCGATAAAACTCATCAAGCATCGTTTTGTGAAAACGCTCGACGATGCCGTTGGTCTGCGGATGGCGTGCCTTCGTTCGGGTGTGGTCGATGTCTTCGATCGCCAGGTAGAGCTCGTACGGATGTCCCTCACGCCCGCAAAACTCCGTGCCGCGGTCGGTCAGGATCCGTTGCAACGTAATCCCGTACTCTTCGTATAGCGGTAACACGCGATCGTTGAGCAGGTCGGCCGCAGTGATTGGTGTCTTGTCCAAATAGAGCTTCGCGACGCCCACCTTCGCATAGGTGTCGATGAAGGTCTGCTGGTAGATGCGGCCGACGCCCTTCATCGTCCCAACGAAGAAGGTGTCCTGCGCGCCGCAGTAGCCGGGGCACTCACTCTCGAACTCGCCGTGCGCTTCTTTCTCGAGCTTGGCACGCTCCAGCGCGACGACTTGCGCCTCAGTCAGGACGAGCCCATCTTGGGCGCTCTTTGCTTCCAGCGCTTTGAGCCGTTTCTTCATCGTCTCAAGATCGTGTCGCAGCCACACCCCGCGAAGTCCCGCCGGCGACATACGCATCCCACGCTTGGCGAGCTCGTTCGCTGCGCGCACTTGACCGTACGCAGGGAACTCGATCGCAAGATCGACAATCGCATCCTCGACTTCGGGAGCAATGCGGTTCTTGAGGTTCGGCTTTCGCTTGGTGATCTCGGCCAAGGCCAGATCGCCGCCCGTCTCGTAGAGCTCTTTGAAACGGTAGAAGCTATCACGGCTGTAACCCATCACGCGGCAGGCTTCAGTCACATTTCCGAGCTGCTTGCCGAGCTGGAGTAGGCCCACTTTCGCCTTGATGACTTTTCGGTCGCTGTTCATGGATGGCTCCTCAGGAGGATTCACCACCGGTATTCGATAACCGTCAGATCAAATCCTGACTTCTACAGAATAGGTCAGTCAAGTCCCAAATCTGCTGTAATTCCGGTTCGTCGATCGCGTAAGTTAGGCTGCTCGTCTGTCTCGTTTTACGGCGGCCGGCTTGGCCACCGTCGTTGCTTTCCATTCGAAGTATTCGGTCATGTCGAAGTAGGCTCGGCTTAACCATTCGTCGTTTTGCTCGGAGAGTAACGCGCCGACCATGCGAATCGCTGCGGCGTCGTTTGGGAAAATGCGAATGACTTTCTCCCGGCGACGAATCTCTTCATTGAGCCGCTCTTGCATGTTGCTCGTGCGCAGTCGCCGACGATATTTCTCCGGCAGCGGCAAGATCGCAAACATGTCTTCGAACGCTCCTTCCAAGCACACGCACGACTTGGGCGCCGTTTCTGCGAAGCGGGCCATGAATTCCGCATATCGACGCTCGGCCTCTTTGCGATCAGTTGCGAGGAAGATCAGCCGAGCTGCAGCGGTTACGTTTTCGCGTTCTTTCTTGGGCGCGTGATCGAGCAAGTTCTTCATCACGTGGAACTGGCAACGCTGCCATGTCGCGCCGACGAATTGCTTGGCGATCGCCTCGCGTAAGCCCGAGTGATTGTCGGAGACGGCAACGTCGACGCCGTGCAAGCCGCGTGCTTTGAGGCCGCGAAAGAACTCGTTCCACGTCGCAAAGCTCTCCGAATCGCCGATCGAAAGACCAAGGATTTCTCGGTATCCGTCAGCGCGAATGCCGCTCGCGATGAGCAGCGCTTTGCTGACGACGCTCTTGTCGGTGCGCACCTTCGTAAAGAGCGCGTCAACGATGATGAACGGGTACGCCGCATCGAGCCGACGATTCAAGAATCCCGCGACCGGCTCGTCAAGGGCCTTCGCGAGGCGACTGACCGTCGACTTCGAAAACGACGTCCCACACAGACCTTCGGTTATCCGCGTGACCTTCCGCGTCGAGACGCCGTTGACGACCATCTCCATCAGGCCCACGACAAAGGCTTGTTCGCTGCGGCGATAACGCTCGAAGATGTCGGTTGAGAAGCTGCCGTCGCGCGTCTGCGGCACGCGCAGGACCAGCGATCCGACGCGGGTCGAGAGCTGTCGATCGCGATACCCATTCCGATAGCCCTCCCGTTCTTGACAGCGTTCGTACCGCTCGGCGCCCAGATGATCGCGCATCTGCGCCTCGAGCACTTGGTTCAAAATCGTTTCGACGAGCTTCCCGAGCGCCGCAGGTTGATCGAGCAACGCTGGAATCGCGTCGCGGGATAGGGTAAGATCGTAATCGGCCACCGTTCCGGTCCTTTCGATTGAAGTGTTGTCAACGTCAATCTTCGAACCGGAGCGGTGGCTACCCGCCCGCTGAATTTACATCAATTATAGGGACTCTGCCGTTCGAGCGCAAGAACGAGCGACTCGCCAAGCAGTAGCGCCCCGCCGGGTAAGGTCCATTGCTCGATCCCGATGATATGCTCCCGGACCACCAATATCCGGTCGCGCTCGTCGCGAATGATGGCAGCAACCCGGAGTGCAAACGTGACGTTCGACCGCTCCATGCTCATGCTGCGGATTCTTTCGGAAATGTCCCGTGGATACCACGCTTGATCATAGAAAAACCCCTCACGAAAGTAAGGGGTTATCAGCTGTGGACAGCGGTTATGGCGAACTCCATCGCCGTCACTTCGTTTCTTACACGAGCATGCGGAATTCCCTACAAAACGAAACATTCGGGAAAGCGGACGCACGTCGCACGGTCACTCGGAGCCAGCGACCGAAAGGACCGCACACGGCGCCGCCCGCACAACCCGTTCCGAAACGCTTCCTACGATGAAACGTTCGAGCGGATCGAGCGGGCGATGACCGATCACTATCACATCGGCTCCGGAATCATAGGCGTGTTTCACGATCGCGCTCTCTGGCTTCACATCGGCTGGCATAACGACGACACGCGTCGTCTGCAGTCCACGGCGCTCGGCTTCGATTCGCAATGCCTCTAGTGTCAGAGCCAACGCAGCATTTTCTTCAAGCGCAGGCACGCTGACAATGTCGATGCGCGAACCGAATTTTTCCGCAAGCACGAAGGCGTAATCTGCAGCATGTCGCGCAGCATTCGATTCATCCCAGGCGAGCACGATGTGAGAAAACATGCGATCTCTTCTACCAGAGGCGGAGCAAGGGGTATATGAAAAGCAGTGCGATGATAAAGGCTAAGATGTACGAGAGGTATACAGCAATGAATCCGGACTGCGTCTTTCGAACGAGCGTTGAGAGACGGAGGAATCCGGAAGCGAGCGCGATCGCTAGCGGCAGATCCGCGAATGGACGAGCCCGACTCTCGTAGCGTAAATTGCCGTCTCCCGCGACATCCCCGCTCGTTTCGCGCACGACCCGCGTGACAATATCGAGCACAACGCGACTCGCATTTGCAAATCCCGTGCCGGAATATTGCGTCCAAGCATAATAGCGGTTTCCTGACGTCCAAGGCGCTTCGCTGCGCGAGACTGGTCGCCGAATCAAAGCGACCAGGATGCGGAAGCCAAGGGCGAAGGCGAGTGCAGTTCCGACGAGACCCATTCCCGAGACTGACGAAAAACCTGGGAACGGCGGCTGAACGAGGGGCGCATCGTGAATCATCGCCGCGACCGTCGCCACGCGTGCGATGGAATCGATCGCTGGCGCGATGAGGTTGAGCACGGTCGGGGTCCAGCTGCCAACGATGACCGAGGCGATCACGAGACCCGCGTACGCGAGACCGGTGAGCATACTTTTCGAGCCCGATGCATGTTCGGCACCTGGTGAGCGTGCCGCGCCGAGAAATCCGATGCCGACGGTTTTCACGAATGCGACGACCGCCGCACCCGCCGCGAGTCCAATTGCTGCCCCGGCGACAGCGAGAGCGATTTCGAGCGGCAATGACGCCGTTCGAAAGGCCTGCATCGTGGCCTCAAGAGAGAGCCACTCGCCGGCAAAGCCCCCGAATGGCGGCAGTGCGGCAAGCGAGAGGGCAGCAGCGGTTGCCGCAGTCGTACTCACCGGAAGCCGTCGCCATAGTCCGCCGAGTAGATCGAAAGATGTCGACCCAGTCGCGTCATCGACATCTCCGATGACAAGAAAGAGCGTCGATTTCGCGATCGCGTGAGCAAGAATTTGAACGGCCGCCGCCGCTAACCCAAAGCCCACCAGAAACGGTTGCGAAACGGCGCGCCCCGCCAGCGCGACACCGATGCCCACGAGGATGATGCCAGCGTTCTCAACGCTCGAAAACGCAGCGAGCATCCGCATATCGCGCTGCGCGAGCGCCCACATGACTCCCAGGATGGCACCGAACGCGCCTAGAGCAAGCACCAGGACGGACCACCACGTCGGTACCGCGACGGGCGCTGAAACGACGAAGCGCTCGAGTCCGTAAAAGCCAACGTTCAGCGCACCGCCCGCCATGAGGGCGGCAAGGGGCCCGGGTGCCGCCGGGTATCCGTACGGCATCCACCCCTGTAGGGGAAAGATGCCGATCTTCGCTCCAAAACCTGCCAGCAACCCGACGAACACGAGTCCCGCCATCTGCGGCGAGAGGTGCGCCCACCCGACGGCCACATCGCTGACGCGCGAACCAGAATGGACGGTGAGAATAAGTAGCGCTCCCAGCAGCGCTGCACCCGCCGCATGGGTGATTACAAGCGTGAAATACGCCGCACGATCGGCGTTCTCGCGTTCACCCGCAAACGCAATCGCCCAACCAAAACCAAGCGCCAAGAGTTCCCAGCCGAAGAGAAAGAGCCACACATCATCGGCACTGCAGGCGAGCAATGATGCGAAGAGGATCGTGCATGCGCTGCCCGAGGCATGCAAACCGAGCCCGCGTTCATTGCGGCGTCGGCGACCGCACGCGAACAGCGCGGTCAGCGTCGCGACAAGGCCGAGTACGAGCACGAAAAATCCCGCGAGCCCATCAAGCCGCAACGCAATATGATTGCCGAATGATATCGCATGAGCAGCACTCCGCAGAGCCAGGACCGCTGCTACGCATGCCGCAGAACCCGCGAGGGTCAGGAGCGCGAACGCTACCGATCGCGCAAACTTCACGCGAACGAAGGCCGAGATCGCGGCACCCGCGAGACACGCAAGCCCGGCAGCGATGAGCGCTGAGAACGGCGCCGTCATCTGCATGCAACCGGCGGGATGCGCCCGAGTGCGAGCCATAAGCCCGCGATGATGGCGAGCGGCGGCGGAGGCGAACCCGGGATTGCGATGTCGACCGGAATCACCCGCTCGACCGCGCCGATTATTCCCGGGCTTCCGGCGAAGATTCCGCCCGACGCCGCACTCGTACCAACGGCGACGACGACCTTCGGTTCCGGCATTGCATCATACGTGCGCCGCAGCGGTTCCGCCATCGCTCCGGTCACCGCACCGGTGACAGCGAGGAGATCGGCGTGCCTGGGCGATGCGGTAAGAAAGATGCCGAGCCGTGTCACGTCATAGTACGGGTTGAAGAGCGCCTGCATTTCCTGATCCTCCGAGCAGTCGCTCCCGACATCGATGTGCCGAATCATGATCGATTTTCCAAGCGAGCGCACGCGCTCGCGTAAGCGCGCTCGCTCCTCCGTCGGGTCGGCGGAGAAATGAGCGAGATTGAACTCTGCTGACATCGCGAAAGCTCGCGGCGTGATGCGGGCGCACTCACCGCACTGGAAACAGCGATCGACATCAACCGCACCGCTTCGTTCCTCGATCGCACCACTCAGACAGACGGCGGCGGCGCGCGCAATCGATTGCGCATCAGCGCCTTCTTGGCATACCGCGCGACCGCGCCATCCGGCTGGCATCGCATCGATTCCGCTTGGAAAACGGGTCGTTACAATTCCCGTGCGCAAGCCGCGCAAGAACCATCGGTTCATCGATCGCTCTCTGCCTGGATTGCTCCGAACGAGTGCTCGACAAACGAGAAATCCGTGAAAATATTTCCGGGAAGGGACAGCGCAAAGAGCGGCCAGTTCGCAAAGGTCGCGGATCGAATCGCAACGCGCTGGAGACCGTCGTCGATGCGAACGAAATATACAAGTTCACCCTGCGGTGACTCGACGCGCGCGTAGCCCATACCGCTGCGCAGCGGCGTCTCGACCCGATGAGGCCCTTCACTTGCCCCGTCGAGTGCATTTCGAATCAGTCGGAATGCCCGACGAATTTCGCGCCGTCGGACGCTCGCGCGGGCAAAGGCATCTCCCGCACGTTCGAGTGCCTCATCACCTTCGAGCGGGGTTGAGAGCCAACCGTCCCGCGTGCGTGCATCGCATGAGACGCCGCTTCCTCGGGCAACCGGCCCAACACCGCCAAAGCGTACGACGGTTTCTGCGGAAAGATGTCCGGTTCCGATCAGTCGATCGGTCAGCGATGGGGTTTCGAACAGCGTCGCAACGACCGCAAGGATATCGCGTTCGAGGTCGTCAAGCGACCGCGCAGCTTCGCGCCGCAGCGCAGGGATTAGATCGTCGCGAACCCCGCCAATCGCAACGCACCCCCGCGCAAAACGATTTCCAGTCGCTGCTGCAAGAAAACGATGCACGCGTTCCTTGAGCGCGAACGTTTGCGCAGCCCCAACGGCGAGCGACGCATCGTCAGCGAGTTTCGCTAGCACGTCGAGATGCTGGTGAATCCGTTCGAACTCAACGAGGACGCCCCGCGCAGCGCGCGCTCGATTTGGTATGGTGATCTCGAGTGCGACCTCACACGCTCGGGAAAACGCACTCGCATGGCTGGCTGCGGTCGCGCCCGAAACGTGTTCGGCGATAAACGGCGCGAGATCGAGCGCCACTCCAATGAATCGGGCTTCAATTCGGCGACGCTTGTAAAACATCGTCGCCTGAACGCCCAGGAAATCCTCACCGGCGGTTTCGATAAGCCAGCGCGCCGATTCGGAAATGCCCGAGCGCACGGGGCCATACAGAACGGTTGAGACTTCGGAAGATGCCGAGCGGCGAACGGGTTCCGAAACGGTCGGATCGAGGGACCGACCGTCGAGCTCGCCGCACACGGAAATTCCGTCGATGTCGCGGAGTTCACGCTCGTACCAAGCCGCAGCGGGCGTGATGTCGGTGAGCGTTGGAAGCGGTTCTTCCAGCATGGCGGCATACGGTTCGAGGTGCCGCTCGTTCGCTAAGACGTAACGAACGATCCGACCTTCGCGGGTGTCATCGAGAAACGCACTGACGAACCGCGAGCCGGAACGCAGACGCGCCCGTATCAGATTCTGCGCTTCACTGAGTGAGAGGACGTTCATGAGACGTTTCCCGCGAGGATATGTTGGACCCCAAAGATCAGCACTTTAAGAACGTTCGGCACGTATACGCCGAGGCCAACCACGATGACCACGCCCAGCGCCATTCCGATGATGGGAAATATTGCTCGTTCTCCGCGAACGATGCTCTCAGGCGGCGCTCCTCCCGTGACTGCCGCGATCCAGCGCACGATGCCTGCAAACGCAATGACCAGCAGCACGAGAAGTGCTCCGGCTCTGAGAGGCGCGCTGGAAAAACCGCCGACGAGAATCATGAGTTCGCTCCGGAACATTCCAAATGGTGGCATGCCCGCAAGTGCGAGGCCCGCAATCGCGAGAAAGGCGCTGCTGACGGGGAGTGTTACCAGCGCGCCGCGGATGCCCGCGATTTCACGCGTCTCGTACCGTTCCGCGATGCGACCGGCTGCAAGAAATGCTAGCGACTTCGTGGCCGCGTGATTAACGACATGAAGCATCGCTCCTGCGACGGCGATCGGAGCCGAAAACGAAAGCGCGGTCGCGACGATCCCCATGTGCTCGATACTTGAATAGGCAAACATACGCTTGAGATCGCGCTGCTGAAGGAGAAAGAATGCGGCGAGGAAGAGCGAGAGCAAACCGAGCACGGCAAAAAGGTGACGCGCGTATGACGGTCCGAGTGCCGCATTCGTGATTGCGGCAAACCGTAAGATTGCGTAGAGCGCGTCGCTGAGGACGACGCCCGAAAGCATCGCGCTCGTCGGCGTTGGACCGGCACCATGAGCGTCCGGAAGCCAGGTATGCATGGGCGCAAGTCCCATTTTCGTTCCGAAGCCGACAAGTGCGAACAGGAACGCAAGGCGCACGGCGTCGGGATTCAGTCGGCGCGCAGCCGAAACATACGCGGCCCAATCAGGCGAGTACCGCGTTCCGAGCGCCTCCGTACCACCCGCATAGAGCACGATGACGGCGACCAGCGCGAGTCCGAGGCCGCACGATGCAATGAGGATATACTTCCACGCAGCTTCGAGCGCAGCCGGCGTGCCCTGCAACCGAACGAGCAAGGCAGCGACGATCGTCGTCGCCTCCATCGCAACCCATAGGCCAGCCATATTTGTCACGAGCGGAACGATGACTTCGACGAACGCAAATGCATTCGTTAGGGCCAGAAACTCCCGTCGGAAGCGCTCGCGATCGGAACCATGCGCTTCCGCTTCGACGTACCAGACGGTGTAGATGCCCACGCATGCATACACGATACCGAGCGGGAGAAGAAACAATGTGGACTGCGCATCGATGGTTCCTCGGTGCTGCGAAACCATCACCGCAACAATGGCGATGAGCATCGCTGTAACGACGGCGCCGACCGCCGTCAACGCACGGCCCACGGTATACGGCAAAAGAAGGCACACGATCGCGAGCATCCCGGGGATGGCAACGATCGCGGCAACAATCGGATTCATCCGCGTAAACTTTCGAGCGAGCTCGTCGCAATCGAACCGCGTTCGTTGACGATGACGCGAACGAGCACGGCGAAGACGACGACAGCGATGACGACATCGATGAGCAGCAAAACTCCGACAACGAGCGGAAGCCCCGGCGCGAGGGTTACGGTGCCGAAAAAAAGGCCATTTTCGAGCGTCAGAAATGCTATGACTTGCGCGAGCGCATTGGGCCGCAGAATGGCAATCAGAAACCCGACGAAAACGATGGAGAGGGTCGTCGCAAGATTTGCCGACGGCAGAAAGGCGCCCGCGTGCAAAGGAAGCCGAGAGGCAGTCGTCATCGCGAGTGCGATCAGCGCAGCGGCAATGAGCAAGGAAGCCGTGACATTGATACGCGCCGGAATTTCGACGCGTGACGATACTCGGTGCGAGAGGACTCGCATGTACAGCGGCAGAGCAAACGCTTTTACCACGACCGTTATGATCGCAAGAAAGATGAGATCCCAAGCGCCATCGACAACGCCGACCGTCGCACAGACAATCGCCACGAGCAACGATTGTAACGCGTACAGCGCGATCAACTCAACGAGAACGAGCGAACGAAGCATTGCGAGCTGCACGAGCAGCAAAACCACAGCGACGCTTCCGGCAAGAGCCTGGGGGACAGATAAGGTATGCATCTTATCCGAATCCGGCCACGTATGCGACGACCGCGAGAAGCGCGACGAGCAAGCCCGTCGCGATAAATTCGACGACGCGGTACAGCCGCAATTTCGCAAAAGTCGTGTCGATGATCGTTACGAGCGCGCCGACGAGCAACATTTTTAGAAAGAGCGTGACCAGGGCGAAGGCTACGCTCGTTACCGAGCCGTCTGTTGATAATCCTTGAGGAATGAGCAGAACGTTGATAAAAATAGTGTAGAGAAGAAATTGTTTGATCGATCCGGCCCATTTGAATAGCGCCATCTCCGGACCGGTATGCTCAAACAGCCGCGCATCGTCGATCATCCCGAACTCTGTCGTTGCCGATGAACTCTCGATCGGAATACGGCCGGTATCCACGAGCAGCATGAGAAAGAATGCTGCAGTCGCCAGAACATGCGCCGGTCTCAAAACGTTTGCCAATGAATCGCGCAATTGCGCATTCATCGCGTACGGCAAGTCCGTTCCGCTAATGAATGCGACGGAAAAAAAGACGAAAATGAGTGTCGGTTCGACGAATATCCCGACCATCGTTGCCCGGCTCGCACCGATATTCGCATATTGCGATCCCGAATCGAGAGCGGCAAGGGACGTTGCGAATGATCCTAGGGCAAAGAGAAACGCGCCAGCGAGAATATCACCGTAGGTAGCGCCCGGGAGCGGATAAGTTGTAAGCACGGGGATGAGCGTCGCGATCGTCGCGTAACTCCCGCAGACCACGTACGGCGCATAGCGAAAAACTGGCGACGCAACATCGGGCCGAATCGAGGCCTTGCGCAAGAATTTGACGATGTCGCGGTACGTTTGGAGAACCGAGGGCCCGCGCTTACCGGCGACCAATGCTTCCCAACGCGCGATGACTCCGGTCAGAAGCGGCGAGAGAAAAAGCGCCGCTGCGACTTGAAAAATTTGGACGAGCGGCGCCGGAAGGGTAGCTGTCATCGCGGGAGCTCCTAAGCACACATGCAGCGGCACAGGAGTCATTGGCCGACGAGCGGCGGTTCCACGATCTCGTGAGGCGGACCCCACCGCCTAGGTAATGGGTTCTGTACGCTTTATCAGGTCCACGATACCTGTTTTCCCGAAACGGTAGACGAAAGGGTAGCCGAACGGTCGCTCATGCACGCACCGTTCGGGAGGCGTACGTCTTGAGCAGCCAGTCGGAATACTTGGGCAGCTCGGCGCGGGTGACTTTGCCGTAGAGATCGATCAGGGCTTTCGCGACCGGGCCTTGCGTGCCATTGCCGATGCTCCGATGATCGACGGATTCGATCCATTGCACGCCCGCCGCGCTGCCGCTCAAGAACATCTCGTCCGCGCAAAAGATTTCGCTGCGATCGATCGCACGTTCCACGACCTGTAGTAGCTACTATGTGATCTGACAGTCGTACGATCTTGCGGTAGTGTCAGATAGGTTGGGTTTCAGTCTAAGCGATCTGTTTCTCTTTCGCAAGGGAGACACTGTCGACGAATGTCTGCATCGGCGTCTTGCCGTAGCACCAGCGTCCTTGATGCGGACGCTGCGTGTTGTACTCCTCGGTCCACGCATCGAGGTCCCGCTGCAGTTGCTCGAGCGACGTGTAGATCGTCTTGCGAAACGCGATCCGATAAAACTCATCAAGCATCGTTTTGTGAAAACGCTCGACGATGCCGTTGGTCTGCGGATGGCGTGCCTTCGTTCGGGTGTGGTCGATGTCTTCGATCGCCAGGTAGAGCTCGTACGGATGTCCCTCACGCCCGCAAAACTCCGTGCCGCGGTCGGTCAGGATCCGTTGCAACGTAATCCCGTACTCTTCGTATAGCGGTAACACGCGATCGTTGAGCAGGTCGGCCGCAGTGATTGGTGTCTTGTCCAAATAGAGCTTCGCGACGCCCACCTTCGCATAGGTGTCGATGAAGGTCTGCTGGTAGATGCGGCCGACGCCCTTCATCGTCCCAACGAAGAAGGTGTCCTGCGCGCCGCAGTAGCCGGGGCACTCACTCTCGAACTCGCCGTGCGCTTCTTTCTCGAGCTTGGCACGCTCCAGCGCGACGACTTGCGCCTCAGTCAGGACGAGCCCATCTTGGGCGCTCTTTGCTTCCAGCGCTTTGAGCCGTTTCTTCATCGTCTCAAGATCGTGTCGCAGCCACACCCCGCGAAGTCCCGCCGGCGACATACGCATCCCACGCTTGGCGAGCTCGTTCGCTGCGCGCACTTGACCGTACGCAGGGAACTCGATCGCAAGATCGACAATCGCATCCTCGACTTCGGGAGCAATGCGGTTCTTGAGGTTCGGCTTTCGCTTGGTGATCTCGGCCAAGGCTAGATCGCCGCCCGTCTCGTAGAGCTCTTTGAAACGGTAGAAGCTATCACGGCTGTAACCCATCACGCGGCAGGCTTCAGTCACATTTCCGAGCTGCTTGCCGAGCTGGAGTAGGCCCACTTTCGCCTTGATGACTTTTCGGTCGCTGTTCATGGATGGCTCCTCAGGAGGATTCACCACCGGTATTCGACAACCGTCAGATCAAATCCTGACTTCTACACCATAGGTTCCCGTTGCTTCCATGCGGGCGTGCACATCAACGGCCTTACAATTCATCAGCCACTTCGATAGCTGATCGAAGCCCTTGATGTTGTTCGGCACGGTCTTAAGAGTAGACCGCTCACCCTGAAGCAACTCGCATACAGCGTCGCTTTGCCGACATCGATGCCAAGATCGTCCATGCTGCCTCCCCGGATCACACTGATTCATCCATGCTCGCTAATCGAGAGCAGCGGCACTTCGATCACGATCGGCAGAGTCCCTATAATTGATGTAAATTCAGCGGGCGGGTAGCCACCGCTCCGGTTCGAAGATTGACGTTGACAACACTTCAATCGAAAGGACCGGAACGGTGGCCGATTACGATCTTACCCTATCCCGCGACGCGATTCCAGCGTTGCTCGATCAACCTGCGGCGCTCGGGAAGCTCGTCGAAACGATTTTGAACCAAGTGCTCGAGGCGCAGATGCGCGATCATCTGGGCGCCGAGCGGTACGAACGCTGTCAAGAACGGGAGGGCTATCGAAATGGGTATCGCGATCGACAGCTCTCGACCCGCGTCGGATCGCTGGTCCTGCGCGTGCCGCAAACGCGCGACGGCAGCTTCTCAACCGACATCTTTGAGCGTTATCGCCGCAGCGAACAAGCCTTTGTCGTGGGCCTGATGGAGATGGTCGTCAACGGCGTCTCGACGCGGAAGGTCACGCGGATAACCGAAGGTCTGTGTGGGACGTCGTTTTCGAAGTCGACGGTCAGTCGCCTCGCGAAGGCCCTTGACGAGCCGGTCGCGGGATTCTTGAATCGTCGGCTTGATGCGGCGTACCCGTTCATCATCGTTGACGCGCTCTTTACGAAGGTGCGCACCGACAAGAGCGTCGTCAGCAAAGCGCTCCTCATCGCGAGCGGCATTCGCGCTGACGGATACCGAGAAATCCTTGGTCTTTCGATCGGCGATTCGGAGAGCTTTGCGACGTGGAACGAGTTCTTTCGCGGCCTCAAAGCACGCGGCTTGCACGGCGTCGACGTTGCCGTCTCCGACAATCACTCGGGCTTACGCGAGGCGATCGCCAAGCAATTCGTCGGCGCGACATGGCAGCGCTGCCAGTTCCACGTGATGAAGAACTTGCTCGATCACGCGCCCAAGAAAGAACGCGAAAACGTAACCGCTGCAGCTCGGCTGATCTTTCTCGCAACTGATCGCAAAGAGGCTGAGCGTCGATATGCGGAATTCATGGCCCGCTTCGCAGAAACAGCGCCGAAGTCGTGCGTGTGCTTGGAAGGAGCGTTCGAAGACATGTTTGCGATCTTGCCGCTGCCGGAGAAATATCGTCGGCGACTGCGCACGAGCAACATGCAAGAGCGGCTCAATGAAGAGATTCGTCGCCGGGAGAAAGTCATTCGCATTTTCCCAAACGACGCCGCAGCGATTCGCATGGTCGGCGCGTTACTCTCCGAGCAAAACGACGAATGGTTAAGCCGAGCCTACTTCGACATGACCGAATACTTCGAATGGAAAGCAACGACGGTGGCCAAGCCGGCCGCCGTAAAACGAGACAGACGAGCAGCCTAACTTACGCGATCGACGAACCGGAATTACAGCAGATTTGGGACTTGACTTCACGATCTCCGCGTCGGACGCATCGCGCCGCGGTCGCGCGCGTGGATGATCCGCCGCGCCCAGAAAAGCGCGGCGTGACGCGCCGCATCGGCGACGTCCTCACGATGCGTCAGAAGACGTACCGCACGTCGCCGCGCGCTTCGAGTGCATGCGCGAGCGACGTATTCCACCGCGGCGCGTCGATCATCCAGTTGCCATCGGCGTGCGCGACCAGATACGCGGTCGCGCCGTACGACGCGCGCGCTTGAATCCCAGCTCGGAGACGGGTCCGTCGACGAAGAGCGGAAACGAAGCGATCGCGTCGCGCACCTGACGATGCGCCGTGTCGCCGATCGCGCCGACCGGGCACGCCGTCAGCGCGCGCTGCGCCGCCGCGACGTCGGCGGGCTCCGCGGGCTGCGCGACGACCGCCGAATGCGCGCCCCGCGCGGCGAACGTGAGCGGCGCGAAGCTGCGGCAGGCATCGCAATCGATGCACGACGCGTCGACGAAGAACGGTCCGTCGGTGTTGGTGCGCAAGCGGCGCGCGGGATCGGCCATTGGTGCGATCCGTACAACCGTGCTACGATGGCGGGCGTTCCATGCGCACCGTCTCGCGCGGCGACGATGCCGCGGTCATCGTCGTCGGCGCCGGCCACGCCGGATTCGAAGCCGCCCTTGCCGCGGCGCGGCTGGGCGCGCACACGCTGCTCGTCACCGGCGATCCGGAACGGATCTGCACCTTGGCCTGCAATCCGTCGATCGGCGGGAGCGCCAAAGGCCAGCTCGTGCGCGAGATCGACGCGATCGGCGGCGCGATGGCGCGGGTCACCGACCGCGTCTCCCTCCACGCGCGCTTCCTGAACGAGTCGAAGGGCCCGTCCGTCCGCGCGCTGCGCGCCCTCGCCGACAAGCCGGGGTACGTCCGCGCCGCACGGGCGGAACTCGGCGCGGAGCCGCGGGTCACCGTCGTCGCCGGGATGGCCGACGACCTCGTCGTCGAGGCGGGGGCTGTTCGGGGCGTGGTGCTCGCCGACGGCCGGACGCTGCGCGCGCCGAGCGTCGTCCTTGCCACCGGAACGTTCCTGGGCGGGAAGACCTTCCGTGGCGATGAGGTGCGCGCCGAGGGCCGCTTCGGCGAGGCGCCCGCGGTCGGGCTCTCCAGCGCGCTGGCGCGCTTGGGCTTTCCCCTAGCGCGGCTGAAGACCGGGACGCCGCCGCGGGTCGATCGTACGTCCCTTGCGCTGGATGCCATGTCACCACAAATGCCGAGTGCGGTGCCGCTCCCGTTCTCCTACCGGAGCCCGGCCGCGTTCGCGGGCCCGCAGCTGCCGTGCTGGATCGTCGAGACCAGCGAGGCGACGCACGCGCTGGTGCGCGCCAACCTGCACCGCTCGCCGCTCTACGGCCTCGACCTCATCCGCGGGATCGGGCCGCGCTACTGTCCGTCGATCGAAGACAAAGTCGTCAAATTCGCACACAACGCGACGCACCAGATCTTCGTCGAGCCCGAAGGCTGGGACGAGCCGACGTTCTACGTCGGCGGCTTCTCGACGTCCCTCCCTGCCGACATCCAGCTCGCGATGCTAAGGACCCTCCCAGGCTTCGCGGACGTGCTCGTGCTCCGCCCCGGCTATGCGGTGGAATACGACTTCGTGCAGCCGACAGAACTGGACGTCAGCCTCGAGACGCGGCGGGTCGCCGGGCTCTTTCACGCCGGTCAGCTCAACGGAACGAGCGGATACGAAGAGGCGGCGGCGCAGGGGCTGATCGCCGGGATCAACGCAGCGCGACGCGCCGCCGGCCGCGAGCCGTTGCGGCTCGGCCGCGAAACGTCGTACATCGGGGTCCTGCTCGACGACCTCGTGACCCGCGGCGTCGACGAGCCGTACCGGATGCTGACGTCGCGTGCGGAGCACCGGGTCGTCCTGCGGCACGACAACGCCGACCTGCGCCTCACCCCGGTCGGCCGCAAGATCGGGCTGGTCGACGACGAGGCGTGGGAGGCGTTCGCGCGGCGCCGGGATGCGCTCGACGCGGCGCGGCGTGCCGCCGAACGCTCCCGGGCGCCGGCGCGGATCGCCTCCAGCGACCTCGCGCCGGGCTCGACCCTGGCCGACGCGCTGCGGCGGCCTGAGCTCGGGATCGCCGACGTGGCGCCGTTCCTGCCGCCGGAGATCGACGCCGGGACGGGCGCTCGCGTTGAGATCGAGCTGAAGATGGACGGCTACGTGCGTCGGACGCAGGCGGCGATCGAGCGCGCCGCGCGCGATGAAGCAGTCGTCCTGCCGGCCGATCTCGACTATGCGTCGATCCGGGCGTTGTCGCGGGAGGCGAAAGAGAAGCTCGACCGGACGCGGCCCCGCACGCTGGGCGCTGCGACGCGCATCCCCGGGATCACCCCGACCGACATCGCGCTCCTCGGGGTGCACGTCCACCGGCTCACCGCCGCGCCGGCGTGAAACCGGTCCCCCTGCCGGATCCCGCCGCCCGCGCCGCGCTTGTGGAGGCCGGCGTCGGCGAGGGGCTCGCCGAGCGGCTTGCGATCTACGCCGCGCTGGTGCTTGCGGCGAACCGGCGGATCAACCTCACCGGGGCGAAAGACGGTGCCGCGTTCGCCGCCCACATCCTGGACGCGCTGACCCTCCGCGGGGACGTCCGGAGCCCGCTGATCGACGTCGGGTCCGGAAACGGCCTGCCGGGGATCCCCCTCGCGATCGCGGGCGCGGTGCGGGTCGTATTGCTGGAGCCGATCAAGAAGCGGGCGGGGTTCCTGGAGGAAGCGCTCGCCGTGCTTGGGCTGGACGGGGAGGTCATCTCCCGGCGTGCCGAGGAGGCCGGGCGGGAGCCGGGATTGCGCGAGGCGTTTGCGACTGCGACGGCGCGCGCGGTCGGTTCGTCGCCGGCGGTTGCCGAGTTGACCGTGCCGTTTCTGGCGCTCGGCGGCCGTGCGCTGCTGCAGCGGGGATCGCTGGCGGAAAGCGAGCGCAACGCCGTGCACGACGCCGCGCTGGTGCTCGGCGCCGAATTGGTCGGGGAGCGAGCGATCGACGGCGAACGCCGGCTCCTCATCTTGGAGAAGCGGACGCCGACGGGCCCACGCTTCCCCCGCCGAGACGGCATCCCGACGAAACGACCGCTCTGTCTCTCGTAGGGCGCGGGGTCACGTTGAGCCGTCGAAGCGGCGCCCCCAATCGCGCGCTGCGGGCTGGGCGACCACACCCCGTCGGGCGCGATCGTGGCGCCACAGGCTCAGCGTGACCCGGGGTGGTTCCGCTTTGGCTAGCTCTGCGCGACCGGGAGTTTCCCGGGAAACGGCGCGATCGTGAATCCGGGCTCGTCGGAAGGCAACGATCCGCCCGAGTCGTGAGGGCGTTTCCCGGGAAACGCTCTGTTTGGCAGGGCGCTGCCGCGGATCGTGACCTGCGAGCGGCTCAGCGCTGCGGGGTAGCGCGGCGCGGTACAATAGCGGGCGCGTGCGACACTCCCTCGATGACGTTCTGGTCCAGCTCTTGCCGGGCGCGTCGCTCTATGCCGTCGGCGGACGGGTGCGCGACGAGTTCCGATCCCGACTCGACGGGGTGGCGCGACCGCCGAAAGACCTCGACTACGTCGTCACCGGTATCGCGTTCGACGTGCTGCTCGAAGCACTCCGATCGGCGGGCCGCGTCGACGTCGTCGGCGCGTCGTTCTCGGTGCTCAAGTTCCGGCATCCGGCCGGCGAGGCCGATATCGCGCTTCCGCGGCGCGAGCGCTCGACCGGAACCGGGCATCGCGCGTTTGCGGTCGAGTCCGGGCCCGAGATCCCGCTCGAGGACGACCTGCGCCGGCGCGACTTCCGAATGAACATGATCGCGCGGCGGATCGCGGACGACGCCGTCGTCGATCCCTACGGTGGCGTCGCCGATATCCGGGCGGCGCGGATCGACATCGTCGATGAGGCGACCTTCGTCGAGGATCCGCTCCGCATGCTCCGCGCCGCGCAGTTCGCGGCACGCTTCGCGTACAAACCGACCGCCCGGACGTCCGCGGCGATCGCGAGCGCGGCGCCGTTGCTTGCGACCGTCTCGGCGGAACGGATCGGCGATGAGTTCGCGAAGCTCTTCACCGCGGCCGCGCCGTCGGTCGGGATCGAGATCCTCCGCAGCACCGGCGTGCTGGTTCATCTCTGGCCGGAGCTGCTCGAAGGGCTCGGCGTCGACCAGAACGACTGGCACGCCTACGACGTCTACCGCCACAACCTCGCGACGCTCGATGCGGCGCCCACCGGCGACGTCACGTTGCGGCTCGCGGCCCTGCTCCACGATATCGGGAAGCCGCGCACGGCCGCGCCTCGCCCCGAAGGCCGCGGAAACACGTTTTATCAACACGAGCACGTCGGCGCAGCCCTCGTCGCGCCGATGCTGGCGCGCCTGCGCCTGCCGAACGAAACGGTAGAGACGGTCGCGCACCTCGTCCGCCACCACATGTACGCCGCCGATCCGGAGCTGCAGGACAAGACGCTGCGCCGCTTCATCCGCAGGATCGGTCCCGAGCATCTCGACCGGCTCTTCGCCCTCCGGCACGCCGACATCGACGGCTCGGGATTGCCCAAGCGCGACGACTCGAACGAGCGTTTCGAGGCGCGGATCGCCGCGGTGATGGCCGAAGGTCCGGCGCTCGGCGTCCGCGACCTTGCGATCCGCGGGATCGACATCCTCGCGCTGTTCGAACGGCGGGGGCTGGCCAAACCCGGCTTTCGCGGCGACGCCCGCGTCGGCCACGTGCTCCGGGCCCTCTTCGAGGAGGTCACCGACGATCCGTCTCGGAACGACGCGGCCTTGCTCGCAGAGCGCGCGGAACGCTACATCGACGAGCATTTCCCCGTGTCCCCGGCAGAATAGGCGCTCTTCGTGGTTTCCGGTACGTCGGCACGCGTCATCGCGATCGTCAATCAGAAAGGCGGCGTCGGCAAGTCGACGACCGCGGTTAATCTCGGCGCATCCCTCGCGCTCCTGGGCCGACGAGTTCTGGTCGTCGACGTCGACCCTCAGGGGAATACCACGACGGGAGTCGGCGTCGACAAGCGTACCGTCGACCGCGACATGTACAGCGTGCTGCTGCAGCACGCCGCGATCGCCGACGTGACCCTGCCGACCGAGATCGAGCAGCTCGCGGTCGTTCCGGCGACGCTGAGCCTCGCCGGCGCGGAAGTCGAACTCGTCTCCGCCTTGCAGCGCGAGAACAGGCTGAAGACCGCGCTCGCCGCGGTGCGCGACCGCTACGACGAGGTGCTGATCGACTGCCCGCCGTCGCTCGGCCTGCTGACGATCAACGCGCTCACCGCCGCCGACGAAGTGATCATCCCGGTGCAGGCCGAGTATTACGCGCTCGAAGGGCTGAGCCAGCTCATCGCGATCGTCCGCCGCATCAAAGAAGGTCTCAACCCCGACTTGACGATCGGCGGCGTGCTCATCACGATGTTCGACGGCCGCACCAAGCTCGCGACCGAAGTGCTCGAGGAAGTGCACAAGTTCTTTCCCGATCGCGTCTTTCACACGCAGATCCCGCGCAACATCCGCCTCTCCGAAGCGCCGTCGTACGGGAAGCCCGCGATCTTGTTCGACGTGAAGAGCCGCGGCGCGCAAGCGTATCTCTCGCTCGCGCGCGAACTCGTCGGCGCTCCGGCTGCCGCCGGCGAGCACCTCGAATGAGCGCGCCGAAGCGCGGGCTCGGACGCGGGCTGGGCGCACTGCTCGGCGAGGGCGGCACCGCCGACGTCACCGCCGCACCGCCGAAGCGCGATCTGCAAGTGCTGCCGCTGGCGCGCATCCGTCCCAATCCGCAGCAGCCGCGACGAACGTTCGCACCGCATGCGCTCGACGAACTGCGCGCGTCGATCGCCTCATTCGGCGTGCTCGTTCCGGTGATCGTGCGCGAACGCGCCGACGGCTTCGAACTGATCGCGGGCGAACGTCGCCTGCGCGCGGCGCGCGCCGCGGGGCTCGAGACGATCCCCGCGATCGTCCGCACCGCCGACGATCGCGAGTCGCTCGAGGTCGCGATCATCGAGAACCTGCAGCGCGAAAACCTCGATCCGCTCGAAGAGGCGATGGGCTTCGCACATTTGATCGAGGCCTACGGCTTCACGCAGGAACAGGTCGCCGAGCGGATGGGCCGCAGCCGTCCGGCGATCGCGAACGCGCTGCGTCTGCTCGGGCTCTCCGATGCGATCAAAGCCTTGGTGCGCGAGGGGCGGCTGACCGCGCGTCACGCGCGCGCGCTGCTCGCGCTTCCGCCCGAACGGCGCGAAGCGATCGCGCGCCGCGCCGCCGACGAAGAACTCACGGTGCGCGCGCTCGAAGCGCTCGTGCAGGAGAGCGGGCGCGCGCGCCCCCGCGCCGCGCGCGTGACCTCGGCGCGCGTGCAGCACGACGACGAGGCGTTCGTCGCGCGGCTGCGCTACAAATACGGAACGCAGGTGAAATTGGTCGCGCACGAACGCGGCGGCGCGATCGAGCTGCGTTACGCCGATGCCAACGATCTGACGCGCATCGTCGACTTGCTGCTGGGAGAAGAATCGTCGTGAACTCGTTCGCGCGCACCGCGCTCGCGTCGTGCGCCCTCGCGCTGCTCGGCGCAGCGCCGCCGGCGGCGCCGAGCTACGGCCCCGTTCCGGCGGGACCGCAGACGGCGTTCGTCAAGCGCTACGTCGACGCGCTTCGCACGGGACAATACGACGCCGCCTTCGCGATGCTCAGCGACGACGAGCGCGCGTACTTCGGCAGCGCCGCCGCGTATCGCAGCGTCTTCGACGCGGATGGCTTCACGATCGCTGCAGCGCGCATCGTCGGCGCGCGCGGCGACGAGCGCGGGCGCGTGTACTTCGTGCGCGAGCAGGTCGGCTTCGTCGACCACGCGCGCGACGCGCGGCGCCGGGCGGACGTCACGGTGCCGATCGGCGTGCTCCCGGCCGCCGGCGGTCTGCATATCAAGGACCCCGGGAAACCCTACCGCGCATTCGCCTCGACGTCGACCGCCGGCGCCTCGGGGCTGCGCGTCACCGTCAAAAAGATGGAGTTCTTCGAAGACCGGATCGCGATGGTGGTGACGTTCGCGAACCTCGGGGATCGCTTCATTACCGTCCTGCCGTACGGGAAGAGCGTTCTGCGCGACGACAAGGGCGGCGTCTACCGGATTCTCGCGCTGAAGAACTGGGCGGTGACCGACAAGCACCTCTACGAGGGCGTGCCGCTCGCGCCCAACGCGCAGTACACCGGCTCGCTGACGTTCACCGCGGGCCGGCTCGACCCGCTCTCGCGCACGTGGTCGCTGACGGTCGCCCCGGCGCTCGCCGACGGCGCGGACGCGCCGTTCGACGTCACGGTCGCCGTCGCACCGCGCTAGTCGAAGCGGCAGAACGAAGGAACCGACTTCCAAGCCACGGAACGGCCGACACGCCCGGCGGCGACTTCGAGAATGGCCTCTGGGGTTTTTCCGTGCTTACGGGAGTCGTATCCATGCGTCGCTTCGCCCTGCCCCTTGCAGTCATGGCCGCCGTCGCGTTGAGCGCGTGCAGCGGCGGGGGGTCCGTCCTCAGCTTCAATAACAGCAACAATGCCGACCGCGTCATCGTAACGACCCTCGGCAGCACCAACGTCGCTCGCGTGATCCCGGGTTCGCCGATCGACCTCAGTGCGGTCGCCGTGCGCGGCTCGACGAACGGCACCCTTTCGAACAACACGTTCAAATGGAGCGCTGCGCTCGTCTCGAGCGGCACCTACCCGACCAACTCGAGCGGCGTCACCAAGGCGTGCAACGCCGTAACCGTCACGTCCCAGGGGACCACCGGGCCGCTGGTCACCGATTTCTCGCAGTACATCACGGTCGATCCCACCAACTCGGCCAACATCGTCTTCACCCCGCCGGCGATCATCCCGGTCCCCGCGGCGATCCTCGCGGTGAGTCCGGCGGCGACCGTCACACCGACCTATCCCTACTGCGTCGTCGTGAGCGCGACCGGGAGCGGTGCGACCGGTTCGATCACCGTCGCGGTCGTCAACCCGGCGGCCCCGCTGAACTGAACGCAATTCCGAACGGCTCGGAAACGGGGAGCGGCGACGCTCCTCGTTCGCGTTTGCGGGGGATCTACGCGATCGTCGACCCCGCGCGGGTCGAGCCGATCGCGTTCACCGAGGCGGTGCTGCGCGGCGGGATCCGGCTCGTCCAGATCCGGGCGAAGGACGGGATCGACAGCACGACGCTGATCGCGCTCGTCGGCCGGGTGCGCGCCGCGGGCGGGATCGCGCTCCTCAACGACGACGTCGGCTTGGCGCGGCTCGCCGACGGCGTGCATCTCGGGCAAGAAGACGCCGCAGGGCTCGACCTCACCGCACTGCGGCGCGGGCTCCCGGGCAAGATCATCGGCCTCTCGTGCGGGACGCCGGCCGAAGCGCGAGCGGTCGATCCGGCGCTGATCGACTACGTCGGCGTGGGGCCGGTCTTCGCCACGGGTTCGAAGCCGGACGCCGGTCGGCCGATCGGGATCAACGGCGTGCGCGCCGTCGTCGAGGCGTCGCCGGTGCCCTGCGCGGCGATCGGCGGGATCGATTCCGCGACGATCGGACGGGTGCGCGAGACCGCCGTGCCGATGGCGGCGGTGATCTCGGCGCTCGTCTGCGACGATCCGGAGCGCGCGGCGCGCGAGCTCGTCGAACGCTGGGGCTGAACGTGCCGGTCGTCGCCGCCGTCGGCACGACCCATCCGCTCGCGTTCGCGGGCGTCACCTTCGCGATGCAGGTGCTCGCGCGCGAAGGCGTGCGCCCCGTCTGCGTCATCGCCGGCGTGAGCGCGCAGGATGCGCGCAGCGTCCTGCGCCGCACGCCGCTTGACGCGGCGACGATCGCGGCGCAATTCGACGCGCTGCGCGAGGCGGGCGTCGGCGCTTTTCACGTCGGCGCGCTCCTCTCCACGGACGCGGTGCGCGCGGTCGCCGCGGGGCTCGCGGCGTTTGCGGGGGTGCCGGTCGTGGTCGATCCGGTGCTTGCCGCGACGGGCGGCGATCCGCTCGCCGATGACGCGACGGTGGCCGCGCTGCGCGACGTGCTCCTTCCGTGCGCAACGCTGCTGACGCCGAACCTCGACGAAGCCGGTGCGCTGCTGGAGCGCAGCGTGCGCGATCTCGACGCGATGCGCGATGCAGCGCCGGCGCTGCGCGCGCGCGGCGCGCGCGCGGTGCTGGTGAAAGGCGGACATCTCGCCGGCGACGCGATCGACGTCGTTTCCGACGACGCGGGCGTGCGCACGTTTCGCACGCCGCGCATCGCGAACGTGCTGCGCGGCACCGGCGATTTGCTCGCGGCGACGATCGCAGCATCGCTGGCATCCGGCGCGACGCTCGACGATGCGATCGTGCACGCGCACACGCGCGTCGCCGACGCGATTGCGCACGGCGTGCTGTTCGCGGGCACGCGCGTCGCGCCGGAGACGCGCTAAGCCGAGTTCAACGGTACGAGCGCTGCGACTGGAAGCAGTCGCGGCAGTATACCGGCTTGTCGCCGCGCGGCTGGAACGGCACTTCCGCCTGCTGTCCGCAGCTGCTGCAGGTCACGCTGTACATCTCGCGCGCGCCGCCGTACGCGCGATCGCTGCCGCGCATCCCGCCGCCGCCGCCGTATCCGCCGGAGATTCCGCCGCTGTTCGCGCGCGCACTCTTGCGCACGGCGCGGCAGTCCGGGCAGCGGTTGGGTTTGTTCTGAAAACCCTTCGTCGCGAAGAATTGCTGTTCGCCGGCGCTGAAAACAAACTCCGCACCGCAATCGGTGCAAGTCAGCCGTTCATCGGTATACAAGCGAGTGGACTCCTACGGGTTGGCCTGGTTTCGACTCGCCGAGTACCTGAGTGTGGTGATGCCACGGATGACGGGACCGCGCGGGGATCGAGACCGGTCGATTTTATGCGTGGATACTATCACGCGCCACCCGGGCGTGCAAGAACAGCACGCGACCCGCTCTGTACGCTCGGAAAACCGCGTCGGAAGGCCTTCGTCCGCTAGCTTCCGACGCCCATCGCGCGCTTCGCCGCATCGGCGGTGGCGCGAGCGATCGGCCGCACCGCGTCGGCGCCGGCGCACAGCAGTTCGTGCACCGTCGCCGGATCGGCCGCGAGTTCGGCGTACCGTTCGCGCAGCGGCCGCAGCGTCTCGACGAGCAGATCGACGAGTTCCTTTTTCACGTCGCCGTAGCCGCGCGCGCCGGCGAAGTGCGCCTCGGCCTCGGCGGCACTCGTGCCCGACGCCGCCATGTAGATCGCGAGCAGGTTCGTCACGCCGGGACGCGCGGGGTCGATGCGAATCTCGCGGCCGCTGTCGGTCTGCGCGGACATCACCGCTTTGCGGATCTGTTCGGGCGGATCGAGGACGCGGATTGCGTGATACGAGCCGGCGACGCTCTTCGACATCTTCTTGGTCGGATCGTCGAGGCCCATGATCCGCGCTCCGGCCGCCGGGATCGCCGGTTCGGGCAGGACGAACACCCCGCCGTAAGCCGCGTTGAAGCGCTGCGCGAGATCGCGCGTCAGCTCGATGTGCTGCTTCTGGTCTTCGCCGACGGGGACGTGCGTGGTGCGATACAGCAGGATGTCGGCCGCCATCAGCAGCGGATAGGCGAACAGGCCGACGCGCACTTCGCCGCGCTGCGCTTCGGATTTTTCCTTGTACTGCGTCATGCGGCCGAGCTGTCCCATCGCTGCGACGCACGACAGATACCACGTCAGCTCGCCGTGCTCGCGCACGTCGCTTTGCACGAACAGCCGCGATTTCGCGGGATCGATCCCCGCCGCCAGCAGGACCGTCGCGGTCTCGAGAATCTGAGCGCGCAGCGCGGCGGGGTCCTGCGGGACGGTGAGCGCGTGCATGTCGACCAGACAGAAGATGTTCTCCGCATCGTCCTGTCCGGTCACCCACTGTTTGATCGCGCCGAAGTAGTTGCCGATGTGAATCGAACCGGTGGGCTGGATGCCGGAGAAGACGACGGGACGGGCCATAGCTCTCGCTCGTTCGATTTCGGGAAACGCGGCGACCTTCGCCGCGCCGGGACGATGAAGGAAGGCGCGCGCGAGACCGAAACGGATCTGCGCCAGTGGACTTCGTCGTGCGTCGTGCCGGCGTCGAAGATGTCGACATCGTCGCTCCGCTTTTCGACGCCTACCGCGTATTCTACAAGCAGCGTTCCGATCCGGGGCTCGCCGCGGCGTTCGTCGGCGACCGGCTGCGGCGCGGCGAGTCGGCGCTGTTCGTCGCCGAGGATCCGGACGGCGAGGCGGTGGGCTTCGTCCAGCTCTATCCGGCGTTCTCGTCGACGGATGCGGCGCCCGGCCCGCTGTGGCTGCTCAACGATCTCTACGTCGTCGAGGAGCGGCGCCGCAACGGCGTGGGCCGGGCGCTGCTGGAGCGCGCGGAGCGGCTCGCGCGCGAGAGCGGTGCGGTCGGCCTGACGCTCTCGACGGCCGTCGACAACCTGCGCGCGCAGCGCCTCTACGAAGCGATGGGCTACCGTCGCGAGACGGTGTTCTTCACCTACAACCTGACGTTCGCGAAAACCGAACCCGCGCCCTGAAGCACGTCGCTCAGCGCGCGGGGGACTCGTAGCGGGGCAGGTGTTCGCGCACTTGGGCGACCGCCCAGCGGATGTCGTCGATCGAGGCGGCGTACGAGAAGCGCAGATAGCCGGCGCCCGCTGCTCCGAAGCTCGATCCGCCCAGGCACGCGACGCCGCATTCCTGCAGTAGCCATTGCGCGAGATGGCGGTCGTCGTGCGTCACCTGTGAGACGTTGGGAAATGCATAGAACGCGCCGTCGGGGAGCGTGCAGCTCACGCCAGGCACGTCGTTGAGGCCGGCGACGATCGCATCGCGCCGTTCGCGGAAGATCGCGTTCATGCGCCGGATCGGCGCGTCGTCGCCGGTGAGCGCGGCGATACCGGCGTGCTGGACGAACGTCGCAACGCACGAGAACGTGTTGTTGTTGAACAGCGTCACCGTCTTGGCGATCGCTTCGGGTGCGACGCAGTAGCCCAGCCGCCAGCCCGTCATTGCGTACGCTTTGGAGAAGCCGTCGACGATGATCGTGCGTTCGCGCATCCCGTCGAGCTGCGCGATCGAGTTGAAGGTCGGCCCGTAGATGTTGCGCGAGTAGATCTCGTCGGAGACGACGAGCGCGCCGTGCCGCTGCGCGAGCTCGGCGATCCGCTCGAGGTCGTCGCGCGTCAGTACTCCGCCGGTGGGGTTGTGCGGCGAGGTGATGACGATCGCTTTGGTCTTCGGCCCGACTTTCGCGGCGAGCTCGTCGAGATCGAGGCGCCAGTTGCGCGACTCCAGCAGCGCGACCGGGATCGGCTTCGCCTGCAGGTAGCTCGCGGCGGATGCGTATGCGGGGTAGGCGGGATCGGCGTACACGAGCTCGTCGCCGGGATCGAGGATCGCGGAGAGCAGGTTCCAGATGATCGGCTTCGCGCCGGCGCCGACCACGACGTTCTCCCGCGCGTACGCCGGCGTGAGCCCGCGAAAGCGTGAGGCGTAGTCGGCGATCGCGTCGCGCAGCTCGGGGATCCCGGCCGAGGGCGTGTAGTGACTGTAATTGTCTTCGATCGCGCGGATGCCGGCGCGCTTGATGTGTTCGGGCGTATCGAAGTCGGGTTCGCCGATCTCCATGTGCACCACGCGCCGCCCCTGCGCTTCGAGCGCCTTGGCGCGGGCCAGCACCTCGAACGCGCTCTCGCTTCCGAGACGCGCAACGGCCTGGCACAAGTAGTCTGCGTGATGAGCGACGGTCGGCATGAACACCTGCGAGGGCGAGGGTTACGAACGCTCGTCGTTTCTCGCGACCGTTCGGTCGAACCTGGAACGACGGTGCGCTCGACTAGCGCCTCAGAGCGGCTCGATCTTCTTCCCGAAGTAGTCGGCGATCACGTGCTGCGCGACCGGTGCGGCGACCGATGCGCCGTAGCCGCCGGATTTCTCCATGTAGACGGCCATCGCAAACTTCGGATGGCTGCTCGGCGCCCACGCGACGAACCACGTCGTGTTCGGCCCGTTCCCGCCTTCGGTCTCCGCGGTTCCGGTTTTGCCGGAGAACGTGAGGCCCGGAATCTCCAGCCCGGACGCCGTTCCCCAGGGCTTGGTGACCTGCGCCATCCCCTCACGCACTTCGCGCAGCGCTTCCTGCGAGACGTTGACGTGACGGATCACTTCGTGATCGAAGCGTTTGAGCACCGTGCCGCGCGGCGAGCGGATCTCGGAGACGAGATGCGGGCGGTAGAGCGTCCCGCCGTTGATCACCGTCGCAGCGACGCTGGCGATCTGCAGCGGCGTCGCCTGCATCGATCCTTGTCCGATCGCAAGCTGACATGCGTCGCTCGGCTCGAGGTGGTAGCCCTTGCCGAACGTCGCCTGCACCCACTCCTCGGTCGGCCAGTTGCCCGGATACTCGCCGGGGAGATCGATCCCGAGTTTCGATCCGAGCCCATACTGCGTCGCGTAATAGCGCAGCCGCTCGTTTTTCAGCCGCCAGCCGAGCTGATAGAAATACCCGTCCGACGATGCCGCGAGCGCGTGCTCGAACCCGGTCGAGCCGATCCCGCCGGCGGCGATGTCGACGAACGTGGTCCCATAGCACGACCACGCACCGGAATCATAGAGCACCTGATGCGGCGCGATCACCCCGCTCGAGATCGCGGCCGACCCGGTCACCATCTTGAACGTCGAACCGCTCGGCGACGCCGCGCCGATCGCGCGGTCGTAGAGCGGGTTGAGCTTGTCGCCGAGCAGCGCGTTGTAGCGTTTCGTGTCGATCGGCGTCGCGAACGCGTTGGGATCGAAGGCCGGCATCGATGCGAGCGCAAGGACGCTGCCGTTGTACGGATCGAGTACCACGACCGCGCCCGAGAGCCGCTGGCCGCGCGCTTTCCCCCACTTGGCGAGCATCTTCCCCAAGTGTTTCTCGACGCTGCGCTGAAGCTTCCAGTCGATCGTCGTCACCAGCGTGTCGCCGGGGATCGAGTCGAGCGGTTTGAGCCGCCGCACGAGCGCACCGGAGGCGTTCACCTCGACCTGCTCGCCGCCCGCGCGGCCGTGCAGCCAGCGGTCGTAGGCGTTCTCGAGCCCGTCCTTGCCGACGACGTCGTTGGGCGAGTAGCCCAGCCGTTTGCGTTTCGCGTACTCGTCTTCGTCGATCACGCCGACATAACCGAAGATGTGCGCGCCCTCTTTGCCGTAGGGGTAGTTGCGCACCGGCTGCTCTTCCATGTCGACGCCGGGAAGATCGCTCTGCGCCTCGGCGAGCCGCGCCATCTGCACCGCGGTGAGATCGCTGGCGAGGATCACCGGCCCGTACGGTTCGTACGTGCGCACCTCGTCGAAGTTCTTGTAGTTGATGTTGTGGTGATGGAGCAGACGGTGCTGCAGCGTCGCGGCCGGAACGCGCAGCACGTCGGCGAGCATCGCGAGCGTCTTGTCGATGTCGGTGATTTCGGACGGGATCAGCGCGCAGACGAACGACGGCCGCGACCGCACCATAACGGTGCCGTGACGGTCGACGATGAGTCCGCGCGGCGCGGCGATCGGGATCACCTCGATTTGGTTGGCGCGCGCCGCGGCCGCGAACTCGCCGCCCTGCACGAGCTGGACCTGCGCCAGCCGCGCGACGATCGCGATCAGCGCGATCAGCAGCACGCCGAGAAAGCCGGCGATCCGCGGGAGCGGACGCTCGACGGGAGCTCCGGCGGCGCTCATCCCCAGCGCTCCACGGTCGTCTTGTCGACGACGAGCCGGCCGCGCACGATCAGCCATACGAACGCGACGAGCGACGTGAACAGCGCGCGCCACAGCGACGTGTGCAGGTGCGCGACGGCGAAGCCGGCTGGGAAGCCTTCCATCCGCATCACGGTCCAGAACAGCAGATCGCGCAAGAGCACCGCGAGCCCGCACAGCACCGCCGGCGCGAACCAGCCGTCCGCGAACATGCGGCGCGAGATGCCGCCGGCGAGCAGGGCGACGATCGTCGTCCCGAGCGTCCACGCGCCGCCCGTCCCGGCGAAGATGTCTTCGAGCAAGCCGGCCGGGATCGCGAGCATCGCGCCCCGGCGCGCGCCGGTGCGCACCGCGTACAACACGACGGCGATCGTGACGAGCGACGGCACCGCGCCGCGAAACGCGACGAGCGGCACGAGCGTCGTCTGCGCCAGCGCGAGCAGCGCGGTCCAGCCGAGCACGGGCCCATATGCCGGCCCGACCGTCAGCTCGACGCTGCGATACCTACTTCTGCGGGAGAACGAGGACACGCGAGAGGGCCGAGAGATCGACGGCGGGCTGCACGATCGCGCTCTGGTCGAGCGCGCCGGCGTTGACGGGTTCCACCTGCACGATGCGGCCGATCAGCACGCCGGCATGAAACGAGCGGCCTTCGCCGGTGACGATGCGGTCGCCCGGACGCAGCTTCGCGTCCTGCGAGACGTACTGCAGTTTGACGCGCGTCGACGTGCCGACGCCGATCGCCCACCAGCGTCCGCGCTGGACCACGGCGGGAAGTTTCGAGGTCGCGTCGGTCACGACCAGCACCTTCGACGAAAGCGGCGCGACCTCGACGATGCGTCCGACGACGCCCGCACCGGTGACGACGCCGGCATCGCGGCGCACGCCGTCCTTCGCACCGCGATCGATCGTGAGCACGTGCGTCGCCGCTTCGGGATCGTAACCGATCACGGTCGCTTCGATCCCGTCGGGGTGCGCGAATTTCGCATCGGCAAGGTCCGCGGCCGCGGGGACGCGCGCGAGACGTTCGAGCAGCTCGTCGTTGCGGGTGCGCAGCAGCGTGTTCTCCGCGCGCAGGCGTGCGTTCTCGCTCGCGAGTCCCGGCGTGCGCACGACGGTGTCGACGCCTCCGCGCACGCCGCCGGTCACCCACGCGATCGCGGTCTGCACGAACGCGGTCACCGAGGTAACGATGACCGTGATCGGCGAGGTGCGGCCGTTACGGGCGTAGTCGAGTTGGAGAAGCGCGAGCAGTGCGGCGACGATGACGGCGCCGACTACCGCGAATAGCTTTCTCTCATCCCGATACGTAAAGATTGGTACCACCTCGTCAGCCGGTCCGCATGCGGCCGCAACCGTTCGAGCAGACCGGGCGACGCCAGAATCTCGCCGGCGCCGCGGGCGACGCAGCCGAGCGGATCGTCCGCGACCGTTGTCGGGACGTTCGTGCGTGCACCGATCTCGCCTGCGAATCCCGGGATAAGTGCGCCGCCGCCGGTGAGGACGATCCCCGCTTCGAGCAGTTCGCCGGCGAGATCGGGCGGTGTCGCTTCGAGAATCGACCAGGCGGCGCGCGCGATCTTGTCGATCCCGTCGGCCATCGCCTCGCCGACCAGCGTCTCGTCGACGAACCGCTTTCCGGGCCGCAGCGCCGCCATGTTCGTCCCGCTCACCGAATACGGTTCGCGGCCCGGCGCTCGGCCGGCGTAGCCGCGTTCGATCTTCAGCCGCTCGGCGGTGAGCGGTCCGATTCCGAAATATTCGCGGCGCAGCCGCGCGACGATCGCTTCATCGAACGTGTCGCCGCCGATCTTGATCGAGTGCATCGCGACGACGCCGCCGAGGACCAGCACGGCGATCTCGGTCGTCCCGCCGCCGATATCGATCACCATACGCGGCGTGGTACCCATGATGTCGAGCCCCGCCCCGACCGCGGCGGCGACCGCCTGCGGCACGAACGTCGTGATGCGCGGGCCTGCGGCGCGAATCGCTTCCTCGACCGCCTTGCATTCGATATCGGTCGCGCAGCCCGGGACGCACGCGATGACGCGTGGAGCGATGCGCGTGCGCGAGGCGAGCGCGCGGTCGACGACGGTTTTGACGAGCGCGTGCGCCCCGCGGAAATCGGAGATCGTTCCGCCGCGCAGCGGGTGCACCACCCGGATCCGGCCGGGCGCGCGGCCGTCGAGTTCCTTCGCCGCCTGACCGATTGCGACGACCGCGTCGTCGCTGGTGCGATAGGCGACGACCGAGGGCTCGCTGATGAGAACGCCTTCGTCGTGCGAGTACACTACGGTGTTGGCGGTGCCCAGATCGATCCCGATATCGGGGCTGAACGTTGCTCGGACCGATCCCGCCAAGCTCATGCGGCTACCTCGGCGCGCGCCCGCGGCGCCAGCGAATACCCCAGGCGCGGCAGGGCCCGGGCGAAGGCGGCGAGCGGGAAGCCCACCACGGTGAAATAATCGCCGTCGATCCGCTCGACCAGCGTCGCGGCAAACCCCTGGATCCCGTAAGCGCCCGCTTTGTCGAGGCCGTCGCCCGACGCGGCGTAAGCGTCGATCGTCACCTCATCCAATTCGGCAAAACGGACCCGCGTCGTAACCGTTTGCGCAACATGTGCGCCGTGTCGGTCATCGCGCAGGACGAACGCCGTGTGGACCTCGTGCCAGCGGCCGGCGAGGCTGCGCAGCATCGCGCGCGCCTCGTCGATCCCGGCGGGCTTGCCCAGCGCGACGCCGTCGCGATCGACGACCGTGTCGGCGGCGACGATCAGACCGTCGGCATGCGCCCCCATCGCCTTCCCGTACGCGTGTTCGGCTGCAAGTTCGGCGGGGGTGCGGCCGGGGAGCGGCGTTTCGACGTACTCGCTTGCGATGACCGACACGCGCAAACCAAGCGACGCGAGTAGCTCGCGTCGCCGTGGTGATGCGCTTGCCAGTGCTGCGTGTTCGAGCCGTTCGAGGTGTGCGATGCAATGAGTGTACGGATCGGCGCGCACGATGACAACGTTTCTCGCAAAAATCCGTGCGAAACGGCGGTCCGGGTCACACGACGTCCAGCCGCATCACGTCGTCGGCGGTCTCGGCACGGATCACGCGGCGATGATGACCGTCGCGCACGAACACGACGGCGGGCCGGCCGAAGCGGTTGTAGTTGCTCGCCATGCTGTACGTATAGGCGCCGGTGATGCGCAGCGCGATGAGGTCGCCGGCGGCGAGATCGCGCGGCAGCACGTAGTCTCCCATCTCGTCGTTTTCGCACGACCGACCGGCCAGCGTCGCCGGTTCGTCGGGGCCTGCTGCGCGCGCCGCGACGACCTCGGGGAGATGCCGCGCGCCGTAGAGGAGCGGGCGCGGGTTGTCGGCCATCCCGCCGTCGACGATGACGAAGCGCCGCCGCCCCTGCGTTTTCACGGCCATGACGCGGTACAGCGACGAGCCCGCGCGCGCGATCACGGCCCGGCCGGGCTCCACCGCGAGCCGCAGGCCGGTCCCTCGCGCGCGACCCTCGAGCGCCGCGGTCAGTTCGTCGATGTCGACCGGACGCGGATCGTCGGGGCCTTCCTCGACGCCGATCCCGCCCCCGCAGATGATCTCAGCGACCGGGTGGCCGCTCGCGCGCGCGATCCGCGCGAGGCCGAGCAGTTCGTCGAGATTGGCGACGAACGGCGCGGTCTCGGCGATTTGCGAGCCGATGTGGCCGTGCAGGCCGATCAGCCGCAGTTGCGGGAGGGCGGCGATCCGCGCGAACGCCGCCGGCGCAGCCGCCAGCGCAAAACCGAATTTCGTGTTCTCGCCGCCGGTGCGGATAAAGGCGTGGGTGTGCGCTTCGATCCCGGTGTTGATCCGCAGCATGACGTCGACCGGGTCGGCGGGCGACGTGATCGCCGCGAGCCGAGCGAGTTCTTCGTCGTTGTCGATCACGTCGAACGCGACGCGACGATCGACGATCGCCTGCAGCTCCTCCGCGGTCTTCCCGCAGCCGTGAAAATACATGCGTTCGGCGGGGAAGCCGCCGCGCTCGGCGGTCACCAGCTCCCCGAGCGAACAGACGTCCAGGCGTAAGGGCGTCGCCGCGAGGTGTTCGGCGAGGGCGGCGCACAGAAATGCTTTCGCCGCGTAACCGACCGTGATGCCGTGCGGCGCGCACGACCGCACGACGCGGTCGACTTCGAGGTCGAAGACGTCGAGGTCGATCACGAACAGCGGCGTGCCGTACGTCGCGGCGAGTTCGCGCGCGGGGACGCCGCCCAGCGCCGCATCGACCGCAAAGCTGGTCGTCGTCATCGTCGGTACAATCCTCGCTCTTCGATGTAACGGTAGACGGATTCGGGGATCAGATAGCGCACGCTGCGGCCGCCCGCGAGCCGTTCGCGGATCAGCGTCGCCGACTCGGCAACGAGCGGCAGGTCGAGCTCGCGCACCTTCGCGCGCCGCGACGCGGAGACGTCGTCGAGCGACGCGTCGATGTCGGCGTGCGTCACCTCACCGCGCGGCGCGACGACGAACTCGTCGACGAGGTCGAGCACCTCGTCGAGCCGCTGCCAGCGCGAACGCACGAGCGAGTCGGCGCCGACGATGAAGGTCAGCGTCGCATCGGGGTAGCGCGCCTGCAGACGCGGCAGCAAGTCGGCGGTATAACCGGTCGCCTCGGGGCCGAGATCGCTCTCGTCGAGTGCAAACGCGACGTTGGCTGCGATTGCGAGGCGAATCATCTGTGCGCGATCGTCGGGCGTCGCGCTCATCGCACCGTCGCGGTAGTGCTTCCCCTCGCGCGTCGGCACGAAGAGCACGCGGTCGAGTCCCGATGCCTCGCGCACCGCCTCCGCGACGAACAGATGACCGTTGTGCACGGGATCGAACGACCCGCCGAAGACGCCGATGCGCATCCCGCTCAGCTGTAGTCGAACTCGACGCCGGCGATGCGGACCGTATCGCCTTCCTGCACGCCGAGCTCGCGCAGCTTCCTGTCGACGCCCATCTTCGCGAGGATTTGCTCGAAGCGCGCCAGCGCTTCGTCGGAATCGAAGTCGGTCATGTTCGCGAGCCGTTCGACGCGCTCGCCGCTGACGACGAAGATCCCCTCTTCTTTGCGGATCTCGAACGGCTCGTCTGCGCTCAGCTGGATCTGCGCCGGCTCCGGCTGCGCGACAGCGGGGAGCGGCGTCGCGCGGATCGTCTCCCATGTCGCGTAGATCAATTCTTGCACGCCCTCGCCGGTCGCCGCGGAGATCCCGCGCACACCGGGGATCGTCTCGCGCAGCGCTTCGTAGGTCGCGCGCGCGTCGGGGAGATCGAGCTTGGTGATGACGACGATCGTCGGCCGGTCGAGCAGCGCAGCGTTCCACGCGCGCAGTTCGTTCTCGATCGTCGCTTTGTCGGCCAGCACCTCGTCGACGGATTTGTCGCCCGCAATGAGATGCACCAGCACGCGCGTGCGCTCGACGTGCCGTAGAAAACGATCGCCCAGACCCGCGCCTTCGTGCGCGCCTTCGATCAGGCCCGGGACGTCGACCATCACGAACGACTCGAACTCCGCGACGCGCACGACGCCGAGCTGCGGGTCGAGCGTGGTGAACGGATAGTCGGCGATCTTCGGCCGAGCCGCGCTCACCACCGAGAGGAGCGTCGACTTCCCGGCGTTCGGCAGCCCGAGGATCCCGGCGTCGGCGAGCAGCTTCAACTCGAGTTTGAGCTCGCAGCGTTCGCCGGGTTCGCCGTTGTACGCGAAGCGCGGCGCCTGCCGCGCGGCCGTCGCGAAGTGCTGGTTGCCGAGGCCTCCGCGTCCGCCTTTCGCGACGCGCACGCGCTCGTTGGGCGTGCTCATGTCGGCGAATAGCCGCGAATGGCCGCGGTTGCCCTCGCCGTCGATCTCGGTGCGCGTGACGAGCGTCCCGACGGGGACGCGCACGATCAGATCGTCGCCCGCTTTGCCGGACTTGTTCGAGGTCGAGCCCGCTTTGCCGGAATCGGCGGCGAACTGTTTCTTGAAGCGGAAGTCGACGAGCGTTCCGAGTTCAGGATCGGCGAGCAGCACGACGTCGCCGCCGCGGCCGCCGTCACCGCCGGCCGGCCCGCCTTTCGGGACGTATTTCTCGCGGCGCCACGCGACGATGCCGTCGCCGCCCTTCCCCGCGGCGACGCCGATCGTCGCCTCGTCGATGAACTGCATCTACGGAAAACAAAAAAGAGCCGCGCGGCGGCTCTCTTCGCTGGCGGACGGAACGGCGCGCGCGATCAGACCGCCGCCGGCACGACGTTGACGTGCTTGCGGTTCTTCGACGCGGTGAAGGTGACCTGACCCGCGACGACGGCGAAGATCGTGTGGTCCTTCCCGATCATCACGCCCTGGCCGGGGTGGAAGTGCGTCCCGCGCTGGCGCACGATGATGTTGCCGGGGATCACGTGCTCGCCGCCGTAGCGCTTCACGCCCAGGCGCTGGGCGTTCGAATCGCGCCCGTTGCGCGTGGAGCCCGCGCCCTTCTTGGACGCGAAAAGCTGGAGGTCGAACCGGAACATAGCCGGTGGAGTATACCCGATACCCCCAGCGAGTTCAAGCGCCTAGGCCGGAGCCGGAACCGGCCGCACCGGGACCGCCCGCATCCGCAGCGGGCGCCCGGGCCTCAGGGTGACCAGCGGATCGAGCGGGACCGGGGAACGGTCGATCGCCTCGAAGCGGAGCCTCCGCGCGAGCGTCGCCAGCACCAGCACCGCCTCGGTCCAGGCGAAGCTCTCGCCGATGCAGATCCGGTTCCCGCCGCCGAACGGGAAGTACGCGTAGCGCGGGAGCGTCTCGGTCTCGCCGGTCGACCAGCGCTCGGGCCGGAACGCGTCGGGTTCCTTCCAATAGCGCGGGTTGCGGTGGGTGACGAGCTGGGAGGCCAGCACGACCGATCCCGGCGGGAGGGTCCAGGCGCCGAGCCGGAACGGCCGGATCACCCGGCGTCCGAGGATCCAGGCCGGCGGCCGCAGGCGCATCGTCTCCGCGATCACGTCGCGGGCGTAGCGCAGGTTCTGATAGTCTGCGGCGACGGGGTCGCGGTCGCCGAGCACCGCGTCGAGCTCGGCGCCGAGCCGCGCCGCGACCTCCGCGTCGCGGGAGAGGAAGTCCCAGGCCCACGCCAGCGCGTTCGCGGTCGTCTCGTGGCCGGCCAGGAGCAGCGTGAGCGCTTCGTCGCGGACGAGGTCGTCCGGCATCGCGGCGCCCTCCTCGTCGGTCGAAGAGAGCAGGATCGAGAGCAGGTCGCCGCGGTCGATCCCGTCGGCGCGCCGCTCGCGCACCAGCCGGAAGATCACGGCGTCGAGTTGGGCGCGCGCGGCGGTGAAGCGCCGCGTCGCCGGATGGAACGGCAGGTGATCGAGGAGCTCGCCGAACGCCGAGAGCGAGGCCGGGAAGACGTCCATCGCTTCGGTGACCGCGGCGCCGATCGCGTCGGCGTCGTCATCGACGTCGGCCGAGAACAGCGTCGCCGCCGCGATCCGCAGCGCGAGCCGGTTCATCAGCGCCGCGACGTCGACGGTCTCGCCTGGCCGCACCGACTCCGCGGCCTGACGGCTCAGATCGATCATCGTCGCGGCATAACCGGCGATCCGCTCGCGGTGAAACGCCGGCTGGACCAGCCGCCGCTGGCGCAGATGGAGCGGCTCGTCGCTGGTGAGCAGACCCACGCCGAGAAGGCGGCGCATGCGGCGCAGACCGCGGCCTTTCACCACGTCGAAGCCGCTCGCCGTGAGCAGCTCTTCGATCGATGCGGCGTCGTCGAGAAACCAGAATCGGCCGCGCGGCATCCGCCAGCTCGCGATCGGGCCGAAGCGCTGCGCGGTCGCGTCGAGGAAGCCCGGGATCCGCGAGAGGTCGCCGCCGGCCGCCATCCCGCGGATCGCTTCCAGCGTGGAGGGTCCGGGCGGGTAGGCGCGCGGCGTCATGCGTTCACTCTACCGCGCCGGCTTGCGCCTGTTCCACGGGCGGGAGGGTCGCCTGTGCGGGTTCCGAACCGGATTGCGTTTTGGAGAAACGCCGCGTCGTCATCACGGGCATGGGGGCCATCACCCCGCTCGGCAATTCCCGCGCCGCCTTTTGGGAAGCGCTGCAGGCCGGGCGCAGCGGAGTCGGACCGATCACCGCCTTCGAGCCCGGAAAACTGACCACCAAGATCGCAGCCGAAGTGAAGGGCTTCGACCCCGACGCGCTGTTCGGGCGCCGCGACGCGCGCCGCATGGACCGCTACGCGCAATTTGCGCTCGCGGCCGCGCGCGAAGCGATGGCCGATGCGAACTTGCCCGAGGATCCGGACGTGCGCGAGCAGGTCGGCGCGATCGTCGGCACCGGGATCGGCGGGATCATCACCGTCGAGAACACGACGTTCGAAGTCGGGCCGGGTCAGAAGTGGGATCGCATCTCGCCGTTCTTCGTCCCGATGCTGATGGCGAACGCGGCGTCGGCGCAGGTCTCGATGACCTACGGGCTCAAAGGGCCGATCTTCGCGGTGTCGAGCGCCTGCGCGTCGGCGAACGACGCGTTCGCGACCGCGTACGACAAGATCGTGCTCGGCGACGCGATCGCGGTGGTGACGGGCGGCAGCGAAGCGACCGTCATTCCGACCGCGATGGGCGGGTTCTGCTCGATGAAAGCGATGTCGACGCGCAACGACGACTACGCGCACGCGTCGCGTCCGTTCGACAAAGAGCGCGACGGGTTCGTGCTCGGCGAAGGCGCGGGGATCCTCGTGCTCGAGGAGCGCAAGTTCGCGCTGCAGCGCGGCGCGACGATCTACGCCGAACTCCTGGGCTACGGTCAATCGGCCGACGCGTACCACATCGCGCAGCCCGATCCGGAATCGCGCGGCGTGATCCTGGCGATGCGCCGCGCGCTCGAGCGTACCGGGGTTGCCCCCGAATCGGTCGGCTACATCAACGCGCACGGCACCTCGACGCCGCTCGGCGACCTGGCGGAGTCGCAGGCGATCGAACGCGTCTTCGGCGCGCACGCGCACGCCGGTCTGGCGGTCTCCTCGACGAAGTCGATGCACGGCCACCTGCTCGGCGCCGCCGGCGCGATCGAAGGGATCGCGTGCGTCCTCGCGCTGCAGGACGGGATCATCCCGCCGACCACCAACTACGAAGTCCCCGATCCCGGGTGCACGCTCGATTACGTCCCCAACGTCGCGCGCAAAGCGCCCGAGCTGCGCATCGCGATGAGCAACGGCTTCGGTTTCGGCGGCCACAACACGTCGGTCGTGTTTGCGAAGCACGAGCCGTAGCGCGATGGCCGGCGAGAGGCGGCGTGCCCGGCTGCGGGCGCTGCTGAAAACCGCGGGCGTTCCCACCCTCGATCCGGCGGCGATCGAGAGCGCGTTCGTCCATGCGAGCGCGGGCAAGGAACAGTCGCTCACCTCGAACGAGCGGCTCGAGTTTTTCGGCGACGCGATCCTCGGCTTCGCCGCATCGCGCTGGCTGATGACGAAATATCCCGATGCGTCCGAAGGGCTGCTGACGCGGCGCAAAGCGAACCTCGTCAGCGGCACGTCGTGCGCCGTGACGGCGCGCCGGCTGGGTTTTCCCGATCTGGTCGTGCTCGGGATGGGGATGGATCGCGCCGGCGCGCAGGGGAACGAGAGCATCCTCGCCGACGCGTTCGAAGCGTTTCTGGCGGCGCTCTACGCGGCCAGCGATCTCGATCGCGTGCTCGCGTTTCTCGAAAAAGAGCACTTCGCGGCGGTCGACAAGCGCGACGCGGGCGACCGCGATCCGAAGACCGATCTGCAGGAGTTCGCGCAAGCGGTGCTGCGCGTGACGCCGCTGTATTTCGAGCGCGCGGAGGGACCGCCCAACGACCGGCGCTACACCTCGCAGGTGCGCATCGGCGACGAGATCCTCGGCGAGGGGATCGGCGGCTCGAAGAAGGCGGCGCAGCAGAGTGCCGCGGCGATGGCGCTCTCGACGCTGCGCGCTCGCCATCCTGCGGGGAGCGCGGCGGCGAGCGCGTCGAACGACGACGGGCGCGTCATCTCGATCAACCGCAGCCGCCGCCCGCGCCGTCCCCGTACGCCCGAGCCCGGAGCTCCCACCTAAGTCGTGCGCCTCAAATCGCTCAAAGTTTTCGGCTTCAAGACGTTCGCGGAAGCGACCACGCTCGAGTTCCACGACGGCACGACCGCCGTCGTCGGCCCGAACGGCTCGGGAAAGTCGAACCTCGTCGACGCGATCCGCTGGGTGCTGGGCGAGCAGTCATCGCGCAGCCTGCGCTCGCAGAAGATGGAAGACGTCATCTTCGCCGGCAACCAGCACCGCAAGCCGCTGGGGATGGCCGAAGTCTCGCTGACGTTCGACAATCACGACCACCAGCTGCACCTGGACTACAACGAACTGCAGATCACGCGCCGCGCCTACCGCGCCGGCGAGTCGGAGTTCTACATCAACCGCGAGCAGGTGCGCCTTCGCGACGTGCACGAGCTCTTGATGGGGACGGGTCTGGGTCCCGGATCCTATGCGATCGTCTCGCAAGGCCAGATCGACGCGATCCTCTCGTCGAAGCCGACCGAACGCCGCGCGCTCTTCGAAGAGACCGCCGGGATCGGCAAGTTCCTCGCGCGCAAGAACGAAGCGCTGCGCCGGCTCGATGCGACCGAGCAGAACGCGATCCGCGTCAACGATCTCATCGCCGAACTCGAACGCCGCGTCCCGGAGCTCGACGCGCAGGTGCGCCGCGCGAAGCGCTACCGCAAGGTGACGGCGCGCGTGCGCGATCTCGAGATCCTCTCGTTCCTGCGCGCCTCGGCGACGCGCCGAGACGAGCGCGAACGCGTCGCCGCCGAACTCGACGCGCACGAAAACCGGCGCGCCGCCGCAGCCGCGCGCGCGGCCCAGCTCGGCGCGCAGCTCGCCGCGCTGCGCGAGACGCTGTATACGCTCGAACTCGACCTCGACAAGCACCGCGCCGACGCGCAAGCGGCGCGCGCCGAGCTGTCGCGGATCGAAGCCGATCTCGCCGCCGCGGTCGCGCGGCGCGACGGGCTCGAACGGCAGTCGTCGGCGGTCGTCGCCGATCGCGAACGTGTCGAGGCCGAACGCGTCACCCTGCGCCAGCAGGTCGTCACGCTCGACGAACGGCTCGCGCCGCTCACCGCGCAGACCGACGGCTCGCGGGAGCGCGAACTCGCCGCCTCGGCCGCCGTCGCCGACGCGCGCGGCGCGCTCGATGCGGTCTACCAGGAGCTGCGCGCCGTCGAAGCGCTCGCCGCGGAGCAGGCGGCGAGCGAAGCGGAACGCCGCGCGCAGATTCACAGCGCGCGCGCCGAGATCGAGCGGCTCGAGCGCGAGCACAGCGCCGCGATCGCCGATCGCGACGCGCACGCGCACGCCGCGCAGAGCGCGCGCGGCGGCTTCGGCGAGCGCGAAGCGCTGGTCGAGAAGTACGAAGCCGAAGTCGCGGCCCAGCACGAGCGCGCGCGCGTCACACGCGAACGCGGCGAGCAGGCCGCGGCGCGTGTCGCCGAACTCCAGCGCGCGCACCGTGACCTAACCTCCGAACTCGCCGGCGCCGAATCGCGCCTGCACACGATCGAAGAACTCGAAGCCGCGCTGGAAGGGCACGCGCACGGGACGCGCGCGGTCGTCGAAGCCTCGCAGCGCGGCCACCTGCTCGGACTGCACGGCGTCGTTTCGAACCTGATCTCCACCGACGAGCAGTACGCGCGCGCGCTCGACGTCGCGTTCGGCGGCGGACTTTCGAACATCATCGCCGAGACGTCGGAAGATGCCGAGGCGGCCGTTGCGTACCTGCGCGAACGCGAACTCGGCCGCGCGACGTTCCTCCCGCTCGACACGCTCGCGCAGCGCGAAGGCCGCGAGCTCGGTTCACTGCGCGGCCGCCCGGGCGTGATCGGCTACGCGCACACGCTCGTGCGCGCCGAGCCGCGCTATCGCGGGATCGTCGCGTTCCTGGTCGGCCGGATCCTGGTCGTCGACGAACTGCGCACGGGCATCGCGCTGACGCGCGGCGAGGGCTTCCGCGACTCGATCGTCACCCTCGAGGGCGATCAGATCATGGGCGGCGGCGCGATCACCGGCGGCCGCTTCCGCAAAGAGCGCTCGATCCTGGCACGGCGCGCCCAAGCCGAGCGCCTGCGCGAACACGTGCCGGAGCTGCGCGCGCGGATGGAGCAGATCGAACGCGACGGGCTCGCGGCGAAGGCCGAACTCGACGCCGCCGCCGCCGAACGCGACGAGGCGACGAAGCTCGCGAGCCACGCCGAGGTCGCCCTGCGCGACGTGCGCACGCAGCTGCAGGGGCTCACCGTCGAGATCGAACGCCTCGATGCCGCCGTCGCCGCGGCCGCAGCGCATCGCGCGACGCTCGGCGCGACGCGCGACGACGTCCTCTCGCGCCTCCACGCGCTCGAGCGCGTCGCCGACGATCACGTCGACCTGCGCGAACAGCGCACCGCGCTCGAAACGCAGCTTGCCGCGGCGCGCGAGCGCATCGCGGCGGTGGAAGCGGAGCAGAGCGAGGTCGTCGCGGCGGCCAGCGCGCTGCGCGAGCAGATCGCCGGCCTCTCCGCCGAGCGCGAAGGCGCCGTGACCCGGCTGGGCCTGCTCGACGCCGATGCCGAACGCGCCGGCGCGGCGCGCGAGACGATGCTGCACGAACTCGAGTCGCTGCGCGGTCAGACCGCCGCGCTCGAAGGGATGCTCGCCGCGTCGCGCGAGCGCGTCGCGACCGCCGACCGTGCCGTCGAGACGGCGCGCAAGGAGCGCGAGTCGACCGCCGATCAGGCGAACCAGCGCGAGGCCGACGAGCGGATCGCGCAAGCGGAAGACCGCGAAGCGACCGCCGCGGGCGAGTCCGGCCGCCGCCGCCTCGCCGAGATCGATGCGGAACTCGGGATGCTGCAGCAGTCGTTCGCGCAGAACCCCGCCTCCGAGGACGAGCAGCAGGACGTGCTCGCGCGCTACGCCGGCGAGCCGGCCGAAGTCGTCGAGGAACTTCCGCGCCTGCGCGAAGAGCTCGTGCGCCTGCAGGCCAACGTCAACCTCAACGCCGAGGCCGATCGCGACGAGCTGACCGAGCGCGAGCGGTTTCTGCGCGAGCAGATGGCCGATCTCCATCAAGCACGCGAGACGCTGCTGGCGACGATCGCGGAGATCGAGATGTCGTGCCAGGTGCAGTTCAACGAGACGTTCGACGCGGTGAAGGCGCGCTTCAGCGAGGTGTTCGCCCAGCTCTTCCCCGGCGGCCGCGCCGAGATGTGGCAGACGAACCCCGACAACCTCAGCGAGACCGGGATCGAGATCGCGGTCCAGCCGCCGGGCAAGAAACTCACCAACCTGGCGGCGCTCTCCGGCGGCGAGCGCGCGATGACCGCGTCGGCGCTGATCTTCGCGCTGATCGCGGTGAAGCCGTCGCCGTTCTACCTGCTCGACGAGGTCGATGCGGCGCTCGACGACGCCAACGTCGAACGCCTCTCGACGAAGATCCGCGACGTCTCGCACACCGCGCAGATGCTCATCGTCACCCACAACAAGAAAACTATGGAGCTCGCGCAGCGCATGTACGGCGTGACGATGCAGGAGCCGGGCGTCAGCTCGATCATCAGCGCGACGCTCGACGAACGTCCCGTCACTCCGCCCAGCGACGCGATCCTCGAACCGGCCGCGGTCTGATCGTGCCACAGTCCGGCGGCGCCGCGCTGATCTCGGTCTACGATCGCACCGGCATCGTCGCGCTCGCGCGCGCGCTCGCCGAGCGCGGCGTTCCGCTCTACGCGACCGGCGGGACGCGCGCGCACTTGCGCGAGCACGGCGTCGACGCGCACGACGTCGGCGAACTCACCGGCTATCCGGCGCTCTTCGACGGCCGCGTCAAAACGCTGCACCCCAACGTCTTCGGCGGGATTCTCAAAGATCGCGCGAACCCGGCGCACGTCGCCGAGGCCGAAGCGCATCATATCCCGACGATCTCGACCGTCGTCGCGAACCTCTATCCGTTCGAGTCGACGGTCGCCGACGAGGGCGCGACGCTGCAGGAAGCGATCGAGCAGATCGACATCGGCGGCGTCTCGCTGCTGCGCGCCGCGGCGAAGAACTTCGATCACGTCAGCGTGCTGAGCGATCCGGCGCAGTACGACACGTTCGTCGCCGCGCTCGATCGCGGCGGCCTCGATCCCGGGACGCGCCGCCGCTACGCGACGATGGCGTTCGAACGCACCGCGGAGTACGACAGCGCGATCGCGCGCTACCTCGAATCCGGGCTCGTCGCGACGGAACTCCCCGGCTCGCTCGCGCTCACCATCCCGATCGAACAGCCGCTGCGTTACGGCGAGAACCCGCAGGACCGCGCCGCCTTCTATCTCGCCCGCGAAGCGCAGCTCCCCGAACAGCTCGGCGGCAAAGCCCTCTCCTACAACAACCTCCTCGACCTCGACGCAACGCTCCGCCTCCTCGTCCGCGCCCGCCCCCCGGAACGCATTGACGTCGCCGGACCCCGTCACGCCGAGCTTGTCGAAGCGCCGCCCGCAAGCGTCCCCGCAAGCCCGCCGAAGACCCTCGTCCGCGCCGCGATCGTGAAACACACGGTCCCCTGCGGCGTGGCCGAACGCCCCGGTGCCGCCGACGCGATTCGCGAAGCGCTCGCCGCCGATCCGGTCTCCGCCTACGGCGGGATCATCGCGGTGGATCGCGCCCTCGATCTCGCTGCCGCCGAGCAGCTCGCCGGCTTCTTCCTCGAGATCGTCGCCGCACCCGACTTCGACGACGATGCGCTCGAACGTCTGCGCAAAAAGAAGAACCTGCGCATCATGCGCTACCGATCCGGCGCGCCGGAGAAGATCGCCGCCGAACTGCGCGTCCGCAGCGCGCTCGGCGGCATCCTCGCCGAAGACGACGATCCGCAAGCCGCGCCCGAACGCTGGACCGTCGTCTCGAAACGCCCGCCGACCGATGCGGAGTGGCGCGACCTCGCGTTCGCCTGGGACGTCGTGCGCCACGTGAAGTCCAACGGCGTCGTGCTCGCGCGCGACGGCGTCTCGCGCGGGATCTGCGCCGGCCAGACGAACCGCGTGAGCGCCGTCCAAATCGCGGCGCACCGCGCGCACGACCACGGCCGCGGCGCCGCCTGCGCGAGCGACGGATTCTTCCCCTTCGCCGACGGTCTGAACGCCGCCGCCGATGCCGGCTGCACCGCCGTCATCGCGCCGCAGGGTTCGATTCGTGACGCGGAGGTCGTCGCGGCTGCCGACGCGCGCGGAATCGCGCTGGTGTTCTCGACGTACCGCTGGTTTCTGCACTAAGCCGGCGCGCGCGATGCTGAACTTCCTCGTCCGCCTGGTGCTCTACGCGCTGCTGCTCGGGCTCTCGGCGCGCGTCGCGCAGACGCTCTGGACGAGCAACGGCCTCGACACGGTCGCCGCGCTCCAGCCGCTGCACGACACGGGATTTCTCACGCTCGCGATCGCGCCGCTCGTCCTCGCGCTGCTCGGCGTCGGCGTGCTGCGCTCGCTGTGCGTGTTCGCCGCGTGCTTCCTCGCCGCCGCCGCGATCACCGCGCCGATCGTGCTCGCGCGCCTCGTCACTGCCGGCGCATAACGTGCCGTCGCGTGCGGTCACGGGACTCGTCCTCGTGGTGGTGGTCGGCGTGGGTTGGGGTCTGCTGGCGCCCGCGAGCAAGGTGCTCTTCGCGTCGCCGGGCTTCGACGGACTCAGCCTCGCGGTGGCGCGCGCGGCGTGGGCGCTGCCCATCTATCTGCTCGCGCTCTCCGTGACGTGGCGGCTCGATCCGCCGCGGCTCGACGCGGGCCGCTGGGCCGCCGTGATCGCGGCGGGGCTGATCTTCGGCCTGCTGATCACGACGCTGTTCTCGGTCGCCTCCGCGCATACGTCGGTCGCGCACATCTCGTTTCTGGTCGGGATGTCGCCGGTGACGAACACCGCGGCCGCTGCGGTCGTCTTCCGCATCGCACTTGGACGCCGCGAGTGGACGGCGCTGGTGCTCGGGATCGTGGGCGTCGCGCTGCTTGCGCTGACGCATGCGAACGACCGCGCCGGGATCTTCGGCGACGCGCTGATGGTCGCGTGGCTTGCGTGCTTCGCCGCCTATGCCTGCGCGCTGCGCTACGTCGGCGCGCGCGTCTCGACGCGGCTGCTGATGTCGATGATGGGCGTCGTCGCGATGGGATCGCTGCTGATCGCCGGCGCGCTTGCCGGCGCGGGCGGCGCGATCGCGCACGTCGCCGACAGCGCGCCGGTCGCGTGGTGGTTCTTCGGCGAAGTCGTGCTCGGCTCGATGATCGTCGGGCAGACGGCGTTCGCCGCGGCGATCCGGCGGATGGGCGTCGCGACCGCGACGATCGGTGCGGAGTACACCGCGCTTGCGGTCGGCGTGATCGCGTCGCTGGGTGCGCACGAACGCTGGACGCCGCTCACCGTCGTCGCGGGCGCGATTTTCTGCTGCGCGCTCGCCGCGACGTTCGCTCCGATCCCGTGGCTGACGGCGACGGAACGCCGTGCCGCGTAGCGCGTTTGCGAGCGGTCTCTGCGGCGACAAGACGAAGGGCCCTCCCGCGAGGTTCATCGCGTGAACGCATCATTCGTACTCCGTCGCCTGGCCGCGCCGACCGCGGTGCTCCTCCTCGTCGCTGCCGGCAGCGTGCCGCTGCATCGGCCTGCCGGCGCCGCGGCGGACCCCGCCCGCGAACGGGAAGGCGATCTTCCGGACCGGCCGCGACCTGCAGGGCGTCGCGGTCGCAGCCCAGCCGCCGGCGCTGCGGCCGAATTGCGCAGCCTGTCATCAGCTCGACGGGCGCGGCGGCGTACATCTTCCCGGCGGCGCGGTGAGCGCCGATCTGCGGCATCACGCGCTGGTCACCGAGCAGAAGCCGCCCTACACCGTCGCGCTGCTCGAACGCGCGATCGCGCACGGCGTCGACAACACCGGCCACCCGCTGAACCGCGTGATGCCCCGCTGGCGGATGTCGGAGCGCGACCTGCACGACGTCGTGGTCTATGTGCTCACGCAGCTGAAGTGAAGCGGGCCTGCGCTAGATGATGCGCCGCGACGGATCGACCGGCTCGACACGGCCGGCCGGCTCGTCGCCGGGGCCGTTGCGCCGGCTCTCGCGGAGCAGCCCGACGGCCTGGTAGTATCGCTCCAGCGCCGCGCGCAAGCCGCGACGCTTCTTCTCATCGGGCTGGGCGGCGTCCGCGATCCGGCTCCAGAGTTCGGTTTCGGCGTCGCGATCGTTCATGGAGCGCTCCCGTCCCTGGGACCGCGGGAAGCCGCGGAGGTTTCCGCGTAGCGATCCGCATGCCGCGCTATCTGCATACGTCCATCTTCGTCAACGACATGGATTCCTCGATCGACTTCTATACAAATAAGCTCGGTCTGAAGCTGCTCGGCGGCCCGCACCACTATCCCGGCAACGCGGACATGGCGTTCGTCGGCTCGAGCTGGGATGCGTACATCGAACTTGTCTACGATCTCGAAGAGCATGCGCCGTACGAGATCGGCAACCGCTACGAGCACCTCGCGCTCGAAGTCGACGGCGATCTCCCGGGCGTGATCGAGAAGCTCCGCGCGCAGGGCGTGAAGATCGTCAAGGAACCGAAGAAATCGCCCGGCGGGACGCGCGCGATCGCGTTCGTCGAAGACCCCAACGGCATCCCGGTCGAACTGCTGGAGCCGCGCGAAGGGCCCGTCACGTAGCGCGGAGTCGCGGAAAAGGGGCTCCCGGCGGCGAACGCCGGGGGTCGACCGTGAATCCGATCAGCGCCCCCCGCGGCACCAACGACGTCTATCCGCCCGAATCCGCGGAGTGGAACCGCCTCGAAACAGCGGCGCGCGAGATCGCGCACCGCTTCGGCTACGGTGAGATCCGCACGCCGATCTTCGAGGCGACCGAGCTCTTCGCGCGCGGGGTCGGCGAAACGACCGACATCGTCGAGAAAGAGATGTACACCTTCGTTGACAAGGGCGGCCGCAGCATGACGCTGCGCCCCGAGCTGACGGCGGGGATCGTGCGCGCGCTGCTCGAGCATAAGCTCTTCGCGCAGGGGCCGCAGCGGCTCTACGCGATCGGGCCCTTCTTCCGCTACGAACGGCCGCAGGCCGGGCGTTACCGGCAGGCCCACCAGCTTAGCGTCGAGTGCTTCGGCGTCGCCGGCGCGGAAGCCGACGTCGAGGTGATCCAGCTCGCCGCGACGCTGATCGCGCACTACGGTCTCACCGACGCCGTGCTGAACGTCAACAGCGTCGGCGACGCGAACTGCCGTCCTGCCTACCGCGAAGCGCTGCTCGCCCACTTTCGTCCGCACCTCGCCGAGCTCAGCGCCGATTCGCAGCGGCGTCTCGAACGCAACCCGCTGCGCATCCTCGACTCGAAAGATCCGAAGGACCGTCCGTTCGTCGAGACCGCGCCGACAATGCTCGACCTGCTCTGCGGCGAGTGCGCCGCGCACTTCGCGATGCTGCGGCGCTACCTCGACGCGCTCGAGATCCCGTACGTCGTCAACCCGCGGATCGTGCGCGGCTTGGACTACTACACGCGGACCGTGTTCGAATACGTCTCCTCGGCGCTCGGGGCGCAGAGCACGGTCTGCGGCGGCGGCCGCTACGACGGGCTCGTACAGCAGCTCGGCGGTCCGCCGACGCCCGGCGTCGGCTTCGGTCTCGGACTCGAACGCTTCCTCATGGTGGTGAAGGCGCACGCCGGCGAGCAGGTGCCGGCGCGGCGCGGCCTGCAGGCGATCGCGCTCGGCGACGCGGCGCGCGCGCGGCTGTTTCCGGTCGTCGGCGAGTACCGCGCGCACGCCGCGGAGCCGGCCTTCGCCGACTGGCAGGACCGCAAGCTCACCGCGCACTTCAAGACAGCGGACCGCAACAACGCCCGCTGGGCGGTAATCTTGGGCGACGACGAGCTCACGCGAGGCGAGATCGTGGTGCGCGATCTCAAGAGCCGGGAAGATCGCCGCCTGCCGCTCGCCTTCTCGGCGGCGGAGGTCGCGAAGATGCTTGTCGAAGCGACCCGATGATGGAAGACGAGACGTCGCGCATTCGTGCTCTCGGCGAGATCGCGGCGGAGTTCGATCTGGACGCGATCCGGGTGCGTACCGGCGACAGCGAGATCGAGATCGTCCGCCGCGATCCGGCCGCCGCACAGCCGGTGATGTACGCCGCGCCGCCGGCCGGTGCCGCCGCCCCCCGGGCGGCCGCGCCCGCGCCTGCAACGGCGCCCGACGCCGCCGCCGCAACGACGCTGCCGAGGGGGGCGCGTGCGGTGACCGCGCCGGTGGTCGGCGTCTTCTACCGCGCCGCGTCGCCGGGCGCCGAGCCGTTCGTCGAGGTCGGGTCGCGGGTCTCCGTCGGCGACACCCTGTGCATCCTCGAAGCGATGAAGCTGATGAATGAGATCAACTCCGAGTTCGCGGGGACGGTCCTGCGGGTGCTGCCCGAAAACGGCGAGCTGGTGACGCTCGGGCAAGAACTCGTCTGGATCGAGGTCTGAGCGTGCCCGAGTACTCCGGCGTCCGCACCTTCGCGGAACTGCTCGCCGACCGGCGCGGCCATCTCGACGAACCGCGCTACGCCGAGCAAGTCGCGGCGATCGTCGCCGCGATGGTGGCGACGTTCCGCGCGGACGGCAAGGTACTCTGGTTCGGGAACGGCGGAAGCGCCGCCGATGCGCAGCATCTGGCAGCGGAATTCAGCGGCCGGTTTCTGCGCGAGCGGCGCGGGCTCGCATCCGAAGCGCTGACGGTAAACACGTCGGCGGTCACCGCGATTGCGAACGACTTCGGCTACGAGCACCTCTTCGAACGGATGGTGGAGGCGCTCGCAAGACGCGGCGACACCGTCGTCGGGATCACGACGAGCGGGACATCGAAGAACGTCGTTCGCGGGCTGGAGGCGGCGAAGCGGATCGGTGCGACCACCGTTGCGTTCACCGGCAACGGCGGCGGGAAGGTCGCGGAGATCGCCGACCTCGTGCTGCTCGGACCGCACGGCTACAGCGCGATCGTGCAAGAGGTGCACATCGTGATGGGCCACATCATCTGCGATCTCGTGGAACAGGAACTGATCTTCCGGTGACGCGCGCGCGGCCGGCCGCATTTCTCGACCGCGACGGAACGCTGATCGACGACAAGGGCTTCCTCGGAGATCCTGCGGGCGTCGAATTGCTGCCGACGGTCGTCGATGCGCTGCGCTTATGGCGTGCGGAGCGCTACGCGATCGTGGTGGTGTCGAATCAGTCCGGGATCGCGCGCGGGTTTCTCGACGAGGCGCAGGTGCGCGCCGTGAACGGCGAGATCGCACGGCAGCTCGCGGCGCACGGCGTCACGGTCGACGGCTGGTATTGGTGTTCGCACTACGGCGTCGGATGCGACTGCCGCAAGCCGGAACCGGGGCTGGTGCATCGCGCGGCGCGCGAATTAGAATTGGATCTCGCGAGCGGGCGCGGCGGTGTCGTCGGCGACCGCGGCAACGACGTGGAACTCGGGCACCGTGTCGGAATCGCGGGCGTGCTCGTCCCCGGACCGTACGAGTACGTCGGCCCGGAGCCGGACTTTCGCGCCGCCACGCTCCTCGAAGCGGCGACGTATATCCTCGCACGCGACGCATCGCGTCACGCTGAGCGTGTCGATGTGTCGCTTCACGCTGAGCGTGGCGAAGCGCCGCCTGCATCTCGAACGCAGGAGGGCGCAATGGGGCTGCCCTTCGAGACGGGGGTGGGTGAGGTGATTGCGGTGCCGCGTGCGACGGCGCTGCTGGGGCGGATGGCGGGGCGCAAGATCGTCGTCGTCGGCGACGTAATGATCGACGAGTGGATCTGGGGCGATGTGTCGCGCATCTCGCCGGAAGCGCCGGTGCCGGTCGTCGCGGTGCGCGAGCACACGTTCACGCTCGGCGGTGCGGGGAACGTGGCCAACAACCTGCGCGCGCTCGGCGCGCACGTGGCGTTCGTCGGCGGCGTCGGCGACGACGCGGAGGGCGCGCGCCTGCGCGAGATGCTCGCCGCGATCGACGTCGATGCGGGCGGCGTGCTCACGCTCGGCGATCGGCCGACGACCCGCAAGACGCGCGTCGTCGCGCACAATCAGCAGGTCGTGCGCGCCGATTGGGAATCGACCGCGCCGTTCGGCGACGCCGACCGCGCGCGCTTCGCCGACGCCGTGCGGCGCGCGGCGCGCGACGCCGACGCGGTCGTGCTCAGCGACTACGCCAAGGGAATGCTGCACCGCGATCTGGTCGAGGCCGCGCTCGCGGCGCCCGTCGTGGTCGCCGATCCCAAGCCGCAGAACGTCGCGATCTTCGCGGGCGTCACGTGCATCGGTCCTAACGTCGGCGAGGCGGCGCGCGCGAGCGGCGTTGCGATCACCGACGACGCGTCGCTCGAGCGCGCCGCGCGCACGCTGCTGCGGATGCTCGACTGCCGCTGGGTGCTGATCACGCGCGGGGAGCACGGAATGTCGCTGTTCGGGGCGCAGAGCGAGCGCTTCGACATCCCGGCCGTCGCGCGGACGGTGTACGACGTCTCGGGCGCCGGCGACACCGTCGTCGCGGTGCTCACGCTCGCGCTCGCCGCCGGGATCCCGGCCGACGTCGCGACGCAGCTGGCGAACTTCGCCGCGGGTGCCGTGGTCGAGAAACTCGGCACCGCGACCGCGACGCCGGCCGAGATCGTCGCGCTGATGGACGAGACCGTTGAACGCTGACCCCTGCTTCGGTCTGATCCTCGAGCTCGCGGAAGCGGTCGCGTGGCGCGAGTCGCAACGCGCCGCCGGGCGGATCGTCGTCTCGACCAACGGCGTCTTCGACTTGCTGCACGCCGGCCACGTCGCGTACCTCGCCTGGGCGCGCGCGCAGGGCGACGCGCTGGTGCTGCTGCTCAACCGCGACGAGACTGTCCGCGCGCTCAAGGGACCGGAACGTCCGATCGTCGCGTTCGACGACCGGGCGCGCGTCGTCGCGGCACTGCGCAGCGTCGACGTCGTCGCCGGCTTCGCCGAACGCACGCCGGAGGTCGCGCTCGACGCGCTGCGCCCGGACATCCACGTGAAGAGCGCGCAGTACCGGCTCGATCAGCTCCCCGAGCGCGCCGTCGTCGAACGGCACGGCGGCCGCATCGTTCTCGCGCCGCACCAGCCGGGCCGCAGCACGACCGATCTCGTCGCCGCCATCCGTCGCTAGTGCGCATCGCAATCACCGCCAATGGCCCCGGCGAGTTCGCGGGCTGGGTGCGGCCGCTGACCGCCGCGCTGCGCGCGCGCGACCCGTCGGCCGAGATCCACGTGCTGTGCGTCCCCGACGACTTCGCCACCGGCGGCGAGGCGGCGTACATCGAGCGCACCGTTCCGGGCGTGCACGCGTATCCGCCCTCGGCGTATCTGCGGCTGGCGCTGGGGCGTCCGGTTGAGGGTTTGCCGGCGCGCGTCGATCGCGTGCAGTATCTGGGCGGCGATCTCGCGCACGCGGTGCGCGTGCACGCGCGGCTCGGCGGCGAAGCGACGACCTACAAGTTCTCGCGCAAGGCCTACGCCGCGACGTTTGCGCGCGCGTTCGCGGTCGACGAGGCGAACCGCGCGCAGCTCGAAGCGTGGAAGACGCCGCCCGAGCGGATCCGCGTGATCGGCAACCTCGCGATCGACGGTGCTCTCGGCGAAGCATCGGGCGCGTACGGCGACGCGCCGAGCGACGCGGCGCGCGACGGGATCGTGCTGTTCCCGGGCTCGCGGCGTCACGAGATCGCGAACCTTCTGCCGATGTTCGTGCGCGTCGCGCTCAACCTGCGGCGGATGCTCCCCGGCGTGCCGATCGCGTTCGCGGGCTCGCCGTTCGTCGACGACGGCGAATTGCGCGATGCGCTCGCGCGCGGCGGCGACAACCCGCTCGCCTACGGTGCTGCGGCGCAGTTCGACGGCGGTGAAATCGTCGCGGACGGCGCGCGGTTTCCGCTCGTCCGGGCCGCGATGGGCGCGGCGTCGCGCGCGCGCCTGGCGATCGCGATCCCCGGCACGAAGGTGATCGAACTCGCGGCGCTCGGCGTCCCGACGGTCGTGTGCACGCCGTTCAACGCGCCGGAATTGGTCGTGATCGGCGGCCCGATGCAGTATGTCGGGAAACTCCCCGCGATCGGGCCACTGGTCAAGCGCGCCGCGGTGCTCGCGGTCGCGAGCCGCTTCCGCTTCTTCGCGCAGCCGAACATCGACGCCGATCGCGAACTCGACCCGGAGATCGCCGGGACGCTCCTTCCCTCGCAGGTGGCGCATGTCGCCGCCGAACGCTGGGCCGACGCGGCGTGGTGCCGCGCGACCGGCGCCGAGCTGCGCGCGCGGTACGCGCACCATGCCGGCGCGGCGGAGCGGATGGCGGCGTTTCTCCTCGAAAGCCCGCGTCCGTGAATCTTTCCGTGGTGATCGCGACGAAAGACCGCGCGGCGCTCCTCGACGCGGCGCTCGCGTCGCTGCGCGCGCAGCAACACGCGCCGCCGTTCGAGCTCGTCGTCGTCGACAACGGGTCGCGCGATGCGACGCCGGAGGTCGCGCGCGCGCACGGCGCCGCCTACGCGTTCGTCCGCGAGTCCAATCGCGGTGCGGCGCGCAACGCCGGGATCGCGAAAGCGACCGGCGACCTCGTCGTGTTCTGCGACGACGACGTCCTCACGCCGCCGCACTTTCTCGCCGCGCACGCGCGCGCGCACGCGGCCGAGATCTTTCCCCTCGCGGTCTCGGGCCCGATCGTCAACGTCCCATCGCCCGAGCATCGGCCCGCGCCGAGTGCGGCCAACTATTCGCGCGCGTTCTTTGTGACGTGCAACGTCTCGGTGCGCCGCGCGTCGCTGCGCGCCGTCGGCGGTTTCGACGAGGCGTTCGACCTCTACGGCTGGGAAGACACCGAACTCGGCGCGCGGCTGCGCGCGCACGGCGTGCGGCGCGCGTTCGCGTGGGACGCGTATCTTTGGCACATCAAGCCGCCGACGACCGAGTCGCTCGAAGACGCGCTCGGCAAAGCGATTGAGAAGGCGCGGATGGCGGCGCAGTTCGTGCGCAAGATGCCGACCTCGCGCATCAAGCTCGCGACCGGCGCCTACAGCGCGAACCTGCTGCGCGCGCGCGTCCTCGCGCCCCCGCTGCTGCAGCCGCTCGTCGCCGGCGTCGCGACGAGCACACGCGTCCCGGCGGCGCTGGCGTCGCTCGCGCGCGGCGTCCTGCTCGACAGCGTCTACACCGAAGAGCTGGGCCGGCAGCTGCGCGGGCGCTGAGCGCGTGCGCATCCTGCTCGTGCGGCTCGACGGGATCGGCGACGCCGCCGTCTGCATCCCGCTACTCGCCTCACTGCGCGCGGCCGGTCACGAGATCGGCGTTGCGCTGACGACGCGCAATGCGGACCTTTTCGCGCCCGACGCGATCGTCGCGCAGCACGTCCTCGAACGGATCCCGTGGCCGGCGCACGGCTCGACGCCGGAGACGACGGCGCGAGCGCGCGCCGAGATCGCCGCCGCGCGCTACGACGCGGCCCTGATCGCGAGCGAAGAGCCGGAGGCGTACGCGCTCGCCGCCGGCATCCCGCTGCGCATCGGCTTCTCGACGGGTTGGACGCGGCCGCTGAAAACGCTGTGGGTGCGTGCGCGGGTCACGCGCGCGATCGCGCGCGCGCAGCAGCCGGGCGCGGCGACACTGCACGAAGTCGAGGTGCTGTACCGGCTCGGCACCGGGATGGTCGCCGCGCCCCAACCGCCGGCGGCTGCGGCGGCGCTGCGCCGCATGCTCGCGGTTACGCCGGTCCCGCCGCGATCCGGCATCCTCTTCCAGGCCGGCCCGAAGTGGGGCGCGATCGGGGTCGACGCCGCGCCGCTGCGCGCCGCGCTGGCAGCGCTCGCGCCGCGCGGGGTGCGGCTCGTTGCGAGTCCGGGCGATGCGGCCGCCGTCGAGGCCGCGCTCGGCGTCGCGCCGGAGACCTTCGCGAACCTGCGCGAATGGGTCGCGGCGATCGATGCCGCGGCGCAGGTGGTCACCGTCGACACGGGCGCCGCCCATGTCGCGGGGATGCTGGGTGTTCCCGTCATCGACGTCTTCCCCGACGCCGGGTTCGCGGCCCAGGTGCGACGCTGGCGGCCGTGGGCGTCGCGCTTCGCCGCGCTGCGCGCGTCCGAGGCGTCCGGCGGTGGCGTGGCCCGGGCCAGCGAAGCACTCGCCGATGGGGGCTGATCGGGCGCTGCTGATCGCGGCGGGCGGAGGGATCGGCGACACGCTGCTGGCCGGCGTCGTCGCGCGTGCGCTGCGCGGCCGCTACGCGGCCGTCGACGCGGTCGTCCTCCCCGCGCACGCCGATCTCGCCGCGCACATCCCCGCGCTCGATCGGGTGATCCCGCTCGGCGGACGCGTTCTCGGACACTACGCCGCGGCGGTCGTCACCTGGGCGACGATGACGACCGCGCTGCTCCCATTCCGCGCCGGGATCCCGATCCGCGTCGGGCAGGCGCGCCGCCTCTACTCGGCGCTGTTCACGCATCGCGTCGTCGTGCGCAGTGAACTCGGCGACCGCACCACGCACTGGACGCAGATCCTGCTCGACTACGCGCGTGCGATCGGCTGCGACGATCCGGCGGCGCTCCCGGAATTCGCGGTACGGGCCGACGAGCGCGACGCCGCAGCGCTGCTGCGCGTGCACGACATCGCGGGCGATTTCATCCTCTTGCATCCGACGCGCGGACTCTCGGCACAGCGTTCGCGCTGGCCGGTCGACGGCTTCGTCGCCCTCGCGCGGCGCCTCGCCGAGCGGGACGGCGTGCCGATCCTCGTCACCGGCGCGGCCGACGACGCCGCGATCGCGGAGACGATCGCCGAACGCGCGGGCCGCGGCGTCGTCTCGATCGCGGGCGCGACGACGCTCGGCGTCTTCGGCGCGCTCGCGGAGCGCGCATGCGCGGTGCTGGCGATGGACTCGGGGCCGATGCACGTCGCCGCCGCCGTCGGCGCGCCGACGGTCGGGATCTTCGCGCTGCAGGCCGACGAGCCGGATCGCTGGGCGCCGCGCGGTCCGCGCGTCGCGACGGTGCGCGCGACGTACCCGTGCCCGCCCGCGCACCGCAAGGAGACGTGTCCCGATTTCGCGTGCGTGCGCGAACTCGACGTCGCCGGAGTCATTGCCGCGCTCGACGCGCTCGTCGCGCAGCCGAAGGGAAGCGTCCAGCTTGTCGAAGGGTGAGCGGTGATCGCTTACGATGATTTCGCGAAGGTCGACGTGCGCGCCGGCACGGTCCGCGCCGCCGAGCCGCTCGCCGGCGCGCGCATCCCGGCGTACGTGCTCACGATCGACTTCGGTCCCGAGATCGGCGAACGACGGTCGTCGGCACAGATCACGGTACGTTACCGGCCGGAGGAACTCATCGGCACGCAGGTGTGCGCGGTGGTGAACTTTCCACCAAAACGGATCGCGGGATTCGCGAGCGAGGTCCTGGTGCTCGGCATGGGCGATGCCGACGACGCGGTCGTCCTCGTGCGGCCCGAGGTTACCGTGCCCGACGGCGCGCGGCTGTACTGATGGCGGTCGCAATCGACGCACCGGCGATGCGCGTCGTCGCGTCCGACGATGCGGTGATCCCCGAGCTCGCGCGCGTCATGGTCGACGCGTATCCGGTGATGGGCGTGACCACGGCCGACGCGTTCGCGGCGTTCGTCGAACGGGTGCGGTCGGCGACGGAGGACCCCGTCCGCGACGTCGCGGCGGAGCGAAATGGCGAGGTCGTCGGCGGGATGCGCCTCTACGATTTCGTGATGAACGTGCGCGGGAGCGACGCCGCGACGGGCGGCGTGGGCGCCGTCGCCGTCGCACTCGCGCACAAGCGGCAGGGCGTCGCGCGAGCGATGCTCGCGTGGTATCTGCACTGGTATCACAAGCGCGGCGCGCCGTTTGCGATCCTGCACCCGTTCTGGTCGGATTTTTATCGCGCGCTCGGCTTCGGTTACGGAACGCCGACGCATCGTTTTCGCTTCGTGCCTCGGACGCTGCGCAACGACGGCGCGCGCGGCACCGTGCGCGCGCTCCATGCCGGCGATCTCGACGCCGTGCTCGCCTGTTCCGAGCGCATTCGCACCGTCACCAACGGGCTCGTCCAGCGCTACCGCGGCGTGACGGAGAAAGCGCTGGCAGAGCTTTCGACGCGCCACGTCGGCGTTGAAGACGCCGGCGTGCTGCGCGGCTTCATGCAGACCAGCTTGACGCTCGGGCACCGCGACGTCACCAATCGCAACGTGCTGGTGGTGCGCGACTTCCAGGCCGAAGACGGCGCGGCCGCGGGGGCGCTCCTCGGCTATCTGCGCGCGCAGCACGATCAGTTCATGGAGATCGCGATCGAAACGCAGGATCCGTCGTTCTTTCTCGCGAGCACCGATCCGCGCGACCGCTCCGACCGCGTCCTTGCGCCGCCGGCGGCCCATCGCGTCGCCGAAACGGGACTCGGGATCATGTACCGCCTCCTCGACGTGCCGGCCGCATTCGCGTACCTGCCGCGACCCGCGCAGCCGTTCGCGCTGCGGGTGATCGTCGACGACACCTTCTTCGCGCCGACGGCGTTCGACGGGACGTTCCGGTGCGACGCAAGCGGCATCCGCCCCGACGAGCACGCCGCACCCGACGCAACGCTGAGCGTCGCGATTCCGGAGCTCTCATCGCTGGTCGCCGGCTCTTTGCGCCTGCGCGACGTCGCGCGGCACCGGCTCGCGACGGTCGAGCCTGCCTCTGCGCTGCCGCGCGTCGCCGAGCTGTTCGATACCCAGACGCCGCCCGTCTGCACAACCCGCTTCTGATGCGCTTCACGATCCAGCTCTGCACCTACAACCGCGCGCATCTGCTCGGACGCGTCCTCGAAGCGTGCTTCGATCAGACGCTCGCCCCCGACCAGTATGAAGTGGTGCTCGTCAACGACGGATCGCGCGACGACACGCCTGCCGTCATCGAACGCGCCCGGGCGCTCGCGACGTGCCGCTTCACCGTCATCAATCAAGCCAACGCCGGGCTCGCGCGCGCGCGCAACGCCGGGATCGCGCTGTGCACCGGCGAGCGGATCGCGTTCATCGACGACGACGTGCTCCCGACGCCGGTCTTCGCCGCCGAACATCTGCGCAGCGACGAGAAGCACGGCGACGTCGTCGTGCGCGGCGCGGTGATCAACACCGAGTCGTTCGACGCGCTCCCGCCGCCGATCTGGAGCCTCAAGAACTACAGCGCGAACTGGTTCTGGACGTCGAACGTCTCGGTGCGCCGCGACCGGCTCGACGCCGCCGGCGGCCGCTTCGACGAATCGTTCAGCGAGTACGGCTGGGAAGACATCGAACTGGGCTTGCGCCTGCGTGCGCTCGGCACGAAGGCGGTGTTCAACCGGCGCGCCGTCGCCTTTCACTGGAAGCCGCGCCCGCAGGGAACCAACGTCGCCGGGATGCTGCGTCAGATGCGCGCGCAGGCCCGCACGGCGGTGCGGCTCGAGGAACTGCATCCGGGCTGGCGCGTTGCGCTGGCGATCGGCGACACCCTCCCCCAGCGGCTGCTCGGCGATGCGCTGCGCACGAGGCCGCTGGTCGCGCGGCTCGAGCGGTTCGTCGGCGACACCGCCGCCGAGCGGAAACTCTCCGCCGCCCAGCTCGCGGCGGCGCAGCTTCTGGCGAGCGCCGCGTATTACGACGAGCTCGCGCGCGCGAAGACACCGTAAGCGCAGCAACGCGTGCGCATCCTGCTCTCGCGCACCGATCGCGTCGGCGACCTGATCCTTTCCACGCCGGCGATCGCGTCGATGCGCCGCTCGTTTCCCGACGCGCACATCACCCTCGCGTGCAGCCGCTACAACTCGGTCGTCGTCGACCGCTCGCCGGACGTCGACGAGCTCGCGATCCTGCCGGAGGACGTCGCGCCGGCGGCGTTCGGTTCGCGGTTCCGCGGCGTCGATCTCGCGGTCGCGCTCGCACCGCGCAACGTCGATCACGCGCTCGTCGCGGCGACGCGCGCGCCGCGCCGCGTCGGCTACACCTACGCGACGCGCTACCTCGCGCGGCTGACGCTGCGCACGAAGCTCACCGACGTCGTGCTGAGCCAAGCCGATCCGGCGACCGCCGAACGCCGCCCGCGCATGACGATCGCGCACGAGGTCGATCAGGTGCTCGCGGTCGCGATCGCCGCCGGGGCGACGACGCTCTTCCGCGACCTCGTCCTTCCGGTGACGGAGGACGACCGCGCCGCTGCCGGGCCGCTCCCGCCGCGTCCGATCGTCGTCCAGCTCGGAAAGCGCTGGACCGAGGGCGGCTCGACGGCCGAGAGTGCGCTGACGCTCTTCCGGGAGCTGCGCGCGCTCGGACATCCGCTCGTCGCAACCTACGGCGACGACGCCCGCGCGCTCGGCGAAGCGGTGGGCCGTGCCGGCATCGCCGACCTCGTGCTCGGCGATCTCTGCTTTCACGCCTGGGCCGCCGTATTCGCGCAGGCCGCGTGCGTGCTGACGATCGATACGGGTGCGACCCATGTCGCAAGTGCCGTCCGCGTCCCCACCGTCGTCGTCTTCGAGCACAAGTGGTTCCGGCTGGCGTCTCAGGAATGGTCGCCGTACCGCGTGCCGAACGCCATCCTTCGCAAACCGCCGGACGAGTCCGACGCATCGCTGCGCGCTTCGCGCGCCGAGATCGTCGCCGCCGTCGCCTCGCTCTTATGACTGCTGACGTTCTTCGCATCTCGGTCGTCGTTCCGACCTACAATCGCCTCGACACGCTGCGGCACGTGGTGCCGTCGCTCGCCGCGCAGGATCTGCGCCGCGGCGAGTTCGAGGTGATCGTCGCCGATTCACATTCCACCGACGGCACCGCCGAGTTCCTTGCGAAATTCGCCGAACGGCATCCGTTCGTGCGGCACCTGCCCGGGCCGTACACCGGACGCGCGTCGGCGCGCAACGCCGGGATCGAGGCCGCGCGCGGCCGCATCGTCCTCTTCACCGACGCGGACATCATCGCGTCGCCGGATCTGCTCTCGCGGCATCTCGCCCATCACGAACGACCCGGCGTGCGTGCCGTCGTCGGAATGGAAGTGCAGGTCGTCTCGTACGAGGACTACCTCGCCAAGCGCGCCGATCGCAGCAAACGCCTCCCGCTCCACGGTGAGAAGCCCAAGAAGCTCTCGTGGCTCTACTTCCTCACCGGCAACGCGTCGGTACCGAAGGCGGAACTCGATCGCGTCGGCCGGTTCGACGAAGACTTCACCGGCTACGGTCACGAGGATCTCGAACTGGGCTATCGTCTGCAGCACGCCGGCGTCCCCATCTTCTACGAGCCCAACGCCGTCGACTACCATTGGCATCCGGTGCCGTGGGACGAGCAACAGCAGAAGTACGAACTCGCCGGACGCTCGACGGTCCGCTTCTATCGCAAGCATCCGGCCTGGGACGTACAACTGCGCCTCGGGATGACGCCGGTTTCGCTCGCGCTGCACGACGTCGTCGATCGCGTCGCGCCGCTGAAGGCGTGGATCGAGAACGGCGCCGGCAAACCCGGCTTCTCGCGCACGCTCTCCTACCAATATCACTACCTCACCGGAGTCAAGGCCGCGCTTCGTGGATCATCTTCGTCACGCTGACCCCCGTCACGCTGACCCCCGTGACGCTGAGCCTGTCGAAGCGCAGCCCGTCTCGTGCGGTGAGCTCACCGCCGCCGACGTCGGCCGGGCCGTCGCACTCAACGGCTGGGTCCACCGCCGCCGCGATCACGGCGGCCTGATCTTCATCGACGTGCGCGACCGCAGCGGCCTCACGCAGGTGACGTTCGATCCGTCCAACGCCGCGGTCTTCGCGCTCGCGGAGACGCTGCGCAGCGAAGACGTCATCTGCGTGCGGGGCGAAGTCCGCCGCCGCCCCGCGGGGACCGAGAATGCGAAACTCCCGACCGGCGACGTCGAGGTTCCGGCCGGCGCGCTCGACGTGCTCAACCGCTCGGAGACGCCGCCGTTCGTGATCGCCGCCGACGAGGAGCCGTCGGAAGACGTGCGGCTGCGTTGGCGCTATCTCGATCTGCGGCGGCCGCGGATGCAGCGCAACCTCACCATGCGCCACCGCATCGTGAAGGCGATCCGCGACTACTTCGACGAGCATGGTTTCCTCGAGATCGAAACGCCGACGCTGATCAAGTCGACGCCGGAAGGCGCGCGCGACTACCTCGTACCCTCGCGCGTCCATCGCGGAAACTTCTACGCGCTTCCGCAGTCGCCGCAGATTCTCAAACAGATTCTGATGATCGGCGGCCTCGGCCGCTACATGCAGATCGCGCGCTGCTTCCGCGACGAAGATCCGCGTGCCGACCGCCAGCCGGAGTTCACGCAAGTCGACGTCGAGATGACGTTCGTTTCGCAGGACGACGTGATGCGCACGATGGAAGGCGCGGTGCGCTACGTGTGGGAGCACGTCCTCGACGTCGCCGTCCCGCACCCGCTCCCGCGCCTCTCGTACGCGGAGGCGATGTGCGACTACGGCTCCGACAAGCCCGACCTGCGCTTCGACGTGAAGTTCGCCGACGTCGACGACCTCTTCCGCGGCGGCGCTTTCGGCTTGTTCGCCGGACTCGCCGAGAGCGATGCGAATCGGATCGTCGCGCTTCGCTACCCGGGCGGCGCGTCGCTCTCACGCCGCGACTTCGACGCGCTCAGCGAACTCGCCAAGCAGTTCGGCGCGAAGGGACTCGCCTACGTCGCGTTCGCACCGGACGGCGTGAAGGGCTCGATCGCGCGCTTCGTCGACGAGGCGCTGGCAGCGCGGCTACGCGAACGCACCAGCGCGGGCGACGGCGACGCGCTGCTCTTCGTCGGCGACGCGCGCGCAACGGCCAACGACGTCGCCGGCCGCCTGCGCCTCGAGATCGGCGATCGCCTCAACCTGCGCGATCCGCACGCATATGCGTTCTGCTGGGTGAGCGGCTTCCCGCTGTTCGAAAAAGATCCCGAGACGGGCGAGATCACGTTCTCGCACCATCCGTTCACCTCGCCCGAGCCGGGCCAGGAAGCGCTCTTCGACAGCGACCCGCTCGCGATCACGGCGCGCCACTACGATCTCGTGCTGAACGGCTACGAGCTCGGCAGCGGCTCGATCCGCAACCACACGCCGCAGTTTCAGGAAAAGGTCTTCAAGCGGCTCGGCCTCAGCGACGAACAGATCGAGGACCGCTTCGGCTTCTTCATGGAAGCGCTGCGCTACGGCGCGCCGCCGCACGGCGGAATGGCCCTCGGAATCGACCGGATCGTGATGATCGCCTGCGGCGAGACGTCGATCCGCGACGTGATCGCGTTCCCCAAAAATCAGATGGCGCGCGATCTGATGATGGATGCGCCGTCCAGCGTCCCCGAGAAGGCGCTCGACGAACTCGGCCTGCGGATCGTCGTTCCGACTGCGGGGACCGAGAAGAATTAGGTCCTCGCCAGAGAGCGCGTCCCAAACCCGAGAGTCCTTTCCTCGCGACGGTACCGAATCTCATAGGTTTCGACGCGGATGTCTCTCCGTTGCCGTGTAGACTCGCCTCTACCAAGGACATGGCTGCAGACATCACGTGATCCGCGCCGCACGCGATCGCGGCGGTATCGCGAAACGTAAGCACGAGGGTTCCGAACGCGTTGCATTTCGGAGCCGTGCAGCTTCCGACGAGTTGCGGGTTTTGGCCGACCCGCACGCGATGCGTGATCATGGGCCGCCCGATTGGCGAAACCGGATCGCAAGGTCCTGCTGCAGAATGCGATCGAGGTGACCTCCCCCCTGCGTTCATGGAAATTGCTCGTTCAGGACGTCGTCGAGAAGCAACCTCGCCACTTTACCCTCGCCGACGTTCTTCGATACGAAGATGAGTTGCGAGCTGCATATCCATTGAATCGCTTCGTCGGCGCGAAAATCAGACAGAGTCTTCAAGTCCTCCGCGACCAGGGTGTGTTGCGATTTCATGGAGGCGGCCGTTACGAGCGTCTCGACGCGCCGGCGACATTCAGCCCCTTGATCGATGCGACTCTCGCGGAGGGGTACTCGAGTCGGGCGCAGATCGCCCGCATCGTCATCGAAACGTGGGCGGAGATGAATCTCTATTGTCTGCGCTGCACCCGCGATGCGTTGGCGCGACTCCCGGCAAACATGCCCGTCGCAGACTTTGCCTGCATTTCATGCGACGCTCGGTATCAGCTGAAAGCGAAAGACGGGCGAATTGGATCGACGCTTATTGGAGCCTCGTACGCAACGACGATCGGTGCGGTGCGCGAGGGCGCAATGCCGGTTTACATTCTTGCCGAATTCGACGGTCGCGGCGCAAGCGTCGTGTATGCCGATGCTTTGCCGGGATCGCTCATCGACGAGCCCCGCATCATCGCCCGCAAGCCACTCTCTCCAAATGCACGTCGGGCGGTCTGGCAGGGCTGCATCATCAATGTCGACGGGATACCGCGCGTCCCGATCGTCGAGCCCGCAGGTGCGGACCGTGCCGACGTGCGCCGACGCTGGGGAGAGCTGCACCCTTCTTGATTTGAGCACCGCCCCACCGCTACCGGTGCCGCGACCGGCTGCTAGAAGGGGTGGATGTCGCGGCGCGTCTCGCGGAAGAGCATCTTGCGATTGAGATCGCGCAGCGCGTCGATTGATTTCTTGTGCTCCTCGGAACGCCCGTATTTGGTCGCGGCGCGGAGCGATGCATCGAGACTGCGCTCGCGCGCGGCGTACACCAGGAAGGCGGTGAGGTCTCGATCGTCGATCCGGTAATGCATGGCCCGTCGAGAGTACCCACGCTCTCGAAATGCTATGCATGCTCGCGGACGTACGAAAACATGCGCTGCGCTTCCCGGGCCGGCACGGTATCTTCGCGAAAAGTCTGGCGCGGTGGCCGAATCCGGACACCGCGTCTGGCGGTTACCCGCACCTCGGTGAGCCCAATCACGCTTGCTCCGGCTCAGCGCAATGCAAGCGCCCGGGCGCGAACGAAGACGGCATCGAGCATCGGCTCGGTCAGGACGCCCGTGTTGGTGTTCTGACGGCTCGGATGATACGACGTGAGGACGACGACGTCGCGGAGCGGGCCGAGATCGACGGTCGTCTCGGCGAGATGCGCGAACGGAGCGCGGCCGCTGCGGTAGGCGCCGCGCTCCTTGACCATCGCATGGATCGTGTCGTCGGCGAGTTTGCCGAGGGTGACGATCACGCGCGCGTGGGCGAGCGTGTCGAGTTCTTCGCGCAGATACGGCAGGCAGCGCGCGCGCTGCTGCGGCGTCGGCTTGTTCCCGGGCGGCGCGCAGCGCACGGCGGCGGTGATGAAGGCGTCGCGCAGCGCGAGCCCGTCGTTGCGGTCGACCGCGTGCGGCTGGTTCGCGAAGCCGGCGCGATGCAGGGCGCGGTACAGCCACTCGCCGCTGCCGTCGCCGGTGAACACGCGCCCGGTGCGGTTGGAACCGTGCGCCCCCGGCGCGAGGCCGACGAGTACGACGCGTGCGTGGGGATCGCCCCAGCCGGGGACCGGCTTCGCCCAGTACTCGTGCTCGCGAAACGCGCGCTTCTTCACGCGCCCGACGTCGGCGCAATACGCGCGGAGTTCCGGACACCGGCGGCAGCGGACGACGCGCGCTCCGATCGCCTCGATGGTCGCAGACGGCCTCACGGAGGCGAGAACTCTCCCGCCATTGGCGGACTTCCTGCGTCTTTTCGCCTATTCGCCTCCGTGCTGCCATGTCAGAATCGCCTTGTATGAGCCGGCTCGACGTTCGATCGATGGCCTTGCTAGGGATCGCTCACGTCGCCGACGACTGCAACCAGAGCTTCGTCCCGGCGCTCCTGCCGTATCTGATCGCCGCCCGCGGCCTGACCCACACCGAGGCCGGCACGCTGGTACTCGCGCAGGCGATCGCGTCGTCGGTCCTGCAGCCGGCGATCGGCCAGCTCGCCGACCGCCGCTCGATGCCGTGGCTGATCGCGCTCGGACTCGCGCTCGCCGGCGGCGGCGTCGCGCTGGTCGGGATCGCACCGACGCTCCCGCTGCTCTGGGGGAGCGCGCTCATCAGCGGAATCGGCGTCGCGATGTTCCATCCCGAGGCGGCCCGCTTCGCCAACTACGTCGCCGGCGCGCGCAAGGCGACCGGGATGCGCTGGTTCGCCGCCGGCGGGAACGTCGGTTTCGCGGTCGGTCCGGCGTTCGCGACCGCCGCGATCGCCGCATGGGGCCTGCACGGAACGCTCGCGGCAGCGATCCCGGTGCTGGTCGTCGGCGCCGCGGTGCTGTACGAGGTCCGTCGTCTGCGTACGTTCGTCCCCGCGCACGCCACGAAGCGCACCGGGCAGGGCACCGACGACTGGCGCGCGTTCGGCACGCTCTCGATCTTCGTCGTCGTGCGCTCGATGGCGTACTTCGGGTTCGTCGCGTTCGTCCCGCTGTACGTCGTCGAAGTGCTGCATGCGCCGGCGGCGGTCGGCGACGGCCTGCTGACGATGTTCCTGGTCTTCGGCGTGCTCGGAACGCTCTCGGGCGGTCCGATCGCCGACCGTTTCGGCCGGCGCACCGTGCTGGTTGCGTCGACGGGGATCGCTGCGGTGATGACGGCGGTGCTCGTGGCGACGACGCACGGCGGCAGCTTGCCCCTCGCGATCCCGCTCCTCGCGATCACCGGCTTCGTCTTTGTGGCGTCGCAGTCGGCGTACATCGTCCTCGGCCAAGAGTTCTTGCCGAATCGCATAGGGCTCGCGTCCGGGGTGACGCTCGGGCTCGCCGTCTCGCTCGGCGGCGCGTTCGCGCCCGTGATGGGACAGATCGCCGACCGCTGGGGCGTGAGCGCGACGATTCTCGCGGCGGGGGCGCTCTGCGTGATGGCGGCGGCAGCGGCGTTCGCGCTGCCGGCGGACCGCCGCGGCGAGAGGCTTCAGCGCAAGCCGGGGAAGCCCAACGCGGAGAGCGCCGCGTAAGTCACGATCCCGACCGACGTCGAGAGATTGATCGAGCGCACCGCACCCTCGCGCATCGGGATGCGCAGCGCGCGGTCCACGTGCGCGTCGAGCAGCCGCTGCGGCAGCCCCGCGGTCTCTTTGCCGAACACGAGCGCGTCGCCGCGCGCGAACGGCGCCTGCGCGTAGGTGCGTTGCGCGCGCGTCGTGAGTAGCCAGCAGCGATCGATCGCAAACGTCGCGAGAAACGCGTCGAGCGAGGGATGCGTCACGACGCCGAGCGCGTTCCAGTAGTCGAGCCCGGCGCGCTTGAGCGTGCGGTCGTCGACCGTAAACCCGAGCGGCTCGACGAGGTGCAGCGCGCAGCCGGTCGCAGCGCACAGGCGCGCGACGTTCCCGGTGTTCGGCGGGATCTGCGGCTCGACGAGCACGACGTGCAGAGGCGCGTCGCGCACCGCGTCGAGCGCGACGAGCCGGTCTTGCGGCTGCGCGCCCACCGCCGCGCTACGTGCGCTGCGCGGCGGGGCCGCCGGCGTTCGCCAGTGCGGCGAGTTCGGCGCTGCGCGCCGCCGGTGCGACGAGGTATGCGACGCCGCCGTGCTCGCGGAAGACGCGGTCGAGCGCCGCGCGCGGATAGCGCGTCGCGATCGCCGGCGCCGCTGGGTCGTTCACCTCGACCCAGGCGCGCCCGATCCCGCACACGACGATCAGGTGGCCGTCGCTGTGCTCGAGAGGCGCGCCCGGCAGCTGATCGCCGTGCCAGCTGATCGAGATCGCCACCGGCAAGCCGGCGGCGAGGAACGCCGCGACGTGGTCGAGCCCGCTCAGATACGCGACGACCGCGCGTAGACCGTGCGCTCCCGCGTACGCGGTGTTGAACGCCCAGTTGCCGTGACCACGATACGAACTGTCGAAAGCGCCGTCGGCGATATCGTTGACGCTCGCGTTGATCCCTTGCGCCCGCATCAGCATCGCGAGCGAGGCGGCGGAGCACCAGCCGCGCTCGCGCGGAAACGCGGCGAGATACTGCGACACCTCGGGCACTTCGAGCGGCGCGGCTCGCTCGACGCGCGGCACGCGTGTGCCCGCGGCCGGTGGGACCGTCACCGCGACCGCGTCCAGCGCGACGCTGCTCTCGATCTCGATCGCCGTCAGCGCAACGTCGCTGCGCACGATGTCGATCGCGATCCGGGTGACGGCGTCTGCGCCGTCGAGCGAGCGCCGCATGCTCGGCGCCCAGTGGACGTACGGAAGCGCATTCGAGACCGTGCCGTCGGCGCGGTGCGCGATCAGCGCGAGCCGGCCGCTCGGCGCGGCCGCATTCCACGAGACGACCGCGCGCGTTGACGGCGCGACGCGCACCAGCGCGTGCGTGCCGGGCCGTTCGATCAGGTGCAGCACGGCGGCCTCACAACGTCCACTCCCAGCAGTTCCAGTAGTTCGAAATGTACGAGGCAGGCTTCCAGTTCTTCAGATCCGAGTTCACCGCCGAGAACGAGTTCTGCCAGTAGAGGTACACGACGGGGGCGAGTTCGTGGACGCGCTCGGCCTCGCGCTGATAGAGTGCTTTGCGCTTCGCGCGGTCGAACGTCAGCAGCGCGTCGTGACTGGTCTGCGTGAGGACGGGATCGTTGAGCCAGGTCGTGTTCGCGCCGTGCGGCGGGATGAACTTGCCGCTCCAGAGCCCCTCGTTGTCGGGATCCGGCGCGTCGGTGTAGATCGTGAACTCGCTGTCGAACTTGCCGGTATAGATGGGACCGTTCTGCGCGAAGAGCAGGCTCGTCTGATAGTTTTTGATCTCGAGCTGGATCCCGACGGCGCGCAGATCTTGCTGCATCTGCACTTCGGCCTGCACGTTCGCCGGCTTCGACGGCGTGGTCGAGACGGAGAACGCGAACGGCACGCCGCCCTTCATGCGCATCCCGTCGGCGCCGGCGTGCCACCCCGCGGCATCGAGCAGTTTCTTCGCGTTCTCGACGTCGTACGGATAGTTGCTGATCCCGACCGGCGCCGCCCAGTTCGTCGGCAGCAGATCGCTCACCGCGCGGATGTTGTAGCCGTGGTAAATGGTCTGGTTGATGCGATCCCAATTGACCGCCTCTGCGATCGCGCGGCGTACGCGTACGTCCGCGAGCTGCGGCCGCGAGGTGTTGAACTCCAAGCGGCGATAGTTCGCGCTGAGCTGTTTGGTGATGGTGTAGCCGGTGAGCTGCGGAAGCCGCGGGATCTGCACCTCGGGGACCGATTCGTACAGGTCGACCTCGTGCGTCTGCAGCTCGTTGAAGAGCGTGTCGGCGTTGGGGACGATCTTGATCGCGATCGTGTCGAGCCCGGGCTTGCCGCGCCAGTAGTTCGGGTTCGCCGCGAACTCCAGCGACGCGCCGTGGTTCCACTGGGTGAGCACGAACGGCCCGCTCGAAATCGGCTTCGCGTTAAACGGCGCGTGGTTGATGTCGGGCAGCTTCGCGAGCAGGTGCGCGGGGAGCGGCGGGACCGCAGCGCCGCCGAACGCCCAGATCCCGAGGATCCCGGAATAGACGTTCTTGAGGTGCACGGTCGCGGTGAGGTCGTGGTCGCTGAGATCGATCGCGCGGATGTCGTCCCAGCCCAGCCGCAGTTTCGCGTTGTTCGCGGGGTTCATCACCGCGTGCCAGGTGAAGACCAGGTCGCGCGCGTCGTACGGCGCGCCGTCCGACCATTTCATGTTCGGGCGGAAGTGCAGGGCGATCGTTTTGCCGTCGGCGCTGATCCCGTGGTTCGCGATCGTCGGGACGACCGCCGCCGCGGCGGGCAGAAACTCCCCGTTCGGATCGTAGCGGAAGAGCGGTTCGTCGATCAGGTTGCTGATCTGATCCGCCGCGTCCGTGTGGGAGAACATCTCGTTGAGGCTGTCGGGCTCTTCGCCCGCGAAGCCGATCGTGAGATGGCCGGGCTTCGTCCACGGGTTCTTCGGCGCACCGCTCGCAGCGGGGGCGCCGCCGGCGGGCGCGCCGGCGGAGTCGACCTTCGTGCAGGCGCTTACGAGCACGGCGCAGGCGGCGGCGAGTGCTAGGAGCTTACGCATGCAGCACGCTCGTCTTCACGATCGCCGGCGCGATGGCATCGTAGAGGGCGTGCGGACCGTTGCGCACGACGTCGTCGCACGGCAGACCCGTCTCGGCGCGGGCGCGCTCGATGTGTTCGCGCGCTTCGTCGTCGGTGCACTCGCGCGTGTTGAGCGCGATCCCCACGACCGGCGCCGGCTTGACCGTCGCGCACAGCGATTCATACGTCCGGATCAACGCACGATAGGAGAGAATCGGCACGTCGTAGTCCTCGATCACCGTTCGCGCGACGTTGTGCACCAGGACCAGCGCGTCGGGCGCTCCGCCGTACATCAGCGCCAGGGTCACCGGCGCGAACGCCGGGTTGTTGATCCCGCCTTGCCCTTCGAGAAAGAGCAGATCGCGCGCGCGCCGCTGCCCTTCGAGGACGAGGTGTTCGGCGGCGCCCGGTGCGAAGTCGGCGACGACGCGATCGATCGCGGTCCCCCAGCCGGCGATCGCGATCCCGATCTGTCCGGTCGCCACGAAGGCGGCGTCGGCGCCGCGGTCGCGCGCGGCGCGCGTCAACTCGAGCGAGGCCGTCATCTTCCCGACCGCGGCATCGCTGCCGACGGTGAGGACGATGCGCGCGGTGACGTCCCACGCCGCGCCGGAGAAGAGCGGCGCCGCCGGCGGGAGCCGCAGATCCCAGATCCGCGAGTCGTGTTCCCGCGCGAGCGCCGCGAACTCTTCGTCGTCGCCGAGCATGGCGTGCAGGCCGCTCACGATCTCGAGCCCGGCGCGCATCCCGATCCGGATCGCCTCGCGAAACTCTTCCGGCAAGGCGCCGCCGGCGGGCGCGATCCCAACGAGGAGCGAGGTGGGATGGTACGCGAGGCCCGCGTCCACCGACGCGACTACCGGCGCGTCGCTCTCGAGATACGGCAGGACGTCGCGCACGCGCTTCCCTGCGTAGTCGGGATCGATCACCGCGACGACGGTGTCGCTCGAGTAGCGGATCACGCCGTGCGACATCTTGGCCGCGCGCGAGGTGAGCGCGTGCGGTGCGAGGATGAGGTAGCGGCGCTTCAGCGGACCGCCCCCGCCAAGTCGTCCTGCGGCTGACGCGGACGCACGCCGAGCCCCGGTCCGTCCGGCAGCACGATCTTGCCGTCGTCGTAGGTGATCCCCGTGAACGGATCGCGCGCGGTGAGGAACGGCCCGTCGAGGTCGGCCCAGTCGACCAGCGGGCTGAGATGCGCCGCCGCCGTCGCGAGGATCTGCGACTCGACCATGCAGCCGAGCATGATCTTGAAGCCCATCGCGCGCGCGGTGTGAATCATCGCCAAGGCGCCGCGGATCCCGCCGCACTTCACCAGCTTGACGTTGATCCCGTCGACGCAGCCGAGCAGCGCCGGCAGATCGCGCGCGTCCTTCGAGTCTTCGTCGGTGACGATCGGGATCGGCGAGCGCTCGCGGATCCAGCGCAGTTTCTCCGGCGATCCGGCGGGGATCGGCTGTTCGCAGAACTCGATCTCGAAGCGAGCCAACTCGCACAGCAGCTCGACGGTCTGTTCGGGCGTCCACCCTTCGTTCGCGTCGATGCGGATCGTGCCGGCGTAGATCGAGCGGATCGCGGCGACCGTCTCGATCTCCGCGCCTTTGCCGAGCTTCACTTTGAGGACGGGATGCGTCCCGACTTCGCGCACCTTCGCGAGCGTCTCGTCGAGGTCGCTGATCCCGATCGTGAACGAGGTGCGCGGGGTCTGCGCCGGATCGACGCCGAGCAGGCGCCACAGCGGACGGTCGACGTCCTTGCTGATGCAGTCGTGCAGCGCGATGTCGAGCGCGCACATCTGCGCCGGCGGGAGGCCGTGCAGGAGGCGCTCAAGCGCGTAGGGATCGTCGCCGAGCCGGAGCCCAGAGAGGCCGGCGGTCACGCTCTGCACGCTCTCGCGATACCGTTCGATCGGCGCGCTCTCGCCGAGCGCGTCGATCCCATTCCAGTGCAGGCGCAGCAGCACCGAATGCGCGACCGATTCGGAGCTGCGCGCGATGGTGAACGTATGCTTCAGCGGGAGATCGAGCGGTTCGACCGAAAGCGAGATGGCAGGCACCTGGAGGCGTTCACGTTCGACGGTCGGCGGCCCCTGCGGCGTCCAAGCACGGAGATGGCCCAACGGTATCCGCTCTCGCTCGTCTGGCTGCGCCGCGATCTGCGGCTCGACGATAACGTCGCGCTGCGCCGCGCCGCCGAAGCGAGCGAATGGATCGCGTGCGCGTTCGTCCTCGATCCGCCGCTGCTGCGCGGACCGCGCGTCGGACCGCCGATCGTTCAGTTCTTCTTCGACTCGCTTGGTGTGCTGCGCGAGCGCCTTCGCCAGCAGGGCTCCGATCTCGCGCTCCTCGAGGGTGACTTCTCCGGCGAACTGGTGCGCTTGGCCCGCCGCATCGACGCGCGCGCGGTCTTCTACAACGTCGACTACGACCCCGACGCGGTCGCCCGCGACGAGGGCGTCGAGCGCGCGCTGCGCGCCGCTGGCCTCGACGTGCACGCTCAGACCGACCACGTGTACTTCGGCGCGCGCGACGTGCTGCAGGAGAGCGGCAAGCCGTACACCGTGTACACGCCGTATCGCCGGCGCTGGAATGCGCGCTTCGACGCGGAGCCGCATCCGCCGGTCGCCTCCGAACGCGCAGCGGGGCCGAAGCTGCTCGCGCGCGATGCGATCGGTGCGACCTGCGAGGTCCCGCGCCCCGAAGACTACGGCCACGCATCGAGCGAGCGCTATCCGCGCGGGGGGAGCGCACAGGCGAAATCGCTGCTGCGCGCGTTTCTGACGGACGAGATCGACACATACGCCGAACGGCGCAACGCCCCGGCGCTCGACGGCACATCGCATCTCTCACCGCATCTGCGCGCCGGCACGATCGGGATCCGCACGCTGGTCCACACCGCAGCGAAGCGCGCGGCGGCCGCGCGCGGTGCGTCGCGCACCGGAATCGACACGTGGACCGGCGAGCTGGTGTGGCGCGATTTCTACCAGCAGCTGCTCGTGCATTTCCCGCGCGTCGCGCATCAACCGTTCGTCGAGGCGGCGACGGCGATCGCGTACGAACGCGACGAACGCCGCTGGAACGCGTGGCGCGACGGCACGACCGGCTACCCGATCGTCGACGCGGCGATGATCCAGCTTAACACGACGGGCTGGATGCACAACCGCCTGCGCATGATCGTCGCGTCGTTCTATACCAAGCATCTACTCGGCGACTACCGCGACGGCGAGCGCTACTTCGAACGGCACCTCGCCGACGCCGATCTGGCGGCCAACAACGGCGGCTGGCAGTGGTCGTCGTCGACGGGGACCGACGCGGCGCCGTACTTCCGCGTCTTCAACCCGACGCTCCAAGGCGAGAAGTTCGATCCGGACGGCGCATTCGTGCGCGCGATGATCCCCGCGCTCGTCAAGGTGCCGTCGATGTACGTCCATCAGCCGTGGACCCTGCCGCCGCTCCTGCAGGCCGAGTACGGCTGCGTCATCGGCCGCGACTATCCCGCTCCGATCGTCGACCATGCCGAAGCGCGCAAGCGCGCGATCGACGTGTACGGTGCCGCACTCGGCAGGCGCGTGCGCACGTAAGTCTGCTGTCAAGTCTTGACGATGGGTATACGATACCGGAGCGACAACGACTGCGGTGGTTCGCGGAGGTTCCATGTGGTGGACCAACGTCGAAACCTAGGGAGCATCAGCTCCGGATACGACCGGATGTTCGCCCTTCGGGTCTGAACACTGGGCGCCCGGGCCGCACCCACCTGCACAGGCAGGTCGACAACTTGGTTCCAGACGGCCGTTGCGGTCGTGTCGCCCCTCTCACGCCGAGCCGCGTCACGCTGACCCGCGTCACGCCGAGACGCGTCACGCTGACCCCGCGTCACGCTGACCCCGCGTCACGCCGAGCCCCGTCACGCTGAGCTTGTCGAAGCGCAGCTCCGCTCGCGCCGCCCGCCTTTACCGCACCCCCGCCCGCAAGGTCGCCGCCACCGCGCCCACCTCTTCCCAGGGCGCTTCCCCTGCCGGCACCGCGAGCAGAATCCACCCTCGCCGCGCCGCCTCGCTCACCCCCGAGGGATCGTCCCCCGCCGCAAAGCTGAACGCCGGAAACCGCTCCTTCGGCCCGAACGCCGCCGGATCGGCCGACGCCGGCGGACACGCCCGCAGCCACGCGCTGTCGACGTCCTTGAGCAGGTGCCGGACCTCGCCCAAATCGGGTCCGAGCGTCCCCGCCTGCGGCGGCACCACCAGCGTCACGTTCGCCGCCTTGGCCGCCTTGCTCGCCGCCTTCGCGACCGCGACCGCCTCGACGAAGCTCGCCGGCGGCACCTCCCCCGGCGGCGGTAGCGCCGTGCGCACGATCGAAGCCCCGAACTCGCGGGCGACCGCCAGCGCCGCATCGCGCTCCGCGGCCGGCATCCCCGGCGCGAGCAGACCCGGCGCATCGACCCCGAATGCCACCAGCCCCAAGTCGATCGCGACCTTGCGCAACTGAGCGACGTACTCGACATCCGTCCGCGGGAAGTCGGCGATATCCGCGAGCACGCCGTCGACGTTCAGCGCGGACGCGCACCGCTCGACCCACTCGAGCTGCGTGAGGCGACCGGAGGCGAGCGGACGCCGGAACGACGAACTCGAGACAGCAATGCGCATCTCCGCCGCCCTTCCGCAGTCGAATCCGATCACCATGCGCCGCGGACGCGCCGCACGATGATCGCGCGCGTCGGCGCGGGGCTCGCGGTGCTGCTGCTCGCGATCGCCGGGTTCAAAGCATCGCGATCGTGGGGCGGCACACATTGGCCGCAGGCCGAGTTCGATCTGTTCGTCACGTTTCTGCTTTCGATCGCGCTGCTCGTCGCGGGCGCGCTCGCGGCGAACGTCTCCGGCGACTATGCCGTTGCGATCCGCCGCGGCGTGCGCGCCGGTGACGAAATCCTCCAGCAGGGTACGATCCTGGGGTATGTCGGGGTCGCCGTGATGACCGTCGCCACGATCGCCTGGATCGCCCTGCGGCGATGATCGACCGCCAGACGCTGGGGAACATCGTCCCCCTCGCCGCCGTCGTGATCGCGCTGGCGGAGTGGCTGCTCGACCATACCTATCCGCGCTACGCGAGCCCGTGGTTCTGGCTCGCGCTGATCGCGACGATCGGACTGCTCGTGCTGGTCCAGGTGCTGCGCTTCACCGGGGCGCCGAAACGCCCGCCGGCGAAACCGGATTATTCCGCTACGTCCATCATCCGCCGCCGCGTCGACCCCGACGATCAAGGATAACGCCCGCCGATGCAACTGCTGCAGCCCGAGACGCTCGCCGTTCAGGATCCCGAACTCTGGGCGTCGATCGAGAACGAAGAGCGCCGCCAGCGCGACAACCTCGAGTTGATCGCGTCGGAGAACTACGCCAGCCGCGCGGTGCGCGAAGCGACGGCGTCCGTGATGACCAACAAGTACGCGGAGGGCTATCCCGGCAAACGGTACTATGGCGGCTGCGAATTCGTCGACGTCGCCGAGACGCTCGCGATCGAACGGCTGAAAAAGCTGTTTGGCGCCGCGCACGCCAACGTCCAGCCGCACGCCGGCGCGCAGGCCAACATGGCCGCGATGATGGCGGTGCTGCAGCCCGGCGACACGATCCTGGGGATGTCGCTCGCGCACGGCGGCCACCTCACGCACGGCACGAAGGTCTCGTCCAGCGGCAAGCTCTACAACGCGCTCGCCTACGGCGTGCGCAAGGACACCGAGCTGATCGATTACGATCAGGTGCGCGAGCTCGCGCGCGAGCACAAGCCGAAGCTGATCATCGCCGGCGCGAGCGCGTATCCGCGCACGATGGACTACGCGCCGTTCCGCGAGATCGCCGACGAGATCGGCGCGCTGTTTCTGGTCGACATGGCCCATATCGCGGGCCTGGTCGCCGCCGGTCTCCATCCGTCGCCGGTCCCGTTCGCGCAGTTCGTCACCTCGACGACGCACAAGACGCTGCGCGGGCCGCGCGGCGGGATCATCCTCAGCACTGCGGAGTACGCGCAGGCCGTCGACAAGAGCGTCTTTCCCGGAATTCAGGGCGGACCGTTCATGCACATCATCGCGGCGAAGGCGGTCGCGTTCGGCGAAGCGCTCCAGCCGTCGTTCCGCACCTACCAGCAGCAGGTGCTCGACAACGCGCGCGCGATGGGCGAGGAACTCCTGCGCGCCGGCGTGCGGCTCGTCGGCGGCGGAACCGATACGCATTTGCTGCTCGTCGATCTCACGCCGAAGAACCTCACCGGCAAAGCCGTCGAGCACTACCTCGACGAGATCCGCATCACCGTCAACAAGAACGCGATCCCGTTCGATCCGCAAAAGCCCGCAGTCACGAGCGGGATCCGCATCGGGTCACCCGCGATCACCTCGCGGGGCTTCGGTGAAGCGGAGGCGCGCGAAGTCGGCAAGATCATCGGCGAAGCGCTCACCGACATCGAGACCGGCGCGAAGAAGGACGCGCTGCGCGCGCGCGTCGCGGAGTTGACCGAACGCCACGACGTCCCGTAGCGCTCCGGTGACGACGGATCGCCTGCGCCTCAAGCCATACTCGGTGCGGCACGCGCCGGCGATCCTCGACTACTATCTGCGCAATCGCGCGCACCTCGAGCGTTGGGAGCCCGAACGTCCGCCCGAGTTCTACGCGCTCGCGTATCACCTGCGCGAATGCGAGCGCGCGGAGAGCGCGGCGCGCAACGGCGAGTACGTGCGCTTCGCCGCATTCGCCCGCGACGGCGACGCGCTCATCGCGCTGGTGAACCTGTGGAACATCCGCCGCGGCGTGATCCACGCCGCGATAATCGGATATTCGGCGGATGAAGCGCACGGCGGGAACGGGTACGCGACCGAAGCGGCGGGCGCGGTGGTCGGCTACGCCTTCGACGTCCTCAAACTGCACCGTGTCGAGACCAGCTATCATCCGCTCAACGAGCGCAGCGGCCGCGTGCTGCGCAAGCTCGGCTTCGCCGTCGAAGGCTACGCGCGCGACTACCTCTACATGAACGGCCGCTGGAACGACGCGATCCTGGTCTCGCGGATCAACCCGCAGTGGCGCCCCGGCTGACCCGCGTCCGCGGCAGGGCGCCCGTCATCGCGGCACAAGAACGGAAGCGTGCCCGAGCCGCTGATCGTCGATCATCCCGCCGTCCAGGATCGGCTGGCGCGTCTGCGTGACGCGTCGACGCCGACACCGGTATTCCGGCGGCTGGTCGAAGAGTTGGGTCAACTCCTCGCGTACGAGGCGACGCGCGACCTCCCGCAGACGGAACTCGAACTGCAGACGCCCGTCGCGCTTGCCAAGGTGCGGCGGATCGCGACGCGTCCGGTCGCCGCGCCGATCCTGCGCGCCGGCCTTGGGCTGCTGCCGGGGTTTCTCGCCGTCGTCGACGACGCGGTCGTCGCGCACTTGGGCTTCTACCGCGACCCGAAGACGCTCGCCGCGATCCCGTATTACGCAAACCTGCCGGACGATCTGGGACAGCGCGACGTGTTCGTCCTCGACCCGATGCTCGCGACCGGACACTCCGGCTCGGCCGCGCTGTCCCTCCTGGCGCAGCGCGGCGCGAAGGCCCCGGTGTTCGTGTGCATCATCGCCGCGCCCGAGGGCCTTGCGACCCTCGCGCGCGTGCATCCCGACGTTCGCGTCGTCACCGCCGCGGTCGACGAGCGGCTCAACGATCACGGCTACATCGTCCCCGGTCTCGGTGATGCCGGAGACCGCATGTTCGGATCGACGAGCAGCGTGCCGAGTTCGTCGGGTTAAGCCGTGCGGTTGCGCGCGGTGTAGTCGTGCAGCCAGCCGAGAACCAACGTCCAGCCCTGGTCGTGGTCGCTGCGCTCCTCCGCATCGACGAACCCGGTGTGCGTCACGCGCACGAGCGATCCGCTGCCGCGTTCGCTGATGTCGAAGCGCACGAGCGTCTGGACCGCATCGCCGTCGCTCCAATCGTAGTTCCAGGTGTACTCCAGCGTGTGCGGCGGCTCGATCACACGGTAGACGCCGAATGCGGCGAACGCATGGCCGTCGCCGCCCGTGCCCTCGGTGCGCCAGGCGCCGCCGGCCCGCAGATCGACGTCCATCCGGTCGACCTTATACTTGTCGCCGCCCCACCACTGCACGAGCTGTGCGGGGTCGGTGAGCGCGGCGAAGATCGCCGCCGGCGTGGCCTCCATCGCGACTTCCTGAACGATGGCCGGTTGCTGAGTGATCATGTCGATTTCTCCACGTGCGCTTTCAACGCGGCAAGGTTGTGCGTCCAGAAGGCGGTGTAGTCGCTCAGCCAGGTTTCGACTTGACGCAACGGTGCGGGGTTGAGCGAACACATCGTCGAGGTTCCCTCCGCGCGATCGTGCACGAGCCCCGCGTCGCGCAGCATCCGCAGATGCTTCGAGACTGCCGGCCGGCTGATGCGGAAGTTGCCGGCGATCTCGCCGACGGAGCGCTGTCCGCCGCGCAGCAGTCCGAGGATCTCGCGTCGCGTCGGATCGGCGAGCGCTTTGAAGACGACATCGTCGGCGTGGCGGCGCGAGCGGTGCGCTCGCGCGCGCCGGCCGGCTGAGGCGAGCGGCACGTCGGGCTCCTTGGAAACCTGTTGGTTACGCAGCCAATGGTAACCGACCGGTTACGAAAGTGCAAGCCTCCTCATGCACGCGCGACGGGCCGTCCGGAGATGCGCGGCGAACGAGATTCCCTCGGTGCACGGCGTGGAACGTCCCGGCTGGGACGCGTACTTCATGGAGATCGCGCGGACGGTGGCGACGCGGGCGACCTGCCCGCGCGCACGCGTCGGTGCTGTCCTCACCCGCGACAAGCGGATCCTGACGACCGGCTACAACGGCGCGCCGCGCGGCGTCCCCCATTGCACCGACGCCGGCTGCATGATCGTCGACGGCCATTGCCTGCGCGCGACGCACGCCGAGGCGAACGCGATCGTGCAAGGGGCGCTCCACGGCGTCTCGCTCGCCGGGGCAACCGCGTATTGCACGCATCAGCCGTGCGCCGGCTGTTCGAAACTGCTCATCTCGGCCGGGGTCGAACGGATCGTCTACGCAGATGCCTATCGCGACGCCGTCGCAAGCGAGCTGCTCGCGGAGGCGGGCGTCGCTCTGGAACACTTCACTCGCGAGCCGATACGAGCATAACGCGTGAACTCTCTCGTCATCGTCGCCGGTCTCGTCCTTGCCTTCGCGACCGCGGTCTTCACGACGCCGTACGTGCGGCGGCTGGCCCTCAACGTCGGAATGCTCGACGCCACCGGCGAGCGCCGGATGCACGATCAGCCCAAACCCCGCATCGGCGGGATCGCCGTCTACCTCGGCTTCGCGTTCGCGTTGTTCTCGGCGCTGGGCTACCTCATCAATACGCACCATGTCGACGACGTCGGCAAGGTGCACGACATCGTCAACTCGATCGTCGGCCTGATCTTCGGCGGCACGCTGATCCTCATGGTCGGGATCTGGGACGACGTGATGGGGATGAGCCCGCGCGTCAAACTGCTTGCTCAGGGCGTCGTCGCGTCGATCTCGATGCTGTACGGCTTCAACATCGCGTTCGTGCAGAACCCGTTCCACCACGGTGAGATCATCTATCTCCCACTCTACATCAGCATCCCGGTGACGCTGCTGTGGTACCTCGGGATGATGAACGCGATCAACTTCATCGATGGTCTCGACGGGCTGCTCTCCGGGCTCACGGCGATCGCCGGAATGTTTCTGCTCATCATCAACCTCTCGCAAGGGCATCCCGAGATCGCGCTGATCCTCGCGGCGCTGGTCGGCGGGGCGCTGGGGTTTCTGCCGTTCAACTACAATCCGGCGAAGATCATCCTCGGCGATTCGGGCGCGCTCTTCATCGGCTACGTCTTCGCCACGGTATCGATTCTCGGCGCGAGCAAGGTCGCGTTCACGATCTCGCTGCTCGTCCCGCTGGTGCTGCTCGGCCTCCCCGTGCTCGACACGGCCGCCGCGATCGTGCGCCGCACCGCCGCGGGCAGGAAGATCTACGAAGCCGACCGCGGCCACTTCCACCACCAGCTGATCTTCCGGTTCGGCCTCAACGTCCGCCAAGCGGTCCTGCTGATCTACGCGCTGTGCATCGCGCTCGGCGTGGTGGCGCTGTTCCTCTCCGGCGGCGTCGGCACGCTGAAGCTCGCGTGACGCCGTCGAGTTGGTGATGGAGCGAGCGCCGCGGGATCGTGCCCCTGCACATCGGCCTCTTGCGACCTCGGACCCGGGGGCCCCGCGCCGCAGGCGTGGGGGGCGCGCAGCGTGAGCGGAGCGCCTTTACGGGTCATGGCCGTGATGGGGACGCGGCCGGATACGATCAAGATGGCGCCGGTCGTGCATGCGCTGCAGGCGCATCCGGAGATCGAGGCGATCGTTTGCGTCACGGCGCAGCATCGCCAGATGCTCGACGACGTGCTGCGTCTGTTCGAGATCGAGCCCGACATCGATCTCGACATCATGACGAAGTCGCAGTCGCTCACCGACATCACGACCCGCGTGCTCATCGGGATGGAAAAAGTGCTCGATTCGTGGCGTCCCGACGTCGTGCTCGTGCACGGCGATACGACGACCTCGACCGCCGCCGCGCTCGCCGCGTTCTATCAGAAGATCCCCGTCGGCCACGTCGAGGCGGGTCTGCGCACCTCGTCGATCGCCGAGCCGTTTCCCGAAGAGGCGAACCGCCGTCTCACCGGCGTGCTCACGTCGCTGCACTTCGCGCCGACCGCGCGCGCGAAAACGAATCTCCTCGCCGAGCGCACCGCGCACGCGCACATCGCGGTCACCGGCAACACCGTCATCGACGCGTTTCTCGCGACGGAGCGCCGCGTCCGCGAGCGCGGGATCGCAACGCCGTCGCTCGACGGCCTCGACCCCGCGCGCCGGATGATCTTCGTGACCGCGCACCGGCGCGAGAATCACGGCCGGATGGGCGAGATCGCGCGCGCCGTCGCGACGATCGCGGATTTCCCCGAACATCCCCAGATCGTGTGGCCGGTCCATCCCTCGCCGCAGGTCGCGCCGGTCGTGCGGCACGTCCTCGGCGGCCATCCCGGCGTCCGCCTCGTCGACCCGCTGAACTATGCCGAGACGGTCGCCGCCGTCGCGGCCTCGCGCTTCGTTCTCACCGACTCCGGCGGGCTCCAAGAGGAAGCCCCGACCCTCGGCAAGCCGGTGCTGGTGATGCGCAACGAGACCGAGCGCCCTGAAGGGCTCGAGGCCGGAACCCTGCGGCTGATCGGCGCCGACTACGAGCGGATCGTCGCCGCGACCCGCGAGCTGCTCACCGATCCGGTCGTCTACGGGCGGATGGCGCACGCGTCGAACCCCTACGGCGACGGCCGGGCTGCGGAGCGGATCGCCGCCGGCCTCCTGCACGTCCTGCGCGGCGCCCCCGCCCCCGCCGAGTTCGCGCACCCGCTCGCGGCGGTATGATCGGCCGGCTGCTGGCCGCGGCCGGCGCCTTCACCGGGACGGTGATCGGAGGCTTCCTGCTGGGCCTGCTCGTCGCGCGCGCCACCGGCGCCGGGTGGTGGATCGCCGTCGGTTTATTCGCGGGACTGGCCGTCGGCGTCGTGGTGATCGCCGCCGCCCTCCGCCCCTTTTTGCGGTCGTCGTGAGCGTGGATGCAAGAAAGGTCCAGGAGGGGACCGCCCAAAGCGGGCACAATGGAACGGGCGCCGACCCGTCGGCCGAACTGCGCGCTTACCACGCGAGAAAGCGGCTGATCTCCGTGCGAACGCTGCTTTTCCTCACCCCGCTCGTCGTATCTGCGACGGTGCGGAACCCGGTCGCGGGGCTCGAACTCGCGCTCGGCGGGGGGATCGGCGTACTGAACATGTTGGCGGTGATGCGCAACAACGAACGGCTGCTCGAAGGCGGCCGCTCACGTGCGATGTTCGCCCTCAGCGGTCAGGTACGGATCTTCGCGGTGGGCCTTCTCCCGGTGGCAGTCGCCCTCCGCCTCGGATCGTTCTGGACGGTCGCGCTGTATTTCACCGGATTCTTCACGCCGCTCGCGTTGTACGCGATCGACTACCGCAGATCGATTCGACAAGGAACCTAGTGCACGAGCAAATCGGCGAACATCCGACCTGGCAGTGGCCGGTGCTCGGATCGGTCCACGCTGACACGATCCTGACGACGTGGGTCGCGATGGTCATCGCGCTCGCGTTCTTCTGGTGGGTCGGTTCGATGTACCGCACGCGCGGGAACCGCGTCGGCAAGACTCAGGCCACCTTCGAAGGGATCATCCAGTTCCTCTCCGATCTCGCGGTGGGGACGCTGGGGCCGAAGGGCGAGGGCTACGTCCCGGTCTTCGTCGGCATCTTCCTCTTCATCTGGATCCTCAACGAGTTCGGCGTCCTGTTCCTCAAGGCGCTCGGCCTGCCGTTCGGCGGATCGCCGACGGCCGATCTGAACACGACCGCCGCCTTCGCGATCACCGTCTTCGTCAGCATCCAGGCGATCGCGATCCGCAAGAGCGGGATCAAGGCCTACGCCCACCTCTTCAAACCGTACGCGGTCCTCTTTCCGATCAACCTCATCGAAGAGATCGCGCGGCCCGTCGTCCTGGCGATGCGTCTCGCGTTCAACATCCTGGCCGGCGAACTGCTGCTCTTCGTCGTCGCGACGATCATCGTCGCGAACGTGCAGGTCGGCCCGCTCAACATCTCCGTGCTCTCATCGGTCGCACCGATCGGGATCGAGTTCTTCAACTTCCTGATCGGCACGATCCAAGCGTTCGTGTTCACCCTCCTCACCATCGTCTATCTGTCCTTGGCCACGTCCGAGGAACACTAGAAAGGTCCATCGTGGGTTCTGATGCTCTGCTCGCCGCCGTTCTGATCCTCGGGTTCGCCCTGATCGTCGCGGCAGTCGCCCTGGGTTCCGCCGTCGGTGACGGTATCGTCGCCTCGAAGGCGGTCGAATCGATCGCGCGTCAGCCCGAAGCGCGCGGCAACATCTTCACGTTCTTCTTCCTGGGCGTCGGCATCTTGGAAGCGTTCCCGATCATCGGGCTGGTGCTCGGCTTCTTCCTGTTCTTCGCGGTCGGCGGCGGCGTGCTGCCCCTCGCCACCAAGCTCGTCTCGGGCGGGCACTAGTCGGCCTTGCGTAACGGGGATCGGAGGACGTCATGCTGAGTATCGACGGGACGCTGATCGTTCAGCTCGTCAATTTCGTCGTGTTCCTCGCGATCCTCAACGCGATCTTCTTCAAGCCGGTCGGTGCGGCGATCGCGAAGCGGCGGGCGTACATCGACGGGCTCAAGCACGACATCGAGCAGCTGCAGGGCGACGCCAAGTCGATCCGCACGACCGCCGAAGGCCGCCGCGCGGCGGCCCGCCGCGAAGCCGACGACGTGCTCGCGAAAGCGCGCACGGCGGCCTCGGCCGAGACGGACGCGATCATCGTGGCGGCGCAGGGCAAAGCGAGTGAGATCGTCACCAAGGCGCACGCCGACGTCGCGACCGAGCTCGACGCGGCGCGCGCGAACGAACCGCAGCTCATCGACGCGCTCGCGAACGAGATGCTCTCGCGGGCGATCGGAGGAGCGGCGTGAGCCTCGAACTCCTCGCCCAGTGGTCGCAGATCGTCGGCGCGATCGTCTTCGTCGTCGTGATGGTGTGGCTGTGGAACAAGTACCTCGCGCCCGGCGTGAAGAGTTACCAGGCCGCGAAGAACGCGGAGCTCGCGGAGGCCGAAGCGCGCCGCGAGCGCCTGCGCGCCGACGTCGCCGACGCGCGGGGTGAAGTGGAGCGCGCCGAGAGCGAGGCCAAAGAGATTCGCACGCGCGCCGAGCGCATGGCCACGCGCGAACGCGAAGCGGCGATCGCCGCGGCGCACGCCGAGGCCGAACGGATCGTCCGCAACGCCGACGGCGAGCTGGCCCGCGCCCGGCTGGCCGCGCGCGACCGCCTGCGCGTCGAGCTGATCGAAAAAGCCCTGCGCAAGGCGCGCTCGGAGGCGTCCGGTCGCGTCGATGCGGCGACGAACGAGCGGCTCGTCCAGCGGACCGTTGCGGACCTCGCGGAGAAGAAGCTGTAGTGCCCAACGAGACGCTCGCGCGCCGCTACGCCACCGCCGTGTTCGAACTCGCCCGGGAAGCAGGCAAGGTCGGCGGCGTTCAGCACGACCTGCACACCTTCACCGAGGCGCTCGCCGCCGACGAGGACGTCCGCAAGTTCTTCCGCTCGCCGGTCGTCGACCGTCACGAGAAGGAGACGATCGTCGGGCAGGCCTTCGACAAGCTCGACCCGATCGCGCTGCACACGATCCTGCTGCTCGTGCGCAAGCGCCGCGAGAACCTCGTCGAGGAGATCGTCGCGCAGTTCGACATCCTCGAACGCGAGGCGCGCGGCGCGCAGGAACTGCGCGTCAGCAGCGCGCGCGAGCTCTCGAAGGCCGAGCTCGACGCGATCGTCCAGCGCCTCTCCTCCGCCTACCACACCGCCTTCGACGTGACGCAGAACGTCGACGCCGAGCTGATCGGCGGCGTCCGCATCACGATGGGCGACAAGCTCGCGGACGGCACGATCGCCGGCCGCCTCGACGACATTGCCCGCCTGCTGTCCACAAACTAAATGTCAATGTTCACGTGTGCGCCCTCGGGGAATCCCGCCCTCTCTGAAACGATGAGCGCACACACCGCGCGGGGGACCCACGCCGAAGGCGTGGGGGGCGCGGAGCCTGGGGCGGAGCGCCTTGAAATGGAACCGACATGATCAACGCCGACGAAATCGCCGGAATCATCAAACAGCGCATCGCCACCTACGCGACGGGGACGAATGAAGCCGAGATCGGCACCGTCATCGAAGTCGGCGACAACATCGCGCGCATCTACGGCCTCGACAACGCGCAGGCGTCGGAGCTCGTCGAGTTTCCGAACGGCCTCAACGGGATCGTCCTGAACCTGGAAGAGGACTCGGTCGGCGTCGCGATCATGGGCCCCGACACCGACATCAAGGAAGGCGACAAGGTGCGCCGCACCGGCCGCATCGCGTCGGTTCCGGTCGGCGACGCGCTGCTCGGCCGCGTGGTCAACCCGCTGGGCCAGGCCGTCGACGGCAAAGGCGAGATCGTCTCCAACCAGTACCGCACGATCGAGAACACCGCCCCGACGGTGATCGAGCGGCAGGGCGTCAAGCAGCCGCTGCAGACTGGTATCCGCGCGATCGACGCGCTGGTCCCGATCGGCAAGGGGCAGCGCGAGCTGATCATCGGCGACCGCGGCACCGGCAAGACGGCGATCGCGATCGACACGATCATCAATCAAAAGGGGCAGAACGTCATCTGCATCTACGTCGCGATCGGGCAGAAGAACTCGACCGTCGCGGCGCTGCAGCAGACGCTCGAGAAGCACGGCGCGATGGAGTACACCACCATCGTCACCGTGTCGGCAGCCGAGCCCGCGTCGCTGAAGTGGATCGCGCCGTTCGCGGGCTGCGCGATGGGCGAGCACTTCATGCTCTCCGGACGCGACGTCCTCATCATCTACGACGATCTCACGCGTCACGCGCAGGCGTATCGCGAAGTCTCGCTGCTGCTGCGCCGTCCGCCGGGCCGCGAAGCGTATCCCGGCGACGTCTTCTTCCTGCACTCGCGCCTGCTGGAGCGTTCCGCCAAGCTCTCCGACGAGAAGGGCGGCGGTTCGATGACCGCGCTCCCGATCATCGAGACGCAGGCCGGCGACGTCTCGGCGTACATCCCGACCAACGTCATCTCGATCACCGACGGTCAGATCTACCTGCAGACAGGATTGTTCTTCCAGGGGATTCGCCCCGCCGTCGACGTCGGGATCTCGGTCTCGCGCGTCGGCTCCGCGGCGCAGACGAAGGCGACGAAAGCGGTCGCCGGCCGTCTGAAGCTCGACCTCGCGCAGTACCGCGAGCTGGCGGCGTTCGCGAAGCTCGCGTCCGACCTCGACAAGGCGACGCAGCAGCAGCTCAACCGCGGCGACAAGATGACTGCGATCCTGGTCCAGAAGCAGCTCGACCCGCAGCCGATGGAAGATCAGGTCATCGTGCTGTTCGCGGCGACGCGCGGCTACCTCGACGCGTTCCCCACCAACCGCATGCAGGACTGGGCGCACCAGTTCGTGGCGTTCGTCCACGACAAGTACCCCGCGATCACCGACACGATCCGCACGACATCCGCGCTTTCGGACGACGTCTCGAAGCAGCTGATCGCGGCGATCGACGAATTCAACGAGGGCTTTTAGTGCCTCCGCTTCGCTACGGTACGAAGGTGTTGTTGCAGGGGGGGCGCCGGCCCCGCGTTGCGGGGACGGCGAGTCTCGGCCGAATCCCTGCGGAATTCGCCCGAGACGGGCGACGCGTGGAGTTCGCGCGGATCGCGCGATCGGTGCGATCTTTCGCGATCGTCGAAGACGTCAGTTCTTCGCAATCGAGTCGCAAGAAAACGCCACACATCTCCTCGACCAGCCCGCGCGGCGGGATCGGCGAAACAAGCTTGACGCTACCTGCCTGCCGTAGCGCAGCGGAGGCAGACTAGTGCCGTCAGTCCGCGATCTTCGAGACCGCATCCGGTCCTTGAAGAACACGCAGCAGATCACCAAGGCGATGAAGCAGGTCGCCGCCGCGAAGATTCGCCGGGCGGAGATGCTGCAGAGGCAGTCGCGTCCGTATGCCGACGCGATTGGGGCGATGCTCCGCGATCTGATGGCGAACGTCGGGTCGGTCGACCATCCGTTCATGAAGCCCGGGCGCGAGGGCGCGCCGGCCGGCGTCATCCTGATGACCGCCGACAAAGGCCTCGCCGGATCGTTCAACGCCAACCTCATCCGCATGGCCGAGATCCACGGCCGCGACCACGGCGACCTCGCGTGGTACGCGATCGGGATCAAGAGCCGCAACGCGCTGCGCCGTCAACGCGGTGCGACGCTGCAGTTCTGGCCGCTCGCGCAAGGCGACATGTTCGCCAACGCGCGCGAACTGGCGCAGCGCGTCACCGACGACTTCGTCGGCGGCAAGATCTCGTCGCTGACGCTGATCTCCCCGCAATTGGTCAACATGATGACCCAGCGGCCGGAGATGCGTCAGATCCTCCCCGTCACGCCCGACCGCGATCAACCCAAAGGGACCAACGTGCAGGGCGCAGTCGAGTTCGAGCCGTCGCCCGAGTTCGTGCTGGGGCGGCTGCTGCCGAAGTACCTCGAGTTTACGCTGTACTCGGCGATGCTCGAGACGAACGCCGCGTTCTACGCCGCCCAGTTGATCGCGATGAACAACGCGACCGACAACGCGAAGAAACTGATCGACGAGAACACCGTCGAGATGAACAAAGCCCGCCAAGCCGCGATCACCAAGGAAATCCTGGAGATCGTCGGCGGCGCTGAAGCGCTGGCCGGCTAGGCCGAACCGTCCCGGTTCCACCCTGAAAGCACCCGAAGGAAACATACCGTGAGCGCCACCGTCACCCCCACGACTCTGAAGACCGGGAAGGTCGTCCAGGTTCTCGGCAACGTCGTCGACGTCGAGTTCCCCGCCGAGTCGCTGCCGAACATCAACGACGCGCTCGTCGTGCACATCGGCGGCGGCCATGCCGGTTCGAACGGCGCCGGCGCGCATCTCGCCGCGGGCGTCCAGCTCGCCGGCACCGCGATGGCCGAGCGCGATCTCGTCCTCGAAGTGCAGGGCGAGCTCGGCAACAACCAGGTGCGGTGCCTGGGGATGGGCTCGACCGACGGTCTGGTGCGCGGTGCTCCGGTGACCAGCACCGGCGCGTCGATCACGGTCCCGGTCGGTGAGGGGACACTCGGGCGCATCTTCAACGTCCTCGGGAAAGCGATCGACTCGAACGATCCGGTGAACCACGCGGCGATGTGGCCGATCCACCGTGACGCGCCGACGTTCGCGGCGCAAGACCCGACGCAGAAGATCTTCGAGACGGGGATCAAGGTCATCGACTTGATGGCTCCGTACACGCGCGGCGGCAAGGTCGGACTCTTCGGGGGCGCTGGCGTCGGCAAGACGGTGCTCATCCAGGAACTGATCCGCAACATCGCCGCGGTCCACAAAGGCTTCTCGGTGTTCACCGGCGTCGGCGAGCGGACGCGCGAAGGCAACGACCTGTGGGTCGAGATGAAAGAGTCGGGCGTGCTCGCGCAGACGACGCTCGTCTTCGGTCAGATGGACGAACCGCCGGGCGTGCGCTTCCGCATCGCGCAGACCGGCGTGACGATGGCCGAGTACTTCCGCGACGAGCTCGGCTCCGACGTGCTGCTGTTCATGGACAACATCTTCCGCTTCATGCAGGCCGGCTCGGAAGTCTCCGCGCTGCTCGGCCGCATGCCGTCAGCGGTCGGCTACCAGCCGTCGCTCGCGACGGAGATGGGCGCGCTCGAAGAGCGCATCACCACGACCAACAAAGGCTCGATCACGTCGGTGCAGGCCGTCTACGTCCCCGCCGACGACTACACCGACCCCGCCGTCGCGACGACGTTCGCGCATCTCGACGCGACGACCGCGCTCTCGCGTCCGATCTCGGAACTCGGGATCTATCCGGCCGTCGACCCGCTGGCGTCGTCCTCGCGCATCCTCGATCCGGCGATCGTCGGCGAGGAACACTATCAGGTCGCGCGCGGCGTGCAGGAGACGCTGCAGCGCTTCCGCGACTTGCAGGACATCATCAACATCCTCGGCGTCGAAGAGCTCTCCGACGAAGACAAGCTCACCGTCAGCCGCGCGCGCAAGATGCAGCGCCTGTTCTCGCAGCCGTTCTTCGTCGCCGAGCAGTTCACGGGACGCTCCGGCAAGTACGTGAAGATCGAAGACACGATCCGCTCGTTCAAGGAAGTTCTCGACGGCAAGGCCGACGATCTGCCGGAACAGGCGTTCCTCTACGTCGGCGACATCGACGAAGTGCGCGCCGCGGCGGAAGAGATGCGCAAGTAGTCCGTGCCCAACACGATTCCGTTCCAACTGATCACGCCGCTGGCGGTCAAGTTCGACGGCCAGGCGGAGCTGGTGATCGCCGTCGGCACCGAAGGCGAAGTCGGCATCCTGCCCTCGCACGCGCCGTTCCTCACCGCGTTGCGTCCCGGCGTGCTGCGCGCGAACGTGCATGGCGAGGGCGGTGCGACGACGCGTCTGGAACTCGCCTGCGGCGAAGGCTTCATGCAGGCGCTCCCGGGCAAGGTGACGGTGCTGACGGACGCCGCGTTCGCGCGCGACGAGGTCGACATCGCGCAGGCGCGCGCCGATCTCGCGGCCGCGCAGGACGAGCACAAGAGCGCCGGCGGCGACCTCGACGCCCAACGCCGCGCCCAGGTGAAGATCGACTTCGCCAACGCCCGGCTCGCGGTCGCCGGAGTCTGATTTTCCCCGCGCGCGATGTGTCCGCTGACACACGCGTCGCCTTTTCTCGCGCCTGCGTGCCCGGAACGCCTGCCCTACCCTAAAGGCGGGGCGTCGATCACCCGATGGTCATCAAGTCCGGGTAGAGCCACGCTCACGCAGGAGAAGTCATGAACGTTCGTCCCCAGGTCATGATCCTTGGCGCCGCGATCGTCGTCGTCATCGCCGTCACGGTGTTCGAATCCGGTTCGATCATCAGCGCGCTGGGCGGTCTGCACCACTAACCGCCCCGGCCGGCGATTCGCGCGCCGGCGTTGCCTCGAGCAGACCGGCGTACACCTCGGCGACGTGCAGCGGACGCCGGTGCGCGCCATGCTCGATTTGATGCTTGCAGCTCACCCCGTCGGCGACGACGAGCGTCTCGGCGCTCGCGGCACGGACGGCGGGGAGCAGATCGGGTTCCGCCATCGCCATCGAGACGTCGTAGTGCTCGCGCTCGTAGCCGAACATCCCGGCCATCCCGCAGCACGATGACTCGATCGGCTCGACGTCGAGCCCGGGGATCGCGCGCAACGCGCGCATGACCGCCGGCATCGCGCCGAACGCCTTTTGGTGACAGTGACCGTGAAGCAGCGCGCGGCGCGGCTCGGTGCGCAGCGGGGGCGCCCAGCGTGCCGCGTCGAGTTCGCGGGCGACGAACTCTTCGAACAAGAGCGCAGCGCCGGCGACTGCGCGTGACGCCTCGCCCGGAACGAGTGAGACGAACTCGTCGCGCAGGGTCAGCAGGCACGACGGCTCGAGCCCGACGACGGGAACGCCGCGCCGCACGAACGGCAGCAGCGCCGCGATCGTCCGTTCCGCCTCGGCACGCGCCTGCGTCACGTCGCCCTTGGTGAGGAACGTGCGCCCGCAGCACAGCGGACGCGCGCCGTCGCGCGCGGCTGCGCAGCGCACGTCGTACCCGGCGGCGTCGAGGACGCGCACGGCAGCGCGCGCGACGTCCGCCTCGAAATAGCGATTGAACGTGTCGACGAAGAGCACGACTTCGCGGTCGGCGCTCCCGCTCGACGGCGTTGCGCGCCGCGCTGCATTGCGATCGTCGCGAAATGGCGTCGCGTGCCAGCGCGGGAGCGCGCGGCGCGACGTGAAGCCGCTCGCGCCTTCGGTGGCGCGCGCGAAGCCGGGGATGCGGTCGCGCAGGTTCGCGAGCCGGCGCAAGGCGCCGGCGCGATGCGCGAGGTGCGGTAGCGCGGCGACGATGCGGTCGCGCAGCGAGACGCCGCGGACCGCGCGCCGCTGCGCGAGCACCTCGATCTTCATCTTCGCCATGTCGACGCCGGTCGGACACTCGCGCCGGCACGCTTTGCACGAGACGCATAGGTCGAGCGCATCGTCGAGCTCGTCCGAGGTCAGCGCGTCCGGCCCGAGCTGTCCGGTGATCGCCAGGCGCAGCGCGTTTGCGCGGCCGCGCGTGACGTCGTGCTCGTCGGCGGTGACGCGATACGACGGGCACATCGCGCCGCCGTCGGCTTTGCGGCACGCGCCGTTGTTGTTGCACATCTCGATCGCGCCGGCGAAGCCGCCCCACTCCGACCAGTCGAGTTGGGTCGCGAGCGGCTGCGGCGCGTACTCCGGTCCGTAGCGGAAGAGGGTGCGGTCGTCCATCTTCGGCGGGTCGACGATCTTGCCGGGGTTGAAGACGTTGCCGGGATCGAACGCGTGCTTGATCTCGCGGAACGCGGCGACGAGCCGCGTGCCCAGCATCTCCTCGTGAAACTCGGAGCGCACGATCCCGTCGCCGTGCTCGCCGGAGTGCGCGCCGCCGTACTCGCGCACGATCGCGAACGCCTCCTCGGCGATCGAGCGAAGTTTGCCGACGTCCTCGTCGCGCTTCACGTTGAGGACCGGGCGCACGTGCAGACAGCCCACCGAGGCATGAGCGTAGAACGTCCCGGTCGTGCCGTAGCGCGCGAAGATCGCGTTGAGGCGATCGGTGTAGTCCGCGAGATGCGCGAGAGGGACGGCGCAGTCTTCGATGATCGAGACGGGCTTCGCGTCGCCGCGCATCGAGGTCATGATGTTGAGCCCTTGCGCGCGCACGTGCCACATCTGCGCCTGCTGGGCGGGATCGGTGAGCTTCACGACGGCACCGGGGAAACCGAGCGACGCCATCGTGTCGTCGAGGTCGTCGAGCCGCTGCGCGAGCGGCGCGGGCTCGTCGCCGGCGAACTCCACGAGCAGCAGCGAGCCGGGCTCGCCGCGCACGTACGCGGCCATGATCGGCGCGAACTCTGCGATCTCGCGCGAGAGCTCGATCATCGTGCGGTCGACGAGTTCGACCGCGACCGGTCCGAGCGCCACGAGCGCCTCGGTCGAACGCATCGCGTCGGAGAAGGACGGGAAGTGGCAGACGCCCAGCGCCTTCGCGCGCGGGAGCGGCTGCAGCGCGAGATCGATCGCGGTGAAGAACGCCAGCGTCCCCTCCGAACCGACGAGCAGTTTCGCCGCGTTGAAATCGCGCTCGGGGTCGACCGTGTGGATCGCATAACCGCCGACGTGACGCTGCACCTTGGGGACGCGCGCGGCGATCTCGTCCGCTTCGCGCGCGGCGATGCTTCGCATCTGCGCGATCAGTTCGCGGTACCGGGTGGGCGCGGTGCCGTTCGCGAGCGCGGTGTCGCCGAAGTACGCACGCGTGCCGTCGGCGAGGACGGCGTCGATCCCGGCGACGTTGTCGGCCATGATCCCGTAGCGGATCGAACGCGCGCCCGACGAGTTGTTCGCCGTCATCCCGCCGATCGTGCAGCGGCTCGCCGTCGACGGATCGACGGGGAAGAACAGGCCGTGGCGTTTCAGCTCGCGGTTGAGGGCGTCGAGGACGACTCCCGGCTGCACGCGCACGCGCCTCGCCGCGACGTCGAGGGAGACGATCTCGCGCAAGTGCGGGCTCAGGTCGACGATGAGGCCGAAGTTGACGGTCTGGCCGCATTGCGAGGTGCCGCCGCCGCGCGCGGTGACGGGGACGCCTTCCTCGCGCGCGATCGCGATCGTCGCTTCGACGTCGCTGGCGCTGCGCGGGATCACGACGCCCAGCGGCATGATCTGATAGATCGACGCGTCCGTCGCGTACATCCCGCGCGTCGTGCGGTCGACGAGCACGTCACCCGCGATCGCCCCGCGCAGCCGCGCCGCTACCCGCGACGCCAGCACCGGATCCCGCCTCACATCAGCGTGACAGGGCGAGAGCGGGGGCGGGGTTTGTGAGTTGGGCGAGGGCGGGGGTGACGCCGTCGCCGTGCGGGATGCCGGCGATGTCGAGGCCCATCTGGACGCCGCAGAGCGTTCCCGCCAGCATCAAGTCGTTGAACGAGCCCAGGTGGCCGATGCGGAAGACGCGTCCCTTCAGCTTTCCGAGCCCGGTGCCGAGCGACATGTTGAAGCGCTCCAGAATCGTCGCGCGCAGCGCGTCGGCATCGAATCCTTCGGGGACGGAGATCGCCGTGAGCGAGTTGGAGTACTCGCGCGGGTCGAGCGCGACGAGTTCCAGCCCCCAGCCCTGCACCGCGCGGCGCGTCGCTTCGCCGTGGCGCGCGTGCCGCGCGTAGACGTTCGCGAGCCCTTCCTCGTCGAGCATGTGCAGCGCTTCGCGCAACCCGTAGAGCATGTTCGTCGCGGGCGTGTACGGGAACCAGCCGGTCCGCGTGCTCTCGAGCATGTCGTCCCACGCCCAGTACGAGCGCGGCAGCCGTGCCGTGCGCGACGCCGCGAGCGCCTTCTCCGAGATCGCGTTGAACGCGAGCCCCGGCGGCAGCATCAAGCCTTTCTGCGACCCCGCGACCGTCACGTCGACGCCCCAGTCGTCGTGACGATATTCGATCGAGCCGAGCGACGAGATCGTGTCGACCATCAGGAGTGCCGGATGTCCCGCGCGATCGATCGCCGCGCGTACCTCCGCGACGCGTGACGTCACCGCCGTCGACGTCTCGTTGTGAACGATCGCGACGGCTTTGATCGCATGCGCCGTGTCGGCGGCGAGGCGCTCGCCGATCGCGTCCGGATCGGCGCCGTGGCGCCAGTCGCCGGGGATCATATCGAGATCGAGCCCGAGCCGCGTCGCGATCCGGCTCCACAACGTCGCGAATTGGCCCGTCTCGGCCATCAGCACGCGGTCGCCCGGCGAAAGCGTGTTCACCAGCGCGGCTTCCCACGCGCCGCTTCCCGACGACGGATAGATCACGATCGGGCCGCGTGCGCCGAAGACCGGGTGCAGCAGGCAGGCGATCTCGAGCGAGAGCCGCTGGAACTCGGGGCCGCGATGATCGATCGTCGCGCGGTCGATCGCGCGCAGCACGCGCTCGGGGACGTTGGTGGGGCCGGGGATCTGCAGGAAGTGGATGCCGCTGACGTGGGACACGGGACGCACCTCGAGGACGGGTTCCCTTATAGATGCCGGGGGGCCGCGGCCGTTGCCTTTCGGTGCGGCAGCGATGCGCTCGCCGGGAACGCGTTGACGGCGAGCGCTATCACGATGAGCGCCATCCCGGCGATCTCGGTGGGCGACGGGATCTCGTGGAGCTGCAGCGCCGACGCCGCGACGCCGACGACCGGTGTCGCGAGCGACGCGATCCCGGCCACGCCCGCGGGCAAGTGCGAGAGGACGAACATCCAGAGATACCAGGCGACGGCGGCGCCGAGCACTGCCGTGAACAGCATCGCCGCGACGAACGACGGTGTGAAGCGGACGTGCTGCGGCACGATCGCCGTCAGCGCGAGCATCGGCAGGACGCCCCACAGCATCTGCCAGGCGGTGAGCGAGAGCAAGTCGACGTCGTAGCGCGCGCGCATCCATTTCAGATACACCGCGCTGCATGCCCACAGGAAACCCGCACCGACCGCGAGCAGATCGCCGGCGATCGTCCGCGGTCCCAGCGGCGAGACGACCAGCGCGAGCCCGGCCGCCGCCAGCGCGAGCGCGATCCAGCGTGCGCCCGCGATGCGCTCGCCGAGAAACGGCCACGCGATCAGCGCGACCCAGAACGGCATCGTGTAGCCGAGGATCGCAACTTTTCCGGCACCGCCGAGCGAGACCGCGATCGTCTGCAGCACCGTCCAGCCGGTGGTCTGCAGCAGTCCCAGGACGATCGTCGGGCCGAGCGGGGTCGGACGGAGCGAACGGCGCGTCGCCGCGAGGATCGCGAACAGCACCGCGACGCCGAGCGCGATCCGTCCGCTTGCGACCAGCAGCGGCGAGGCGTCGTTGGTCGCGACCTTGATCGCAACCCACGTGTAGCCCCAAATCAGCGCGAGCAGGACGAGCGCTCCGTAGACCACGCCGTTGCGAGCGGGAACCGGCATACGCGTGGTGCGACATCGCGCACCGGCGTCCGGTTTCAGCCCGCCGCGAGCTGCGCGTCGACGAGCGAACGGAACCGTTTGTATGCGGTGCGATACGCGTCGCGCTTCGTGCGATCCGGCTGGGTCGGCGCGTCGTAGCCGACCGCGCGCGCGGCCTGCGCCGCGTCGCCGATCAGGCCGACGGCCTCGGCCGCGACGAGCGCGGCGCCGAACGCCGAAGCCTCCTGCTGGTGCGGCTGCACCGCGGGGAGCGCGAAAACGTCGGCGAGCAGTCCGCGGACCAGCGGCGCTTTGGTGAGACCGCCGGTCAGCAGCAGCCGCTGCGCGTCGCCCGCGCTCTCGCGCATCGCTTCGTAGACCGAGTACACGCCGAACACGACGCTCTCGAACGCGGCGCGCAGGATCGTGCGGCGGTCGTGCGCGAGATCGAGACCCTCGAACGCGCCGCGCAGCGTGCTGCGCCAATACGGCGCGCGCTCGCCGGCGAAGAACGGCTGCACCACCAGACCGTCGGCGCCGGGCGGAATCTCGCTCGCAAGTGCGGCTGCGCGCGCGAAACGCTGATCCTTCGGCAGTTCGTCGAGGAGCAGCGCGAAGATCCAGTCGAGCGACGCGCCGGCCGAACTGGTCGGGCCGCCGACGACGAAGCGCCGGTCGTCGGCGCAATAGCAGAACGTGCGGCCTTGCGCGTCGAGCATCGGCTCGTCGGCGAGGATCCGCACCGCGCCCGAGGTCCCCAGCGTCAGCGCGAGGTCGCCGCGTTCGCTCGTGCCGACGCCGATGTTCGCGAGCGGCCCGTCGGACGACGCCAGCACGACCGCGCAGCGCTCGGCGAGGTGCAGTTCGCGCGCGATCGCGGGGCGCAGCGTGCGCAGCGCCGTCGACGGCAGCGCCGGCTGCGAGAGCCGCCCCGCGTCGATCTGCGCGAGCTGCAGCGCGAGCGGATCCCAGTCGCGCGTGCGCAGATCGAGCATCCCGGTCGCCGATGCGATCCCGTGATCGACGAGCCACTCGCCGGTCCAACGGAAGACGAGCAGTTCTTTGAGCCCGACGAACCGGCGCGTTTTCGCGAAGAGCGCCGGGTCGTTCTCGGCCAGCCAGCGCAGCTTTGCGACCGGAAGCATCGGATGCATCGGCGCGCCGGTCCGCGCGTAAAGCGCCGAGCCGTTGCCGTCCGCGCGCCAGCCGTCGGCGATCGCGTGTGCGCGGCGGTCCATCCAGGTGATGACGCGCGAGATCGGCTCGCCGCTGTCGTCGACGCACAGCACGCCGTGCATCGCGCTCGAAAACCCGATCGCGACGACTTCGCTCCCGCGCAGGCGCACGTCGGCGAGGACGCGTTCGAGGACGCGCATCGTCGCGCGATACACGACGTCCGCGTCCTGCTCGACGAAGTCCGGATGCGGCGCCTCGAGCCCGTAGAACTCCGAGCCGATCGCGATCTGGCGCCCCTCGGTCGTCGACGCGAGCACCTTGACCGCGCTGGTGCCGAGGTCTATTCCAACAACCGCATCCGGAGCGTTAGGCACCTGCCGGTTCCGGCGTTTTGTCGATGTGGCCGAGGATGACGGTGTACGAGAAGATCCCGATGATGAGGATCACGCCGGCGGTGACGAGCGCCGCGTAGAACGATCCGGTCGTGCCGACGATGTAGCCGGTGACGACCGGCGCGAAGAAGTTGGCGACGTTGTTGAGGCAGTTCATGATCGCGCCGACCTGCCCGGTGCTGTTGCGCGGCGCGATGAGCGCGGGGAGCGACCAGCCCACCGGCGCGTGAAACGAGATCCCCGCGACCGCGATCGTGATCCAGAAGACCGCGACGTTGATGTCTTTAGTGTACGCCGCGCCGACGATCGCGAAGCCGAGCACCAATCCCGCGACGAGCGCCGTTTTGCGCACGCGGTTCGGATCGGCGCCGCGCTTGATGAAGTAGTCGACGAGATAGCCCCCCACGATCAGGTCGGCGATCGTTCCGACGCCCCAGATCAGCAGTACGTAGCCGCCCGCTTTGAGGATGTTCACGCCGAACGTCGACTGCAGGTACGTCGGCAGCCACGTGATGAGAAAGCCGAACAGGTAGCCGTACGCCGAGAATCCCAGCGTCAGGCCCCACACTTTGCGCTGGCGGAGAAGATACAGGTAGCTCGCGCCGCGCGGCCGCACGCCGTCGACGGTCTCGGGCTCGGCGCCGCCCTCTTGGATGTACTTCTTCTCGGCGTAGGTCAGCCGCTTGTCTTCGCTCGGGTTGCGATAGAACACGTAGAACAGCACGAAAAAGATCAAACTCAGCACCGCAGTCGACCAGAACATCCCGCGCCAGCCGAGCTGCACCATCAGGAACGCGGTGAACGGCACGCCGATCGCGTTCGAGAGCTTCGCCGCGGCGTCGAACAGCGACGTCGCGAAGCTGCGCTCCGATTTCGGGAACCAGTAGCCCGTCGCTTTAGCGTTGGCGGGGAACGTCGGCGCCTCGGCGACGCCGAGGAAGAGCCGCGCGCCGACGATCGCCGCGAAGTTCGGCGCGAGCGCCGTCGCCGCCGCCGCGAGGCTCCACAGGAACGCGCCGATGCGCGAGATCACCGTGACCCCGTAGCGATCGAGGATGTATCCGACGGGGAGCTGTGCGATCGCGTACACCGCGAAGAACGCGCCCGAGAGCCATCCGAACTGTTCGGGGCCGATTCCGAGGTCGTCGTGGAGCGGTTTCGACGCGACGCTGAGCGCGCCGCGGTCGATGTAGTTGATGAGAACGCCGAACCCGAGGATCAGCGCGATCCCCCAGCGCAGGTTCGTCACGCGTTCGGCGGGTGCGATGATGCTGCGTTGCATGACCTTCGTTCCTCCACGGCGGAAGCGGCGTGTTCGGCTTGTGTACGCGCACGCACGCTAAGAAACATCGTCCCGCGCGTCGAAGATGCCGTTCGGGATGAAGCGTACTTCGCCGTGGGTCTTCGTGGCCGCGGCCGCCGTTCAACTTGCGGCACTCGGTCTGTGCGTGTGGGCGATGGAGCATTGGGGGACGCTCGAGAACGAGCGGACCCCGCTGCCGGAGCGGCCGGCACCGCAGCCCCCGCGGGAGGCGATCGGCGTCGCCGAGCCTGGAGCCGAGCCCCCGCTGCCCCCCTCCTCGCTCCCCGCGTTTCTGACCGACGGGGCCGACTCGCTCACCCAGCTCGCGCGGGCCGGCGCCGGCGAGCAGTCCGTCGCGTTCGGTTTCTATCCCGACGGGAACATCCGGTTCGTGGACGTCGACGGCGGGCGGTACGCGGGGAAGGCCGAGAGCGCACGCGCGCGGATGCGCGAGGTCGACGGGACTCGCGCGTTCACGGTGCAGATCGGCGTGGCGTCCGACGGCGGGCTGCAGGCCACATTCACCGGCGGCGCCCACGACGACGAAACCTTCCCCCTGGAGCCGCTGGTCGGGTGGAGCGTCGCATGAACGTTCTCGATCGGCTCGATACCACGCTGCGCGTCGTCGGCGGCGCACGCCTCGAAGGCTCCGTCGACGTGCAGGGCGCGAAGAACGCCGCCCTGCCGATCATGGCGGCCTCGCTGCTTGCGCGCGGCAAGGTGACGCTGCATCGCGTCCCGCGGATCACCGACGTCTCGGTGATGTGGTCGCTGCTCGAGGCGCTCGGCGCGCGCGTCGCGATGGAAGACCGCAACACCCTCACGATCGACGCGGCGAACGTCAACAAGTACCGCGCGCCGTACACGCTGGTGCGCAAGCTCGCGGCGTCGTTCGATCTGTGCGGACCGCTGCTCGGCCGGTTCGGACGCGCGGAGGTTCCACTGCCGGGCGGATGCGTGCTCGGCACGCGCGCGACGGACATGCACGAAGCCGCGTTCCGCGCGCTCGATGCCGAGGTCTCCGTCGCCCACGGGTACCTCATCGCGAACGGCAACGACGGCCGGCTGCACGGCGGCGAGATCGAGTTCCGCACGCCGTCGGTCGGCGCGACGAAGAACGCGATGCTCGCGGCGGTCACGGCCGAGGGCGACACGCTGATCCGCAACGCCGCGATGGAACCGGAAGTCGTCGATCTCGCGAATTTCCTGGTCGCGATGGGGGCGAAGATCGCGGGCCAGGGCGGCGACACGATCCGCATCACCGGCGTGCGCGAACTGCACGGCGTCGAGTACGAGATCATCCCCGACCGCATCGCCGCCGGCACGCTGCTGATCGCGGGCGCGATCACCCGCGGCGACGTGACGGTGAAGAAGTCGCGTCCCGACGATCTGCACGCGCTGCAGTTCGCGCTCTCCGAAACCGGCGTCACCGTCACGTCGGGCGACGACTGGGTCCGCGTGCAGGCCGACACGGTGAAGGGCGGCACCGACGTCGTCACCGCGCCGCATCCCGGTTTCCCCACCGATCTCCAGCCGCAGCTGATCTCGTTTCTGTGCACCGCGCCCGGCGTGAGCGTCGTCGAGGAGTCGATCTTCAACGCGCGCTTCTCGTACATCAACGAACTGGTCCGCATGGGTGCCGACGTACGCGTCGCGAGGGACAACAACACGGCGCTCGTGAAGGGCGTCGCGCAGCTCTCCGGCGCGCCGGTCGAGGCGCCCGACATCCGCGCCGGCGCAGCGCTGGTGATCGCGGGATTGTGCGCCGCGGGCGAGACCGAGATCATCGGACTGGAGTACATCGACCGCGGGTACGAACGGCTCGAAGAGACCCTCGCATCGCTCGGCGGTCAAGTGCAGCGGTCGAGCGGGATCATTCCCTTCAACGAACCGCTCGGGACCTTCGAAACCAGCGAGTATCCGAGCGTTCAGGCCGCTCCGTAGCGCCGCCGAGGGGGCATTCCCGGCCGGTCAGGAATCACGGCTCACGAGCCGAATGCTCGTGAGCCGTTTATCAGCCGCGGCGCCGCCGCGTGTGCGCGAACGGCGCCCCCACCGGGAGTCACCGTCATCGATATCGGGATCGACCTAGGTACCGCCAACGTCCTCGTCTACGTCAAAGGCAAGGGGATCGTGCTGCGCGAGCCGTCCGTGGTCGCGAAAGACGTACGCACCAACAAGACCCTCGCCGTCGGCGAGGAGGCGCGCCAGATGCTCGGCAAGACGCCGAGCAACATCCAGGCGATCCGCCCGCTTCGCGACGGGGTGATCGCCGATTTCGAAGTGACCGAAGCGATGCTCGGGTACTTCATCAAGAAGGTCACCCGTCAGCGGTCGTTTCTGAGCACGCTCTTCCGGCCGAAACCCTCGGTGATCATCTGCGTCCCGGCCGAGATCACCTCGGTCGAAGAACGCGCGGTCCGTGACGCGGCGAAGCTCGCCGGCGCGAAGTCGGTCGATATCATCGAGGAGCCGATGGCGGCCGCGATCGGCGCCGGTCTTCCGATCGACGGGCCGTCGGGGAACATGGTCGTCGACATCGGCGGCGGCACCACCGACGTCGCGGTGATCTCGCTCGGCGGGATCGTCGTCTCGCAGTCGATTCGCGTCGCCGGCAACAAACTCGACGAAGCGATCATCCGTCACATCCGCCGCGTCTACAATCTGATGATCGGCGAGCGGACCGCGGAGGAGATCAAGATCAAGATCGGCTCGGCGTACCGGCTCGAACAGGAGCTCGCGATGGAGATTCGCGGGCGCGATCTGATCAACGGTCTCCCCAAGACGGTGAAGATCACCTCGGAAGAAGTGCGCGAAGCGCTCTCCGAGCCGGTGCAGGCGATCGTCGAGGCAGTCAAGTCCGTACTCGAAAAGACGCCGCCCGAGCTGGCGGCCGACATCATCGACCGCGGCGTGATCCTCACCGGCGGCGGAGCGCTGCTGCGCGGCCTCGATACGCTGCTGGGCGAAGTGACCGGGATTCCGGTGATCGTCGCCGAGGATCCGATGTCGTGCGTGGCGATCGGTACGGGTCAGCGCGTCGGCTACCACGGATCGATGAACCTCTAGGGCGCACCATTGCGGCCCATCGCAGCGTTGAAGATATCGTCATGATCCGTTTCCCCCGCCTGCTTCGCGCCGCCGTGCCGCTCGCTCTCGCCTGGAGCGTGAGCGCCGTCATGCCGGCGAGCGCGCAGGACGCCGGAGGACTCGAGTCGCGCGATTACAAGATCGCGACCGACACGACGAATTCGAACCTCAACACCGGCGAATTCACGATGCCTCACGCCGTGAGGTTCTATCGTCCCGGGACCGATGCGACCGCGGATCGCGCGCAGGGGAATTACAAGCGCGGGATCGCGACGCTGCTCGGCAACGTCGTCGTGCACGACAGCGGGAACGCGCCGGAGGCGACCGGCGCGGGCGGCTACGGCGGCAGCGGCGTCGCGACGCTGACGTGCGACAAGCTCGACATCGACTCGAAGTCAAAACTCTACACCGCGACCGGTCACGTACGCTTCTCGCAGGGCGGGCGCAGCGGGACTGCCGATCGCGGCGTGCTCGACCGCAACAGCGGAAATCTGCACCTCGAAGGCGGCGTGCGTTTGAGCGACAACGGCTCGACGCTCTCCGCCGACATCGTCGACTACAATCTCAACACCAAAGACGCGCAAGTCCGCGGAGGTCCGGCGGTCATGACGCAGCCGGCGAATCAGGCCGGCCCCAACGCTCCGATCCCCGCGCCCACGCCGGCGCCGAAGCGGCGGAAACCGCTGTGAGCGCGCCCAAGCCCGTCGCGACGGCGGTGCTCGCGGCGTTCGCCGTCGCGTGGATCGCCGCGTCGCCAGCGCCGCAAGCGTCGCCGGCGGCCTCGACCGCGCCCGCAGCACCGATCGCGCCCGCGGCGCCCCGTGAAACAATGGCCCCGCTGGGTTCGACGACCTCGACGCTGCAGACGCCGGAATACAAAGTCGAAACCGACACGATCACGACGCATCAGAACGGCGACTTCGAGATGCCGCACAAGGTGGTGTTCTCGCGGCCGGGGAGCGACGGCAGCGCCGACAGCGCAACCGGCAACGAGAAGCGCGGGACGATCACGCTGATCGGCAACGTCGTGATCCACGACAACGGCAACGCGCCCGAAGCGACGCAGTCCAGCGACGCGTACGCCAAAGGCGGTCCGGCGACGCTGACCTGCGACAAGCTCGACGTCGATTCAAAAGCGAAGATCTACGTCGCGACGGGGAACGTCCACTTCGAGCAGGGCGCGCGCAAGGCGATCGCCGACAGCGGCATCCTCAACCGCGTCACCGGCAACCTGCACCTCGCCGGGCACGTGCGCACCAGCGAAGGCGATGCGTCGATGCGCACCGACGTCATCGATTACAACCTGAACTCCAAACACTACGAAGCGACGGGCAAGCCGATCGTCATCAAACAGCCGGTCCCCACGCCCGAACCCGGCTCCGCCTCGCCGACGCCCGCACCCAAGAAGCGGAAGCTGCCGTTCTAAGGGCCATGGAGCGCGGCTGAAGTGCTCGGGCTCTTCGACGAGAGCGGCGGTGCGGGCGGCAAGGTGCGCGAGCCGCTCGCCGCGCGCATGCGCCCGCGCACCCTCGACGAGTTCGTCGGTCAGGAGCAGATCGTCGGCCCCGGCCGTGCGCTGCGACGCGCGATCGAGTCGGATCAGGCCCCTTCGATGGTCCTATGGGGGCCGCCGGGGACGGGGAAGACGACGCTCGCGCAGATCATCGCCCAGCAGACCGGCGCGCACTTCGCGGCGCTCTCCGCGGTGAGCGCGGGCGTCGCGGACCTGCGGCGCGTTGTCACCGACGCGCAGAAGCTGCGCGCCGCCGGACGCCGCACCGTGCTGTTCATCGACGAGATCCACCGCTTCAACAAAGCCCAGCAAGACGCGGTGCTGCCGTACGTCGAGGACGGGACCGTCACGCTGATCGGCGCGACGACCGAGAACCCGTCGTTCGAGGTGAACTCCGCGCTGCTCTCGCGCTCGCGCGTATTCGTCCTTAAAGCGCTCTCCGACGATGATATCCGCACGCTCGTCGACCGCGCGGTCGCCGACGAGGAGCGCGGGCTCGGCACGCTGCACGTCGCGATGAGCGACGAGGCGCGCGAGGCGCTGGTGAACCTCGCGAACGGCGACGCGCGCGTCGCGCTCGGGACGCTCGAGTTCGCCGCCGCCGCCGCGCCGAAGGACGCCGGCGGCAACCCGCGCATCGACGTGCAGACGATCGCCGACGCGCTGCAGCGCCGCGCCGCGAACTACGACAAGGGCGGCGACGCGCACTACGACACGATCAGCGCCTTCATCAAGACGATTCGCGGGAGCGATCCCGATGCGGCGATCTACTGGCTCGCGCGGATGATCGATGCCGGCGAGGAGCCGCTGTTCATCGCGCGGCGGCTGGTGATCCTCGCCAGCGAAGACGTCGGCCTCGCCGACCCGCAGGCGCTCCCGCTCGCGATCGCGGCGCAGCAGGCGGTGCACTTCGTCGGGATGCCGGAGGGGTTCTATCCGCTCGCGCACGCGACGCTCTACCTCGCGACGGCGCCGAAGTCGAACGCGGTGGGACGCGCCTACGGCGCGGCGATGGACGACGTGCAGAACTCGCGCACCGAACCGCCGCCGCTGCACCTGCGCAACGCGCCGACGAAGCTGATGAAGAACCTCGGCTACGGTGAAGGCTACCGCTACGCGCACACCGATTACGCGGCGATGAACGCCGAAGGCGATTTGCCGCCGGCGGTCGCGCTGCAGTCGAACCTCCCCGACGCGCTGGGGAAGCGCGCGTACTTCGAACCCGGCCGTCAAGGCGCCGAAGCACGCCTTCGCGACTGGATCGACCAGCGTCGCGGCACTACGCACGCCCCCGAAGACGACGACCCCTTCAACTAAGTCAGCGTGACTCAGCGCGGCATCGTGCGCTTCATGAACTCGTCGAAGAGGGGGACGGTGAAGGCCGTGTCGCCGTGGAGCGGCGAGTAGATCAGACCCTGGCTGATCAGTTGGGCGCGGATCGGCGCGAGCGACGTCACCTTCGCACCGTAGACGTCGGCGATTTCGCCGGAACGGTGCGCGCCGGGGCCGAGCTCCGCCATCGCGCGCAGGTATTTTTTCTGCGTCGCGGTGCAGCGCTCGAAGCGCACGCGGAAAAAACTGCGGTCGAGGTGATCGAGGACGCGCGGCGTCACCGCCTGCACGACGTCGGCATCGATCGGCGAGCGGTCCGCGCGGTTCCACACGTGATACGCCCATTCCTGAAGGAAGTACGGGTAGCCGTGCGTGATCCCCACGATCGCGTCGAGCGCGCCGCGGGTGAACTCGACGCCTTCCATCGCCGCCGGTTCGGCGACGGCGCGCCGCGCGTCGGCCGGCGCGAGCTCGCCGATCAGCGGAAAGTCGAACAGCCGCTCGGAATACGACTTCGCCTCGCCGGCGAGCGCGGGCATCTGCGGCAGCCCCGCGCCGACCACCACGATCGGCAGCGCGAGCTGCGTCGTGCGGTGGACCGCCATGATCAGCGCCGAGAGCTCGACCGCTGAGAGATACTGCAGTTCGTCGATCGCGAACAGCACCGCGGTGCGGCGGTCCTTGGCCGCATCACCGACGCTGACCATCAGCGCCGTGAGGTCGGCGGAGAGATCACCGCTGTCGCCCTCACCGCGTTCGGGGTCGACGTCGATCGAGAACGAGAGCGTGCCGTCCAGCGAAAAGCGCCCGGTGAAGCTGCGGAAGACGCGCATCGCGCGCTTCACGCGCTCGGAGAGCGCGCCGAGCCGGTCGAGTTCGAAGATGAGCCGCCGGATGTGCGTCGCGAGGAGCGCCGGAAAATTGCCGCCGTCGGACGCCTCCATGAACGCGTTGCGATAGCCCGCGCGCTCCGCGATCTCGACGAACCGGTTGAGCAGCACCGTCTTGCCGACGCCCCGCAGCCCGGTCGCGATGAGGCTCTTCGCCGGGCGCCCGAGCTTCGCGCGTTCGAGCTTGATCTCGAACGCCCGCAGCTCCGCTTCGCGCCCGACCAGCGCGGGCGGCGGCGTCCCGGCTCCCGGGCCGTACGGGTTGCGCACCTCGTCCACGCTCCGTCTTACCCGAATTAGTCGAGTTTCATTGCGTATGCGATAAATTGCGATAAGAGCGAAATAACTGCGGCGGCCGAGGCGGTGGGCGGTTCAATGGGGTGATGGACCGCGTTTTTCTCGACCACGCGGCGACGACGCCGATGCGTCCCGAGGCGGTCGAGGCGATGCTTCCGCTGCTGGGCGGCAGCTCCAACCCGAGTTCCCTGCACGCCGAGGGCCGCGCAGCCCGCGCCGCGCTCGACGCCGCCCGCGAGGCGGTCGCCGCGGTGGTCGGCGCCGCGCCGCGCGAGATCGTCTTCACCGGCGGCGGCTCCGAGTCGGACACGCTCGCGATCCTCGGCGCGGCGCGCGCTACCCGCAGCCGAGGGCGGCACGCGATCACGGCCGCGGTCGAGCACCACGCCGTCCTGCACGCGGTCGACCTCCTCGAAGAGGACGGCTGGAACGTCACCCGCCTCCCGGTCGACTCCGGCGGGCGCGTCGATCCGGCGGCGGTCGCAGCGGCCCTCACACCGCAGACGGCTCTGGTCAGCATCGCGCTGGCGAACAACGAGCTCGGGACGGTGCAGCCGGTCGCCGAGATCGCGCGGCTCGCGCACGCGGCGGGCGCGCTCGTCCACACGGACGCGGTTCAGGCTCCCGGCTGGCTCGCGCTCGACGTCGACGCGCTCGGGGTCGACCTGCTCTCCCTCTCGGCTCACAAGTTCTCGGGCCCTAAGGGCGCCGGGGTCCTCTACGTCCGCCGCGGGACGCCGGTTGCGCCGCTGATCGTCGGCGGCGGCCAAGAGCACGGCCTGCGCGCCGGGACCGAAAACGTCGCTGCGATCGCGGCGCTCGCAGCCGCGCTGGTGCTCGCCGAGGCCGAGCGCGCGGTGCAGGCGCCCCGGGTCGCCTCGCTGCGCGACCGCCTGGAGACGGCGATCCTCGCATCGATCCCCGGGTCAGTCGTCAACGCGGCCTCGGCTCCGCGCCTCCCGACGATCGCGTCGCTCGCCTTCGCGGAGACGCCGGGCGACGCGCTGCTGATCCGCCTCGACCTCGAGGGGATCGCGGCCTCCGCCGGGAGCGCCTGCGCGGCGGGCTCGGCCGAGCCGAGCCACGTGATCGCGGCGATCGGACTCGATGCGCGGTTTCGCGCGGGGGTCGTGCGATTCTCGCTCGGGCGGGAAACGACGTCGACGGAGATCGACGAGGTCATTCGACGGTTGCCCGCTATAGTAGCGGACGTACGCATCCCCGTTTCCGTGTAACGGAGAAGAATTATGGGAAAGGGCCGACCGTGGCTCTAGCGAGCACGCGGAGGATCGGTTTTTGACTGACGGCGCGTTCATTCGGGACGTTCTGATCGGTGTCGGGGTGCTTGCCGCCGGCATCGGTGTCTTCGTCGTCTGCTTCGGCCTCTACAAACTCTTCGCGCGGGTCAACAAGACGCTCGACGAAGTCGACCGTCAGATTTCGGCGGTCTCGGCGCCGGTCGTCGAGACACTGGGCCACGTTGGCGGGATCGCCGACACGGCCGATGCGACGGTTGCGCGGCTCGGCGCCGTGGTGGGGACGCTGGAAGGCGTGGCCGGCGGGGTCGGGAGCACCGCGAAGCTCGCATCGGATGCGGTCGCGCCGGCGCTCGTGAACATCGGGGCGACGCTCGCCGGAATCACCGCTGGATTACGCCGCCTCGTCAACGGGACGCGACGCAACGGAGTCGTTTCGAAAGAGGAACACACGAATGTCTGATCGCGGCGGAAGCGCCGGGTTCATTACCGGACTCGCACTCGGCATGCTCGCCGGTGCAACGCTCGCGATGGTCCTAACACCGCAATCCGGTGAGGACACGCGCGACCTGCTCGTGGCGAAAGCACGCGAAGCCGGCGAGCGCGCTCGCGACACGGCCGGCGACGCCGGCGAACTCCTCGCACGCGGACGCCAGATCGTGGCCGACGCGAAAGCCCGCATCGACGCAGCCGTCGCCGAAGGTAAAGACGCCGCGGACCGTCAGCGCACCACTCTCGAGAACGAAAGCTAGGAGAAACGGTGGATATCAAAGTCAACGTTCGTGAATCTGAAGGCGACGCGTACGTCGTCGACTTGACGGGCGAGATCGACGTGTATACCTCACCCAAAGTCAAGGACGCGATCACCGAACTTATCGATCAGGAACACTACAACCTCGTCATCAATCTCGAGAAGGTGCGCTACATCGACTCGACGGGGCTGGGCGTGCTGATCGGCGGCCTCAAGCGCGTGCGCGAGCACGGCGGCTCGGTGAACCTCGTGTGCACGAACCCGCAGATCAAGAAGATCTTCGACATCACCGGACTCGTGAAGATCTTCGGGATCTTCGACGACGAGCAGAGTGCGATGAAGGCCCTGGTGTGAACCCGACCCTGCCCGGACCGGTGTCGTCGCACGGAACCGTCGAGCTGAAGATCCCCGGCCGTGCCGAGTGGGTCGCGGTCGCGCGCCTCGCGGTCGCTGCGGTCGCCAGCCGGCTGCGTTTCTCCGTCGACGAGATCGAAGACATCAAGCTCGCGATCGCGGAGGCGTGCACCAACTCGATTCAGGCCTCCGGCGGCGAAGACGCGGGCGAGATCGAGATCGTGTGCGACGCCATCGAGACGGAGCTGCGCGTCACGGTGCGCGATCCGTCGACCGGTCCGCACGAAACAGCGAAGGAACCCAGCGGGATCGTCGAGGGCCGGACGGAAGCTCTCGGCGTGTTCCTCATTCGCGCGCTCATGGACGAGGTCGACTACACGACCGACCCGCAACGCGGGACCGAGCTCGTGATGACGAAACACGTCAGCGCGTAAGGAAGCCATGTCGTCGTCAGCCCCCCATGTCGACGAGGAACGGTGGGACCGTAATCGCGCGCGCGCAGCGTTCGCGCGGTTCGCCGAAGTGCGCGCGGACCGTTCGCTCGACAGCGGTCCCGACAACGCCGGCGTCAGCGAATACGACCGCTTGCGCAACGACCTCGTCGTCGCGCACCTCAACCTGGTGCGGTATCTCGCGGTCAAATTTGCCAACCGCGGCGAAGCGCTCGACGATCTGATCCAAGTCGGCACAGTCGGACTCCTCAAAGCGATCGACCGCTTCGATCTCGACCGCGGGGTCGAATTCACCACCTACGCGACGCCGACGATCGTCGGCGAGATCAAGCGCTACTTCCGCGACAAGGGCTGGGCCGTCAAGGTCCCGCGCCGCCTGCAGGAGCTCAACCTCGCGGTCAACCGCGCGCTCGAGAAGCTCACGGTGAAGCTCGGCCACTCGCTGACCGTCGCGGAACTGGCGTCGCATCTCGGCGCCAGCGAAGAAGACATCCTCGAAGCGCAGGAGCTCGGCCAGGCGTACAACCTGCTCTCGCTCGACACCGAACTCAACGGCGAAGGCGACAAGAAATCTCAGACGCTGGCCGACTACGTCGGACAGAACGACGCCGGTCTCGAACTGCTCGAGGACCGCGCCAACCTCGAACGCGCTTTCCAAGTGCTCACCGGCCGCGAGCGCGTGATCCTCTACCTGCGCTTCTACGAGTCGGTCTCCCAGACCGAGATCGCGAAGCGCCTCAACGTCTCGCAGATGCACGTCTCGCGCCTCCAGCAGAAGGCGCTCGAGAAACTGAAGAACTTCCTCCAGGAGAAGTAGCCGGCGCGACCCGTTTGTACGGGTCGCCGTCCGGGTTGTCCGTGGTCGCGCGGCGGCGTCTGCGACAAACTTGGCGCATGGAGCGGAAAGCGTTGCGCTGCAAGGCCTTGTGATCGGGGGGATCGACCCGGCCCGGCGCGTACTCCTGCGCAGAAAGCGGCGCCGCCCCGGCGGCGCCGGCGTGCGTGCGGAGGTCGGCACTGGAAAGCGGCAAGGAGCGTTCGCCGTTCGGTGCGCTGCTGCGGCAGTTCCGCCTCGCGAAGGGACTGTCGCAGGAAGCGCTGGCCGAACGCGCGCGCTTGAGCGTCGAGGCGATCAGCGCCCTCGAGCGCGGCAGCCGCAAAGCTCCGCAACGCCAGACCCTGGCGCTGCTGATCGACGGGCTCGCGCTCGATTCCGAAAGCGCCGCGCGGCTCGAATCGCTCGCGCGCCGGCCCTCGGCGGCCGACGTCCATGCCCCGGCGTCGGCCGCCGACACGCATCCCTCACCGCGCCGGCACAATCTCTCGCGTCCGCTCACGCGCTTCATCGATCGCGTCGAGGAGCGCGCCGCACTCCAGCAGATGCTCGCGGCGCACCGCATCGTGACGCTGGCGGGGCCGGGCGGCGTCGGCAAGACGCGCATCGCCGTCGAGCTGTGCTTCGATCTGCTCGAGCGCTATGCCGACGGCGTGTGGTTCGTCGATCTCGCGGCGCTCGACGACGGAACGCTGGTACTGCAAGAGCTCGCTTCGGCGCTCGACATCCGCGAAGTTTCGGCGCGTCCGCTGCTCGACGTCATCATCGCGACCCTGCAGAAACGCGACCTGCTGATCGTCGTCGACAACTGCGAACACGTAATCGAGGACGCGGCGCGTGCCGTTGAAGCACTCGTGTCCCACTGCGAGCGCGTGCGGGTCCTGGCGACGAGCCGCGAGGCGCTGCGCATCGACGGCGAGCGGACGTATCGCGTTCCGGTACTCGCCGCGCCCGCCGACGGTACGGTTCTCGGCGCCGGCGACGCCGCAGCATTCGGCGCCGTCGAACTCCTCATCGAACGCGGATCGGCGCTCGATCCGCGCTTCGCGCTCACCGACGACAACCGGGATGCGGTGGCGACGATCTGCAGACGCCTCGACGGCCTGCCGCTCGCGCTCGAACTGGCGGCGGCGGCGCTCCCGGCCTTCAGCGTCGGACAGATCGCCGAGCGGCTCGACCAGCGATTTCGCCTGCTCACCTCAGGCCGGCGAACCGCGCTGCCGCGTCAGCGGACGCTTCATGCCTTGATCGATTGGAGCTTCGATCTGCTCACCCCGCGCGAGCGGCTGGTGTTCACGCGGCTCGCCATCCTCGCCGGCCAGTGGACGCTCGACGCCGCGATCGCGGTGTGCACCGGCGGCCCGATTTTGGCGGACGACGTCCCCGAACTGCTGATCTCGCTGGTCGAGAAGTCGCTGGTGGTGGCGGAGATCGGCGGCGACGAGCAGCGCTTCTCGCTGCTCGAATCGACGCATGCGTACGCCGCGGAGAAGCTCGATGCGGCCGGCGAACGGCCCGACGTCGCGCGTCGCCACGCGGCGTACGTACGAACGTTCGCGCTCGAAGCGGGCGCGCTCGTCAAGCAGCGGCCGCAACGCGTGTGGCTCGGGATGATCGAGCGCGAGATCGAGAACGTGCGCGCCGCCTTGCACTGGACAATCGACGAACGCAACGATTTCGCAGCCGGTGCCGAGATCGTCACCAGTCTCGGAGCGTTCTGGGACCTGCGGCGCTACCACGAAGGGACGCGCTGGCTGATCGCGATGCAGGGCCTGATCGACAATTTGGAGCCGCTGCTCGCGGCGAAGGTCCTCATAGAGACCGCACGCGTCATGCCGTTCTCGACGATCACGCTCGATCGCGTGCAGGCCGCGGTCGCGCGGTACCGCAGCGTCCCCGACGTCCCCGAGCGGCGCGACGCGCTGATCTATCTCGGTCAAACCTTGATCAACACCGGTGACTACCTCGAAGCGGAGCGCGCCTTTCACGAGGGTCTCGAACTCGCGCGCGCGGCCGGCGACGAGACGGCCGCGGCGCGTCTCCTCGTGCTGATCGGCGTCTCGCACACCTATCGTGCCCACGTGACGACCGCGCGCCGCTTCTTCGCGGAAGCCGAGGCGGTCATCGCGGCCGATCGCAGCGACACGGACCTCGCGCTGCTGCGCCGCTGTCAGGGCGAAACCGAGCAGGTCGCCGGCAACGCGGCGCGGGCGGTGGACTTCCTCGAAGAGTCGCTCGCGATCTTGCAGCGTCTGGGCGATGCGCGCCGCTCGGCGTACGCGCACTATCACCTCGCGCACGCGCTGCTTGCGGCGGGCCGCGTCGGCGAAGCGATCCCGCACGGCCAACGGGCCCCGCGCGAACTGCTCGACGCGCAGCTTCCGCTGGCGTTTCTCGAATCGCTGATCGTGGCCGCCGCCGTCGCGCAGCAGACCGGCGACGACGTACGCGCCGCAACGCTGCTCGGTCTCGTCGAGGCGCGGGCGCCGCACTCGGCGTTCCGCTCGGCGCTGCTGATCTCGGGTCTGCAGGCGCGCACCCGCGCCGCGCTCGCGCAGCGGCTGAGCCCCGCGGATCTGCAGAATGCGCTCGCGCGCGGGGCGCTGTTCGACGATCAGGAGGCAGCCCAGGCGGCACAGGGAAGCTAGCCGCCGTCTGCATCACCGGAAAGGACGTCGACTGCGTTGGCACTGATCGCTGAATATCTGCTTCTCCTCGCCCGCGATTCGGACGCCGCGGGACTGCAGAGTTACGAGGCGACGGATTTTCTCGTCTATCGGCGCGGGATCGACGTGCGCAGCGCGCTGGTGCTGTGGCAGATCGGCGTGATCGGCGAGCGCAGCATCAAGCGCGAGGCCGGCGCGTGGAACCGTGCGGGTCTGGCCGTGCTGGCCGAGGTGCTCGCCGCGCACTACGGCGGCACGCACGAAGCCGTCGTCTACCAAGCGGCGTCGAACGCGCTCTGCGATCCGGCGATCGAACGCATGCCGCTTGCTTCGCTCGCCTCGGCGCGCGTCTCGGCGATCGCGACGCTCTACGTGCCGCCGAGCGAAGCCCCCGTCGCCGACGAGACGATGCTGCTTCGCCTTGGGATGTCGTCGCCCGGCTGAGGCTCGACGATCGCGCCCATCATCGAGAGCGACCACAGGCGCGCATCCAGGTCGTCCTCGGGAAACGCTGCGGCGAGCTGCGCGCGCGTCGCCGGCGCGCGCAGGACGAGCGCGAGTTCGCAGGTGCGGATATCGACGGCGAACGCGCCCGCGTTTTCGCCGCGAGCGTCGCCGACGACGAGGGAGGGCGTGCGCGGAAGCGCGGGCTCGTCGAGCGGCGCGGCGTCGTGAAGACGCTGCTGCAGGCGGCGTCCGTCGCGCCCTTCGCGCACCGGAACGACCGACGCGGAAAGACGGATCGGCCCCGTCGCCGTCGCGCCGTCGACGCGGCGCGCGGTCTCGGGCCGAAGCTCGGCGACCGCGAGACGGTAACGAACGAGATCTGCAAGCGGATGATCGACGCCGAGCAGCGCGTCCACGCAGCCCTGCAGCGCGGCGCCGCGATCGCCGCGTGCGGCGCGAAGCATCCGTCCCACTTCGCGCGCAAACGCCGGCCACGCCAGACCGCTCGCCGCCTGCAGCGCTGCGAGCAAACGATGACCGGCGCCGTAGAGCAAGCCGTATCCGTCGGCGAGAGCGATCGCGTCGTCGCGACCGTCGTCGTCGACGCGGTAGTAGTGATGGCACACGAAGGCGTCCGGATGCGCGCGGAGCAGCGCCTCGTCGGCCGGGTCGAGCAGCGGGAAGTTGAAATCGGTGAGGTGACCGTCGAACGCGAGCGTTTCGCGATATTCCGCGTGCAGCGCCGTTCCCGGTTCGGGCGTCAGCAGGTGGAGTTGCACCGCGAGTCCCTCGATATAGCGCGCGATGCTCTCGCCCGCGAGTTCCAGCGTCGCCGCGCGGTCGGCGGCGGTCTCGTTCGGGTAGCCGATGATGAACGAGACCGTCGTGTCGATCTTCAGCCGCAGCGACGTTTCGATGCGCGGATGGTAGAGGTCGAGATCGAGGTGCTTGCCGACCAGCGGCTGCAGGCGCGGCGATCCCGTTTCGACGCCGTAATAGATCGCGGTGCAGCCGGCCTCGCGCATCGTCGCAAGGAGCGCGTCGTCGACGCAGTCCGTGCGCGCCGAGCACGTCCACGTGTAGCCGCGCGGGGCGATTTCCTCGCAGAACGCGCGGACGCGCCGCGCATCGACGGTGAAGAGGTCGTGCGTGAGCCCGAAGTGCGTGATGCCGTAGGTCGCCGCCAGCCGGTCGAGTTCGTCTGCGAGCCGCCGCGGTGACTTGAGCCGGTAGCGCCGGCCGAAGAAGCTCGCGCTGGAGCAGAAGGTACAGCCGAACGGACATCCGCGGCCGGCATCGACGCGCAGCGACGTCAACCCGAGGTCGGCGACCGGAAACGCGTCGTATGCCGGAAACGGGAGCGCGTCGAGATCGAGCAGCGGCCCGCTGCCCGGCGTCTGCACCGCGGCGCCGAGCTCGCGAAACGTGATCCCCGGGATCGCGGAGAGCGCGCCGCGGCCGCCGAGCGCGTCGAGGGTCGCGGGGAGCGTCGCCTCCGCCTCGTTGCGTACGATGGCGTCGAAGTGCGGAAACGCGTCGAGGATCTCGCGATCGACGATGCTCGCGTGCGGACCGCCGAGCAAAATCGGCACGTGCGGCCGCATCGCCCGCACCGCCGCCGCCATGCGGACGGTGCACGCGAAGTTGCAACCCAAGGACGTGAATCCGATCGCGTCCGGACCGGCGGCGACCACGCGTTCCGCCGCGTCCTCGTAGAAGCGCGGACCCAGCCGCAGGTCGCCGCGCAGCAGCGCCAGCTTCGGATCGTCGAGCAGCGCCTCGTGGTCGTGTTCGCGTGCCACGGCGATCAGCGAGATCAGGCCGAGGTGCGGCTGCGGCGCCACCGCGAAGCCGCCGGCGCGCTCTTCCAGCAGCACGTTGTCGGCGAAGACGATCCGCATCCTTGCCCTTCCTCCAACGTGAGCGGGTGCATTTGTACGGGTTGGCGGGGGAAGTTGTCCGTGGTCCGGTGAGGCCGGGTGCGGCACACTTGGTGCATCCCCCTGTGCCGAAAAGGAGACCGCGATGCGATCGATTGGGCCGAGTCCCTATAATTGATGTAAATTGAGCGGGCGGGTAGCCACCGCTCCGGTTCGAAGATTGACGTTGTTCAACACCTCAATCGAAAGGACCGGAACGGTGGCCGATTACGATCTTACCCTATCCCGCGACGCGATTCCAGCTTTGCTCGATCAGCCGGCAGCGCTCGGCAAACTCGTCGAAGTGATTCTCAACCAAGTGCTCGAGGCACAGATGCGCGATCATCTGGGTGCCGAGCGTTACCAGCGCTGCGAAGAACGGGAGGGCTATCGAAATGGGTATCGCGATCGACAGCTCTCGACCCGCGTCGGATCGCTGGTCCTGCGGTGCCGCAAACGCGCGACGGCAGCTTCTCAACCGACATCTTTGAGCGTTATCGCCGCAGCGAACAAGCCTTTGTCGTGGGCCTGATGGAGATGGTCGTCAACGGCGTCTCGACGCGGAAGGTCACGCGGATAACCGAAGGTCTGTGTGGGACGTCGTTTTCGAAATCGACGGTAAGTCGCCTTACGAAGGCACTCGACGAGCCGGTCGCGGGATTCTTGAATCGCCGGCTCGACGCAGCGTACCCATTCATCATCGTTGACGCGCTCTTCACGAAGGTGCGCACCGACAAGAGCGTCGTCAGCAAAGCGCTGCTCATCGCGAGCGGCATTCGCGCTGACGGATACCGAGGAATCCTTGGTCTTTCGATCGGCGATTCGGAGAGCTTTGCGACGTGGAACGAGTTCTTTCGCGGCCTCAAAGCACGCGGCTTGCACGGCGTCGACGTTGCCGTCTCCGACAATCACTCGGGCTTACGCGAGGCGATCGCCAAGCAATTCGTCGGCGCGACATGGCAGCGCTGCCAGTTCCACGTGATGAAGAACTTGCTCGATCACGCGCCCAAGAAAGAACGCGAAAACGTAACCGCTGCAGCTCGGCTGATCTTCCTCGCAACTGATCGCAAAGAGGCCGAGCGTCGATATGCGGAATTCATGGCCCGCTTCGCAGAAACAGCGCCGAAGTCGTGCGTGTGCTTGGAAGGAGCGTTCGAAGACATGTTTGCGATCTTGCCGCTGCCGGAGAAATATCGCCGGCGACTGCGCACGAGCAACATGCAAGAGCGGCAGAGTCCCTATAATTGATGTAAATTCAGCGGGCGGGTAGCCACCGCTCCGGTTCGAAGATTGACGTTGTTCAACACCTCAATCGAAAGGACCGGAACGGTGGCCGATTACGATCTTACCCTATCCCGCGACGCGATTCCAGCGTTGCTCGATCAACCTGCGGCGCTCGGGAAGCTCGTCGAAACGATTTTGAACCAAGTGCTCGAGGCGCAGATGCGCGATCATCTGGGCGCCGAGCGGTACGAACGCTGTCAAGAACGGGAGGGCTATCGGAATGGGTATCGCGATCGACAGCTCTCGACCCGCGTCGGATCGCTGGTCCTGCGCGTGCCGCAGACGCGCGACGGCAGCTTCTCAACCGACATCTTCGAGCGTTATCGCCGCAGCGAACAAGCCTTTGTCGTGGGCCTGATGGAGATGGTCGTCAACGGCGTCTCGACGCGGAAGGTCACGCGGATAACCGAAGGTCTGTGTGGGACGTCGTTTTCGAAGTCGACGGTCAGTCGCCTCGCGAAGGCCCTTGACGAGCCGGTCGCGGGATTCTTGAATCGTCGGCTTGATGCGGCGTACCCGTTCATCATCGTTGACGCGCTCTTTACGAAGGTGCGCACCGACAAGAGCGTCGTCAGCAAAGCGCTGCTCATCGCGAGCGGCATTCGCGCTGACGGATACCGAGAAATCCTTGGTCTTTCGATCGTCGATTCGGAGAGCTTTGCGACGTGGAACGAGTTCTTTCGCGGCCTCAAAGCACGCGGCTTGCACGGCGTCGACGTTGCCGTCTCCGACAATCACTCGGGCTTGCGTGAGGCGATCGCCAAGCAATTCGTCGGCGCGACGTGGCAGCGTTGCCAGTTCCACGTGATGAAGAACTTGCTCGATCACGCGCCCAAGAAAGAACGGGAAAACGTAACCGTTGCAGCTCGGCTGATCTTCCTCGCAACTGATCGCAAAGAGGCTGAGCGTCGATATGCGGAATTCATGGCCCGCTTCGCAGAAACGGCGCCCAAGTCGTGCGTGTGCTTGGAAGGAGCGTTCGAAGACATGTTTGCGATCTTGCCGCTGCCGGAGAAATATCGCCGGCGACTGCGCACGAGCAACATGCAAGAGCGGCTCAATGAAGAGATTCGTCGCCGGGAGAAAGTCATTCGCATCTTCCCAAACGACGCCGCAGCGATTCGCATGGTCGGCGCGTTACTCTCCGAGCAAAACGACGAATGGTTAAGCCGAGCCTACTTCGACATGACCGAATACTTCGAATGGAAAGCAACGACGGTGGCCAAGCCGGCCGCCGTAAAACGAGACAGAAGAGCAGCCTAACTTACGCGATCGACGAACCGGAATTACAGCAGATTTGGGACTTGACTCCGCTCAAGCGTCGCACTTCGCCCTCGGCGTGATGCGCTCGATAGATTGCCAGCGCTTCGTTCCCACGCCCGGCATATTCGAGCGCTTTCGCTCGCAGCAGCGGCGCGTCGAGGCGTTCCGCTGCATCCGCCGCAACGATTGCCCGCCGCCGCGCCGTCGCGGTATCCCCGGCCTTTTGCGCCAACACCGCTTCGATCAACAGGTGGTGAACGCGTTCGACGCCGACCGACGGTATCGGTCCAAGCAGCCCTCGGACGATTGCGGCTTCGTCATTTCCGCCGAGTTCGCAAAATGCGAGTAGCGCGGCGCTGGCGTACGCGAACGCCTTCACCGCCGGAAGCGCGTGACCGATGAGATCCGCGACCGCAGCGGGGTCGCCGCGGCGCGCAGCGAGGCGTGCGTGGGCCGCAGCGAGCGGCGCGAAGCGGCTCGCCTCACCGGTCGCAAACGCCTCGTCGACGATCGCGGTCGACGAGAGGGCGGGGATCGCCGCTTCCACTCCGAGGTAAAGCGAAAGCTCGACGGCGACCGTCGCGGCAAACGTGCGAACGATGGAGGCGTCGATAGGAAAAGATGCGACCTGCAGAAGGGACGCTCTCGCGCCCGTGAGGTCGCCGGCGAGCAATTGAGCTTCGGCCAGATAGCATCGCCCGTACGCCGCCGCGTACGAGCGGCCGTTTCGATCTGCGAATGCGATCGCGCGGTCGAGCGCCGCGCGCGCCTCATGACGCCTGCCGCGGGGAAGTGCCATGCCGCTGTAGTTGACTAGATTGATCGCGATCAGGCCCGCGTCGCCCGATGCCTCCGCGATCGCGACCGCATCGTTGGCGGCCTCCAGCCATGCGTCGTCGTCGCGGAGGATCGCCGTGACGGCGCGCGCCCAGGCAAGCGAGAGCGCGTATCGGGTCTCGCGGACCGTCGTAGCCTCGCGCAACGCCGATGAAATGCTCGGCAAACTCGGCCTCGCCGGCATAGGCATGATACATCGCGAGCAGCGCGGCGCCGTCGAACTGTAGTGACGCGTCGGCCGTCTCCGCGAGCAGCAGCCGCACCGCCGCCATCGCTTCGTCGCGGTGCCCGGCGCGGTACTGCGAATCCGCAGCGCGCAGTCGCCATCGCCCGTCGTCCGTGCCGGCCGCGCGGGCGCGTTGCGCCGCCGCATCGTACCAGCGCGCCGCGCCCGCTGCGTCGCCGAGCGATTCCGACGCGCGCGCGAGCTTTGGTTCGAGGCGCACGGCCGCGTCGTCGTCCGATCCCGCGAGCGCCTCGCGATAGCGTGCGCGTGCGGTCGCGAAGGCATCGCGCGCCATCGCTTCGTCGCCGGCGCGTTCGGCAAACGGCGCGGCGCGCGCCGGTTCGTTGGCAGCCGCCCAATGCATCGCCAGCAGCGCCGCGTCGCCGCCGAGCGCCTCGAGCGCGAGCGCGCGTCGACGGTGAAGATCGGAACGCTCGACCGCGAGCATGCGGGTCTCGACCGCTTCGCGCAGGCGTTCGTGTCGAAACGCAAACCCGATCGCCGTCTCTTCGACGATCCCGGCGTCACGCGCGCCGCGAATCGCCGAGATCAGCGTCGTTCGCGGCAGGTTCAGCAGCGCTTGGAGGTCGCTGAACGCGAACGTTCTCCCGACGACCGACGCCGCTTCGATCGCGGTTCGTTCCGAGGGCTGCAGGTTGCGCAAACGCGCACCGATCGCGGTGACGAACGACGACGGCAGCGGGGCGCCCGAAGCGGCGTCGCGCGCGAGCTCGAGTGCGATGAGCGGATTGCCCTCCGCGCGCCGGCATAGGGCCGCGGCGTTCTCGGCGTCGAGAGAGACGTTCGGCGCGGAGAGCGTGATGATCGTGAGCAGCGAGCGATCGTCGAGCGGCGTCACCGTGTGGCGCTGCGTGACGGGCAGGCGCGAGAGCGCGTCGATCTGCACGGCGAGGGCGTCATCGTCGGCGTCGGTACGAAGCGTCACGATCACGACGATCGGTGCCGTTGCGAGACGCGGCGCGAAAAAGCGCAGGAACTCCAGGCTCTCCGGATCGGACCAATGGGCGTCTTCGACGATCGCGAGCAGCGGCGTGACCGCGGCGGAGCGTTCGAGCACCTCGGCGGCGACGACGAAGAAGCGGCGCTTATCGAGCGGCTGTTCGGATCCGGCTACGGGCGCGGTCCCGATGAAGCGTTCGAACACGAGCCGATCGCCAGCGGCCGCCGGGACCGCCTCGGGCCGCTCGCGCGCGAGCATCCGCATCACCTCTAAGAACGGGCCGAAGGGCGCCCGCGCCGAGTGGTAGTTCGCGACGCTGAGGACATGGAAGCCGCGCGCGGCACCGTCGGTCGCGCAGGCTTCCGCGATCGATGTCTTGCCGACCCCGGCTTCGCCGGTGAGCACGATGAGAGCACCGTCCAAGCGCGGCCTCGTGCAGCGTTCCGCCGAGGCGGTTAAGGAGGGCGTCCCGGCCGACCAGGGCGCCACGCGCATCAATCATGTCGCCGCATCGCTCGTTCGCCGCCGCCGACCAAGGTACCGCCGATCGCGAATATAGGTGGTAGCCCGCATCCCCGGCGCGCGGCGCGTCCCTACGCTTCTCGCATCACCCCCGCACACCGAGGAGCACCTGCGATGATCTACTCGACCGACCCCGTCGCCGCGTCCGTCCGTTTCGGCCTGCGGCCCTCATCGTTCTCGCCGGCCCGTCGCGACGACGAGCCCGTCCGCCGAGGCGGCGCGCTCGACATCGACCGGCTCTACCCGTCACTGCGCACGGAAGAGCCCAGCGCGCAGTCCCCGGCCTGCGGGACGTGGTCGCGTCTGGCAGCCTGGCTGCGCCGCGCTGACGCAGCACCGTCCGTCTGAGGCGCGTATCGTCCAAGCTGCGCTCTGAGCACCGTCACGCTCATATGATGGGGTAGGGGGATGACTCGAACGAATCATCCCCCTACGCGGTGTCGAGCGCCGTCGTCACGCCTGGGCCCAAGAGCCCGTAGCTCAGATTGGCGCTCGCACCAACCTCCAAGCGATCAGCCGAACGGAATCGTGGGCCGTCTGCGACGAGCCCGTATGCATGAGCCTGGTAAGATGATCGCTACGCCGGAACCTAGCAGCCCCGTGAAAAAATCGGCGCGTGGTTCGCGAACTGCCCGTTCAGCACGGTTTTCGGGAGGTCGGCGGACCTCTCGAAGCCCGTTGCCGAGCGGTTCATCTCGAAAACGCCCCTCGGGTCAGCATCACTTCGCATCATGTCGCGGCCCTCAGATTGCGTATCCTGATCAAGTTGTACGCCGCGGCCGTCCAGCGCACAATGTCGCCGACCAGATCAAGCCCGCGGAAATGCACCTTGCGCAATCGGCCGATCGTCTTGCCCCACCCGAAGCTCTCCTCGATCAACTTGCGCCTGCGTTGACTCACCGTGTAGCCCGGATGGCGGACGGTTCGGCGGTCGATCGCGCTGCGGCGACGGGTCGTATTTTGAGCAACGTGCGGCGTCACGTTGAGCGCTCGCAACGCCTCGACAAAGTCTTTGGTATCGTACGCCTTGTCGGCGCCGAGCGTGATTCGGTTGCTTCCGCTGACCCCGCGAATCAATTCCAGCGCTGCTTCGCGTTCGGCGATCCCGGTCGCGCGAGTGGTCTTTACGCCGACGATCAAGCCGTTGCGATTCTCCATCAGAGCATGTCCGAGATAGCCGAGAATCGCCGGCGCGCCGCTGCTCTTGCGGTACAACCGCGCGTCCGGATCGGTACTCGAGACGTGCGTCTCGTTGCTGCGCGGCCGGCCACGAAAGTTCACGCCCTCGTTGCGACCGCCGCTCGAGGTCGGCGGTTCGTCGTCCGACTTGGGCCGAAAGCTCTTGTGGCTGGCCCACGCCTCGATTAGCGTCCCATCGACGGTGAAATGCTCGTTCGAGAGCAGTTCGTCGGCACGCGCCCGCTCGACCACGGCGGCGAAGAACCGCTCGGAGATTTCGCCATTCAAGAACCGATCGCGGTTCTTGCTGAACGTCGAGGGGTCCCAGATCTTGTCGTCCATGCTCAAGCCCACGAACCAACGAAAGAGCAAATTGTAACGCAACTGCTCCAGCAGCATCGGCTCGCTGCGGATCGAGTAGAACATTTGCAACAGCAAGGCTCGCAGCAGCTTCTCCGGCGCGATCGATGGCCGGCCCCGTCGGGAGTAGAGCTTGGAAAACTCCGGCGAGAGTTCGCGCAGAATTTCGTTGACCATCACGCGCATCGGGCGCAACGGATGATCGCCGGGCACGGTGTCTTCCGGCTGCAACGTCGTCCAAACGGATGCACGCTGCTCATCATGAGTCCGCATCGGCCGCAACCTCACCAAGGTATGAGGAGACTTGCTCTTATAATACGCGAAAAACGCCGTCACGCCAACATCAACTCGGCCGATTTTTCATCGGCCTGCTAGAGGGAAATCCTGCGATGAGCATGTTGGGCGTCGATATCTCTAAGGACACGTTCCACTGCTGCTTGCAACGCGGCGAGAAGCGCAGTGAGGCGAGTTTTGAGAACACGCGAACCGGCTTCAGAAAGCTTCGCAGTTGGTTGCGCACGCATCGCGCCCACGAGGTTCATGTGTGCATGGAGTCAACCGGGCCGTATTGGCGCAACTTAGCGGCGAACTTGCACAAAGCGAAAATCCGGGTGAGCGTGGTGAACCCGACGCGTACGGCATATTTTGCGAAGAGCCGTTTGCTGCGGACCAAGACCGATGCGGTCGACGCTCGAATGCTGGCCCAATTCTGCGCCTCCGAGCGCCCCGCGCTCTGGGAGCCTGATAGCGACGAAATCCTGTCCCTGCGCGGTTTGCTGGCGTATCGCGACCAGCTCATCGCGCAGCGTATTGCCCTTACGCAGATCGTGCAATCCGTCGCCGTCGGAGCAACGCTGCTCAAAATGAACGAAACGCATCTGGTCGGTATCGCGGAGATGGTCAAGCAGATCGAGTCGCAGATCCAAGGTGTTCTTTGCTCGGATGTCACGCTAAGCCGGAACGCGCAGCTTCTTCAGACCATACCAGGCGTCGCGTCCTTGACAGCGGCAAACGTGCTTGCGGAGTTGCCGGTGCATCGGCTCCATAGTGCCAAAGCCGCAGCGGCGTATGCCGGCCTTACGCCGGCAGAGCGGCAGTCCGGGACCTCGGTGAAAGGCAAGCCGCGCATTTGCAAGACAGGCAACGCGAAGCTCCGGCGGGCACTCTACATGGCTGCCCTGACGGCAAAGCGCAAAGTCCCGGCCTTCAAGGAGCTCGCCGATCGCCTCGAAGCGCGCGGTAAGAGCGGCAAGCAAATCATCCTGGCGGTGATGCACAAGCTCGTGCGCCTGGCTTACTCGCTACTCAAGAATCAGCGGCCCTATCAACCCGTATCGGCATGACGGCGGACACGGAATCTGAGCTTGTCGAAGCGCGGCCGCCCACGTGCGGCCGCTCGCTCCGCCCGGCGGCCGCGTACGTGGGGCGGCGCTTCGACAGGCTCAGCGTGACGGGGTGCGTGACCGAGGGCGGATGAGTCGTGCCGGCGCGCGAACCCCACTGGTCGGCCATGACTTCCCAAGAACTCCGTCAAGCGTTCATCGACTACTTCGTCCGCAACGGTCACGCGTATCTGCCCTCCGCGTCGCTGATCCCCGACGAGATGAGCACCACGCTCTTCACGATCGCGGGGATGGAGCAGTTCGTTCCGGTCTTTCTCGGGGACGCGCCGGCGCCGGCGCCGCGCGCGGTCACGGTGCAGCGTTGCCTGCGAGTCGCGGGCGCCAAGTCGGATATCGAGAACGTCGGCCGGACCGGGCGTCACGGCACGTTCCTCGAGATGCTCGGGAACTTCTCGTTCGGCGACTACTACAAATCCGAAGCGATCCGCTTCGCGTGGGAGTTTCTCACCGGCGTCCTCACGCTCGATCCGGCGAAGCTGTACGTCACCGTCCACACCTCGGACGACGAGGCGCAGCGCTTGTGGGAGAACGAAGTCGGCCTCGATCCCGCGCGCATCTCGCGCTGGGACGAAGACAACTTCTGGACGATGGGCCCGACCGGTCCATGCGGTCCGTGCAGCGAGATCTTCTACGACACCGGCGCGGGGAACGCGCTCGGCCCTGACGACGACGGTCCCAACAAGGGCAACCGCTTCGTCGAGATCTGGAACGTCGTTTTTCAACAGTACAATCGCGGCGCGGACGGCAAGCTCAGCGACCTCCCGCGCAAGGCGATCGATACCGGCGCGGGCTTCGAGCGGATGCTCGCCGTCGCCAACGGCAAGGTCTCGATGTACGAGACCGACCTCTTCACCGATCTCATCGCCGCGCAGCCTGCGGTCGGTGCGACGTCCCTCGCGCCCGCCGAACAGCTCGTGCGCCGCCGCATCATCGCCGACCACGCGCGGGCCGCGACGTTTCTGATCGCCGACGGCGTCTATCCCTCGAACACCGAGCGCGGTTTCGTCCTGCGCTTCCTGATCCGCCGCGCGATCCGCAACGGACGTCTGCTCGGCTATCCGCGAGAATTTCTTGCCGATCTCGCCGCCGCCGTGGTCGCGTCGCTTGAGAGCGGCTATCCGGAATTGCGCGCGCGCTTGGTCGACGTGCAGAACGCGCTGCGCACCGAAGAGGCGGGCTTTCTCCGCACGCTCGACCGCGGCAGCGAGCTCCTCGAACGCGAGATCGACGACGCCTTGGCGAGCGGGACGCAGGCGATCTCCGGCGCCGACGCGTTCGTGCTGCACGACACCTACGGCTTCCCGTACGAACTGACGCGCGAGATCGCCAGCGAACGCGGCGTCGCGGTCGACGCGGTCGCCTTCGAGCAGAAGATGACCGAACAGCGCGAACGCGCGCGCGCCGACGCCGCCGCGAAGCGCGCGATGGTGACGGTGACCGACGTGCCGACGCTCTCGTCGGCATTCGAGGGCTACGGCGGTTTGGAAGCCGAGGGCGAGATTCGCGCGATCCTCGTCGGCGGTGCACCCGTCGAAGCGATCGAGCCCGAAACCGAAGCCCAACTGCTGCTCGACCGCACCGCGTTCTACGCGGAGAAGGGCGGTCAGGTCGGCGACCGCGGCCGCATCACGCACGGCGATGCGGTCTTCGAGGTGTCCGACACGCAGTACGTCGGCGAAGCGATCGCGCATCACGGACGGCTCGTGCGCGGAACGCTCGCGGTCGGCGATCCCGTGAGCACCAGTGTCTACCCGGAGTGGCGCGAAGAGATCCGCCGCCACCACACCTCGGCGCATCTCCTTCAGCGCGCGCTCAAGGACGTGCTCGGCGAGGACGTCATGCAGGCCGGCTCGTGGGTGGGGATCGACCGCATGCGGTTCGATTTCCGCAGCTCGTCCGGCGCGCTCACCCCGCATCAGAAACGTGCGGTGACGCAGCGCGTCAACGAACTGATCCGCGACGACCTCCACCAGCACATGCGCGAGCTGCCGTTCGACGAGGCGAAGCAGACCGGCGCGATCATGATGGCGGGCGAGAAATACGGTGACCGCGTGCGCGTGGTGCAGTTCGGCCCGTCCGTCGAGTTCTGCGGCGGAACCCACGCGCACACGACCGGCGAACTGGGGATGTTCGTGATCGTCAGCGAGAGCTCGATCGGGAGCGGCGTGCGCCGCATCGAAGCGGTGGTCTCGAAGGCTGCGGAACGCTACGTCGAGCAGCAGCAGGAGACGATCGCGACGCTGAGCGAGTCGCTCGCCGCCAAGCCCGACGAGATCGTCGAGCGCGTCGAGCGTCTGCAGGGCGACGTGCGCGATCTGCAGCGCGCGCTCGCCGAGATCAAATCGCGGCTCGCGGCGGCCGACGCCGCGTCGTACGTCGACGCTGCCGAAGTCGTGCACGGCGTGAACGTCGTCGCCTCGGTCGTGCGCGAGGCGAACGCCGAGGCGCTGCGCTCGCTCGGCAACGCGATTCGCGCGCGGCTACGCTCCGGCGTCGTCGCGCTCGTCGGCGTCGACGACGGGACGGCGTCGCTGTTCGTGAGCGCCAGCGACGACGCGGTGAAGGCCGGCGTCCACGCCGGCAATCTGGTGAAGCTCGCCGCGCCGCTGGTCGGCGGCAAGGGCGGCGGTGCGCCCGCGCAGGCGCAAGGCGGCGGCAAAGATCCCGGCGGCGCCGAGGCGGCGCTTGCGGCGATGCGAGCCGCGCTGCACGGCGTCAACGGCGCGGCGTGATCGCCGTCCTCGTCGCGGCCGGCGCGCTGCACGCCGCGCCGGTCGCTCAGGCGCCGACGCCGTACGCGCCGGACGCGATCGTCGCGCGCTACAGCGAGTCCCTCGCGCGGCTCGTCGAACCGCGCACGTTCACCGTCGAGTACACGCTCGAGCAGACCGGGACGCGCACGCTCGAGCAGACGCATCGCATCTTTCGCCACGGCAACGACGAACGCGACGAGATCATCGCCGTCAACGGCACCCGCGCGACGCGGCCGCAGGTGCGCATCTTCCGCGGACGCCCGTATCGTTACCGGGTCGCCGCGTTGGCGCCGAAACCCGAAGCGTACGACTTCGAGTACCTCGGGTCGCGCAAAGACGGGCATCACGCCGACTACGTCTTCCGGCTGACGCCAAATGGGTCCGGGAACGGATACACCGTCACCGAACTCACCATCGACGGCGTGACGTTTCTGCCGGCGGCGATCGCGTTCCGGATCCGCCAGAACCAAGGCAGCGGGACGATCACGTTTGCGAAGAGCGGTTCGTTTTGGGTGGCGAGCGGCGCGAGCGCGTCCGCTCGCGTGCAAGGCGGAAAGGCGGAAGAGCGCCTGACGTTTTCGCACTGGCGCTTCCCGGCGTCACTGCCGCCGTCGACGTTCGCGATCGCGCGCCCCTTGCCGGCGCCGCCCGTCAAGGGCTGAATTCGTCCGAACCGCGGTGGTCGCGGCGGCGTACTCGGGGCATGAGAGTGCTCCTGGCAGCCGCGCTCGGCGCGGCGCTCCTTCCCGTGCCGGTCACGGCCGGCACGGCACCGGCGACGACCACCGTGCACATCAAGGACGACGCGTTCGTTCCGAAGACGCTGACGGTGAAGCCCGGTGCGACGGTCACCTTCGTCAACGACGACGACGATGCGCACACCGTGACCGCCGACGACGGCTCGTGGGATTCCGAAGGCCTCAACCAGCGCCAGTTGTGGACGCGCGCGTTCGCCAAGGCGGGGACCGTGGCATACCACTGCACCGTGCACCCGTTCATGCACGGCACGATCGTCGTGGGCAGCGCGGCGAAATGAAACGCGGCAGTTTCATCAACCACGTCGCCTGGACCGGCGCAGGGATCGTGTACGCGCTCGGCCCGGACGGGATCGTCCGCGCCGCGGACGCAGCACCGCGCGTGTTGTCGTTCGTGCAGGTGAGCGACAGTCACATCGGCTACACGGGTCCCGCAAACGAGAGCGTGCACGGCACGCTCGAGCGTGCCGTCGCGTCGATCAACGCCTTGCCGACACAGCCGTCGTTCGTCATCCATACCGGCGACGTCACGCACCTCAGCAAGGCCTCGGAGTTCGAAGACGCGCGCGCGATCCTCAGCGGTCTGCGCGCGCCGCTGATCACGCTGCCCGGCGAACACGACGTGATCGGGGCCGAAGGCCCGAAGCGCTTCGCGGCATCGTTCGCGCGCAAAGATGCGGTGGGACGCGGGTGGTCGTCGTGGGACGACGGCGGCGTGCACTTCGTCGCGCTGATCAACGTCGGCGAAGGCGAGACGATGGGCGTGCTGGGCGACGAGCAGTTGACGTGGCTGGGGAAGGATCTCGCCGCGCGCAAGAGCGACACGCCGATCGTGGTTTTCGGTCACGTCCCGCTGTTCGCAGTTGCGCCGGAGTGGGGCTGGACGACGACCGACGGCGTGAAGGCGATCGCGATGCTGCGCCGCTTCGCGGCCGTTACGGTGCTTAACGGGCACATTCACCAGATCGTCGAGCACACCGACGGCGCGATCCGCTTCGCGACGGCGCGCGCGACGGCGTTTCCGCAGGCTGCGCCCGGAACGCCGGGCGCGAAACCGGGACCGCTCGCCGTCTCGCAGGGATCGCTTTTGCACGTGCTCGGCTACCGCACCGTCGACGTGGAAGCGGCCGCCTCGTGGCGGGACGTCTCGCTGGCACGCGCCTGACCTGCGTCGAAGCCCCCGCCATGGCGTTCGACGGGGAGGGGTTCGAACTCGCCTACCGCACGCACGCCGCGCGCCTGCGTGCGGTGGCCTATCACGTGCTCGGCGACCGCGACGCGGCGGAGGACGCCGTGCATGCCGCGCTGGTACGCGTGTGGAGTTCGGGCGCGTACCGCGCCGAGCGCGGTGCGCTGCTCCCGTATCTGATCGCCTGCGTCCGGCGCGAAGCGCTCGATCAGGCGCGCGGCGCGCGCCGTCGATCTGCACGCGAATATCGCGCGGCGCCGGCGGCGGAGCTCCCCGATGCGGCAGCCGCGATCGATCCGGTCGAAACGCAGCGTCTGCATCGCGCGCTCGACGCGCTGCCTGCGGCGCAGCGCGACGTCATCGTGCAGGCGTACTACGGCGGCCGCACGCTGGCGGAGATCGCACTCGCGGGCGGCGTCCCGCTCGGAACGGTGAAAAGCCGGCTCGCCGGGGCGCTGCGGCGTCTGCACGGCGCGCTGGCACAAGGAGGTCCATGGTGAACGATCGGCATCTCGGCGACGACGCGGAGCTGTATGCGCTCGGAATGACCGAGCCGGAGCAGCGTGGAGCGATCGAAGCGCACCTCGCGTCGTGCGACGCCTGCCGCGCACGTGTCGCGGATGCCGAAGCCGCTGCGGCGTCGCTCGCCGCAGCGCTCCGCCCATTGCCACGTCACGCTGAGCTTGTCGAAGCCCAGCCGCAAGCCACCGGTGCCCCACGCCGCCTGCGGCTCGGCTTCGGCCTCGCGTCGGCCGCGGCGCTCGTGTTCGCGGCGACGTCGGTGATCGAAGGGATCGGCGAACGCGGCGCGTCCGCGCAGCTCGCGCGCACCGACGTAGCGCTGACCGCGCTCGCATCGTCGCATTTCGCGCACGTCACGCTCGCGTCGGCGCCCGCGGTATCGGCGAAGGCGCTGTACGCGCGCGACGGGGCGTGGTGCTTCATCGTCGCCGGCGGCGTCCCCGCGGGTGCGCGCGTCGTCGTCCGTCGCGGCGGACGCACGGGCGAATTGGGCGCGCTTTCCGGCGCGGCACCGGCAACGCTGTTCACGCGCCGTCCAGGACGCGTCGACGACGTCGCGATCGTCGACGCGCACGGCACCGTGCTGGCACACGGCGCGCCGAGCTACTGAACCGCATACAGGCGCGTTAGAGGGCCTGACCTTCGACGTCGGCGCGGATCCCTGCGAGATGCCCGGAACTGCGTTCCTCAACGATCCGCCACTCGTCGCCTTCGACTTCGAAGGTGGCGAACGCCCCGTTTTCCACGGACGTGTCCCAGAACGCGGAGAGGGCGCGCTTCTCGGCGACGAGCAGCGCGATCCGCACGACCGCGTCGTGCGTGACGACGAGCGTCGGCACTCCCGGCGCGAGGCTCTGCGCAAAGTCCCGCCAGCGGCGCATCACTTGTTCCGGCGTCTCTCCGCCGTCGAAGACGACATTTGCGGGATCGGTGCGCCAGGCGCGGTACCGTGCGCCGTCGTTGGCGGCGATCTCGTCGCGCAGACGCCCTTCCCACGTTCCGTGCGCGATCTCGATGAGCCGGTCGTCGAGTTCGATGCGGAGGTTGAGCCGGTCGGCGGACGGTTTCGCCGTCGCGGTGCAGCGCAGCAGCGGCGACGCGATGACGCGCATTACGCCGGCGGCGTCCATCGCGTCGGCGAGCGCGAACGCCTGCCGCATCCCGAGCGACGTCAGCGCCGACTCACGTCGTCCCTGATAGCGCCCCTCGAGGTTCCACGTCGTCTCGCCGTGCCGGGCGACATACACGCGCATCCGCCGCGGTTTGGCGCGCGCGCCGCGATGAACCTTCCATGTTGCATGCCTTCACAAAAGCGACGACATCGTCACGCTGAGCTTGTCGAAGCGTCGCCACGATCGTATACGCAGGGATCTCCGTTCGTGCCGGTGCGCGGCTGCGCTTCGACAAGCTCAGCGTGACGAGGCGCTCAGCGTGACGACTTGGGCAGGACGGCAGTCGCTTCGATTTCGACGCGGGCGGCGTCTTCGATCAAACCTGCGACCTCGACGACGGACATTGCCGGGAAGTGGCGTCCCATGACGTCACGGTAGGCTTCGCCGATCGCGTGCTGCGCGTCGAGATATTCGGCTTTGTCGACGATGTACCAGGTGAGGCGTGCGATGTTGTCCGCGGAGCCGCCCGCTTCCGCGACGACCGCCACGACGTTGCGCAACGCCTGCCGGACTTGCGCCGCGATGTTGCCGCCGGCGAAACGGCCGGTTTCGTTCCAGCCGATCTGGCCGCTCACGAAGATTAGGGTCCCTTCGGCGCGCACGCCTGCGGCGTACCCTTTCGGGCGCGGCCAGCCCGGCGGCTGCAGCAGCGTCATACGTTGACCTCGTTCGAGCGCAGGCGGTAGCGCTGGAGTTTGCCGGTCTGCGTCCGCGGGAGTTCGCGCACGAACTCGATCGCGCGCGGATACTTGTACGGCGCGATGCGTGCTTTCACGAACTCCTGCAGTTCGGTGACGAGCGCGGCGTCGCCGTCGCCGTCGCGCAGGACGACGAACGCCTTTACGATCGTCCCGCGCTGGGGGTCGGGTGCGCCGACGACCGCGCACTCGGCGACGCGATCGTGCTCCAGCAGCGCACCTTCCACTTCCGGTCCGGCGATGTTGTAGCCCGACGCGATGATCATGTCGTCGGTGCGCGCCTGATACCAGAAGTAGCCGTCGTCGTCCATCAGGTACGCGTCGCCGGTGAGGTTCCAGCCGTGCTGAACGTAGTCGCGCTGGCGCGGGTCGGCGAGATAGCGGCATCCTGTGGGGCCTTTCACCGCCAGCCGTCCGACGGTGTTGGGCGGGAGCGGTGCGCCGTCGTCGTCGAGGATGCAGGCGACATAGCCGGGGACGGGCGTGCCGGTCGCGCCGGGACGAATTGCGTCCCCGCTCGATGCGATGAAAATGTGCAGCAGCTCCGTCGAGCCGATCCCGTCGATGATGCGCACGCCGGTCGCGCCTTCCCACAGGGTGCGCGTCGCGACCGGGAGTGTCTCGCCCGCGGAGACGCACGCGCGCAGCGACGTGAGCCGGTGCGCCCCGGCGAGCGGTGCCATCGCGCGGTACGACGTCGGGGCGCTGAAGCAGATCGTCGCGCCGTACGCATCGATCGCGGCGAGCAGCGTCTCGGGGGTGAGCCGCTCGAGCAGCACCGTCGACGCCCCCGCCCGCAGCGGAAAGAGCAGCGCACCGCCCAGGCCGTAGGTGAACGCGAGCGGCGGCGTCCCGATGAACACGTCGCGGGGCTCGGGCGCGAACGACGACGGCGGAAACGTGTCGCAGACGGCGAGCACGTCACGATGGAAATGCATCGTTCCCTTCGGCTTGCCCGTCGTCCCCGACGTAAACGCGATCATGCAGACATCGTCGCTCGCGGTCGCGACGTTTGCGAACGTCGCGGGACGCCGTACCATGCGCGCGGCCAGCGCATCGCCGGCAGCGTCGTGCGTCCACAGGATCGTGTGCAGCGACGGGCATGACGGCAACGCCGCCCGCAGATCCTCCGCGAGCCGCCGGTCGCACAGCGCGACGCCGATCTCGGCGGCGGTGATCACCGCGGTGAGTTCTTTCGCGCGCAGCATCGGGATCGTGGTGACGGCGATCGCTCCGGCCTTCACCACGCCCAGCCAGCACGCCGCCGTCACGTCGTTGTTGAACCCGCGCAGCAGGACGCGATTCCCAGGGATGACGCCGAGATCGTCCCGCAGGACGTGCGCGATCCGGTTCGCTTCGTCGAGCAGTTGCGCGTAGGTGAGGGTTCGTTCCGCCGCCACGATCGCGGGCCGCTCGCCGAACCCTCGGGCGACCATCGCGTCGAGCAGTTCGGCCGCGGCGTTGAGCGTCGCGGGATACTGCAGCTCCGGCAGGGTGAACAGAAACTCCGGCCATTCCTCGCGCGGCGGGAGATGGTCGCGCGCGAACGTATCGACGTGCGCGCTCATCCCAGTGTTTCCCGGGCGATGATCAGTTGCTGCACTTCGCTTGTCCCCTCGTAGATACGCAGCGCGCGGATCTCGCGATACAGCCGCTCGACGACATGCCCGCGGGTCACCCCGAGCGCACCGTGAATCTGCACGGCGCGGTCGACGATCCGTTGCGCCGTCTCGGTCGCGTTCCACTTCGCCATCGCCGCCTCGCGCGTCGTGCGCGCGCCCTGCACGTCGCGCACCCAAGCGGCGCGGTACGTCAGCAGCGCGCTCGCGTCGATCCCGGTCGCCATCTCCGCGATCGACGCTTGGGTGAGCTGAAACTCCGCGAGCCGCTTGCCGAACAGCACGCGTTCTGCGGCGCGCGCGAGCGATTCGTCGAGCGCGCGGCGCGCCATCCCGAGCGCCGCGGCCGCGACACTGGCGCGGAAGATGTCGAGCGAACGCATCGCAATCGCGAAGCCGTCGCCGCCTTCACCCAGCCGGTGCGACGCGGGGATGCGGCAATTCTCGAAGGCGAGCGTCGCCAGCGGGTGTGCCGCGACGAGCTCGATGCGCTCCGCGATGCGCGATCCCGGCGTCTCGGCGTCGACGACGAACGCACTGATCCCGCGGCTCCCCGGCGCCTCGCCCGTGCGCGCGAAGACGATGGAGAAGTCGGCGATCCCGCCGTTGGAGATCCAGGTCTTCGTGCCGTCGAGAACCCAGTCGGAGCCGTCGCGGCGCGCGGTCGTCGCGAGCGCGGCGGCATCGGAGCCGGCCTCCGGTTCGGAGAGGGCGAACGCCGCGATCGCCGCGCCTTCGCACACGCGCGGGAGATAGCGGCGCTGCAGCGCCTCGTCACCTGCGAGCAAGATCGGCGCGCTGCCCAGCCCCTGCATCGCGAACGCGAAATCGGCGAGCGCATCGTGACGCGCGAGCGTCTCGCGGATCAGACAGACCGCGCGAGAGTCGACCTCGGCGAGCGCGCCGCCGAATGCCGCCGGGACCGCGTAGCGCAGCCAGCCGCCCGCGCCGAGCGAGGCGACCAGCGCGCGGCACGCTGCGTCGACGTTCCCGTCATCGTGCGCGCCGTTTCCCAGCGCCGTCGTCGCCCATGCTTCGAGGTCGCGCGCGAGCGCGCGGTGACGATCGTCGAAGAACGGCCAGTCGAGGAACGACGTGTCCGGCATCAGTCGCCCTCGAACGCCGGCGCGCGCTTCGCCGCGAACGCTTCGTACGCGCGGCGAAAGTCGCCGGTCTGCATGCAGATCGCCTGGGCCTGCGCCTCGGCGTCGATCGCCTCGTCTAGTCCCATCGCCCACTCGGCGTGCAGCATCGCCTTGGTCATCGCGTGTCCGAAGGTCGGACCATCCGCGAGCGTGCGCGCGAACGCCTGCGCTTGCGAGAGCACGTCACCCGTCGCGCACAGCCGGTTGAAGAAGCCCCATGTCAGCGCCTCGTCGCCGTCGATCGCGCGGCCGCTGAACAGGAGTTCCGCCGCGCGCCCGTGGCCGATCACACGCGGCAGGAGGCTGCACGCGCCCATGTCGGCGCCGGCGAGCCCGACGCGCGTGAACAGGAACGCGATTCGCGCCGCGGCGGTGCCGAACCGCAGATCCGATGCCAGCGCGAGCATCGCGCCGGCGCCCGCGCACACGCCGTCGACCGCCGCGACGATCGGCTGCGGGCAGGCGCGCATCGCCTTGACGACATCGCCGGTCATGCGGGTGAACGCCAGCAGTTCGGGCATCGTCATCCGCGTGAGCGGCCCGATGATCTCGTGCACGTCGCCGCCCGAACAGAAGTTGCCGCCCGCGCCGGTGAGCACGACCGCATCGACGTCGCCGGCATAGGCGAGCCCGCGGAACAGGTCGCGCAATTCGGCGTACGACGCGAACGTCAGCGGGTTCTTGCGTTCGGGGCGGTTGAGCGTGAGCGTCGCGACGCCGGCGTCGCACGACCAGGCGAAGTGTTCGGCCCGATACTCGGCATACGCTGCGGTGCGGTTCATTCGGCGTCGCCCTCGACGGTGTTGAGATGGCGTTTGAGCTTCGCGAGCAGCGCGAAGAGCTGCGCGCGCTCCGGCTCGCGCAGCCCGGCGAACATCGCGACGATCCAGCGTTCGTGGCGCCGGGCCATCTCGGCGAAGGCGCGCCGGCCGGCCGCGGTCAGCCGTACGATCGATGCGCGCCGGTCGCCCGCCGGCGTCGTGCGCGCGATCAGCCCTTCGGCGGCGAGCTGATCGGCGATGCGCGTGATGTTGCCGCCGGTCACCATCATCCGCTGCGAGATCTCGGTCATCCGCAGGCCGTGCGGCGCGCGCTCGAGCTGCGAGAGAAAGTCGAACCGCGGGAGCGTGGTGTCGAACGACGCGCGCAGATTCCCCGCGACGCGGCCTTCGATCGTGTTGGTGCAGGCGAGCATGCGCAGCCACAGCCGGATCGAAAGATGGTCCGCGTCGGTCGCGCGCGACTCGGTGTCGAGCAGGTCCTCGATCATCGGGCGACCTCGCCGCCGTCGACCACGATCGCCTGACCGTTGATCGCTGCCGACTCCGCGCGGCAGAGCCACGCTACTACGCTCGCGACCTCGGCGGGACGGACGAAGCGCCCAAGCGGATTGCGCGCCAGCAGCGCCTGCGCGGCCTGTTCTTCGGTGCGTCCCGTCGTGCGTTCGATGCGGTCGAGCGTGCGATCGAGCATCGAAGTCTCGGTGAAGCCGGGACACACCGCGTTCACCGTCACGCCCTTCTTGCCGAACTCGGCGGCGAGCGCGCGGGTGAGGCCGACGACGCCGTGTTTCGCTGCCGCGTATGCGGCGATGTACGGGCCGCCGACGAGTCCGGCGGTGCTCGCGATGTTCACCACCCGGCCGTTCTGCGCCGCCGCCATCGCCGGGATCGCCGCGCGCGCGCAGACGTAACTGCCGGTGAGGTTCACGCGCAGGATCTCGTCCCACGTCTCGCGGTCGAGCGCGGCCAGCGGCTTGGAGATCGACGCGCCGGCGTTGTTGACCAGGATCGCGAGTTCCCCGTGACGTTCGCGCGCCGCGGCGAACGCGGTCGCCACGGCGGGCTCGTCGGCGACGTCGGCGAGCACGACCAGCGCTTCGGCGCTCGCGGGGAGCGTCGCTGCGTGCGCCTCAAGCGCATCGCGATGACGGCCCAGCAGCGTGATCCGCGCGCCGTTGGCGGCGAGCGCGGTGGCGATCGCGGCGCCGATTCCGGTCCCCGCGCCGGTGACGAGCGCGTGCAGCCCGGCCAGCGGTGCGTTCACTGCGTCACCTCCGCGAGCGCGGCGGTCCGTCGCAGCGTGCGCAGCAGCTGTTCGCGCCCCGGAAGATACGGATTCGGCCAACGCTGCTCGTCGTAGCCGAGCTGCGCCGCGGCGTGCAGTGTGAAGTACGGGTCGGCGAGGTGCGGACGCGCCAGCGCAACCAAATCGGCGCGGCCCGACGCGATGATCCCGTTCACCATGTCGGCGTCGGTGATGTTGCCGACCGCCATCGTCGCGATCCCGAGCTCGTTGCGGATCGCGTCGGAGAACGGCGTTTGGAACATGCGGCCGTAGACCGGCCGCGCCGCCCGCGACGTCTGCCCGGCGGAGACGTCGATCAGGTCGGCGCCGGCGTCGTGGAACGCGCGTGCGACGACGAGCGCGTCGTCGGGCGTGATCCCGCCCGGCACCCAGTCCGTCGCCGAAATCCGCACCGACATCGGGAGATGCGCGGGCCACACCGCGCGCAGCGCCGCGAAGACCTCGAGCGGATAGCGCAGACAGTTCTCGAGCGTGCCGCCGTACGCATCGGTGCGCTGGTTCGTCAGCGGGGTGATGAAGCTCGAGAGCAAGTAGCCGTGCGCGCAGTGCAGTTCGAGCAGATCGAAGCCGCACGCCGCGCCCATCTCCGCGGCGCGCACGAACTGCGCTTTGACGCGATCCATGTCGTCCCGCGTCATCGCGCGCGGGATCTGATTGCGCTCGCCGAACGCGATCGGGGACGGTCCGAGCAGCGGCCAGTTGCCGTCGCGGAGCGGTTCGTCGGGCTCCTCCCAGCCGCGCTGGGTCGAGCCTTTCGGTCCGGCATGCCCGAGCTGCAGCGCGATCTTCGCGTCGGTGTACGCGTGCACGAAATCGACGATCCGCGTCCATCCCGCCACGTGCTCGGCACGGTACATTCCGGCGCAGCCCGGAGAAATGCGCGCGTCCGGCGCGACGCAGGTCATCTCGGTGAACACGAGTCCCGCGCCGCCCTGCGCGCGCGCGCCGAGGTGGACGAGGTAGAAGTCGTTGGGCGTCCCGTCGACGCACGAGTACATCGCCATCGGCGAGACGACGACGCGGTTGCGCAGTTCGAGCGCGCGCAGGCGAAGCGGCGTGAACATCGGCGGCACGGGCCTCTCGGCGCCGGCGCTCCGCGCGAGCCACGCTTCGAGCGAGTCGACGTACGCGCGGTCGCGCAGCCGGAGATTGTCGTGCCCGAGCCGCTGGCTGCGGGTCAGCAGGCTGTAGGCGAACTGTTCGGGTTCGAGGCTCGCGTAGCGCGCGACGTTCTCGAACCACTCGGTCGAGTTGCGGGCCGCGTTTTGCAGGCGCAGGACCTCGATGCGACGCTCCGCCTCGTATTCGGCGAAGGCGCGCTCGCGTTCGGGATTGCGGTCGAGCGCGCGCGCCAGCCCGATCGCGTCTTCGAGCGCGAGCTTCGTTCCGGATCCGATCGAGAAGTGCGCGGTGTGCGCGGCGTCGCCGATCAGCACGCGGTTGCCGTCGTACCAGCGGGCGTTGTCGACCAGCACGAACCCGATCCAGGGGTTGGCGAGATGTCGTGCGTTGCTCATCAGGCCGTGGCCGCCGAGATACGGCGCGAAGAGACGCTCGCAGAACGCCAGCGACTCGTCGACGCTCGCGGCGTCGAGCCCGGCCGCCCGCCACGTCTCCTCGCGGCACTCGACGATCACCGTCCCGGTGTCGGCGTCGAACTGGTACGCGTGCACCTGGAACCAGCCGTGTTCGGTGCGTTCGAAGGCGAAGGTGAAGGCGTCGAAGCGCTGGTGCGTGCCCAGCCAGATGTAGCGGTTGCGGCCGTGCTGGAGCGTCGTCCCGAACGTTTGCGCGTGCGCGCGCCGGATCGCGCTGTTGGCGCCGTCGGCGATCACCGCGACGTCGGCGCCCGCCTTGTCGGCCTCCGTCGCCTCCGTCTCGAAGCGCAGGTCGACGCCGAGCTCGCGCGCGCGCTCTTGCAGGATCTGCAGCAGTTTCTTGCGCGCGATCCCCGCGAAGCCCTGACCGCCGGCGCGGATGGTGCGCCCGCGGTAATGGATGTCGATGTCGTCCCAATGGACGAACTCGGCGACGATCCGCTCGTAGGTGATCGGATCGGCCGCGGCGATATTTCCCAGCGTCTGATCCGAGAACACGACGCCCCAGCCGAACGTGTCGTTCGGGCGATTGCGTTCGAAGACGGTGATCGCGGCGCCGGGTCGCGCGGTCTTCATCACGATCGAGAAGAACAGCCCCGCCGGTCCACCGCCGATGCAGACGATCCGCACGACACTCTCCAGGGCAAGCAATGCTTGCGGTTTCAACAATTTACGTTTAAACTTCAATCCTGTCAACCCGCCCGTAGGGAGGATCCCGATGCACAAGATTGCTCGCGCGTCATTGGCCGCGCTGTTGGTGCTTTTGCTGGGCGGGGGCGCGGCACGAGCCGCGGAGCCGGTGAAGATCGGGATGATCACCACGCTCTCCACCGCCGGCGGGTATCTCGGCGAAGACGTCCGTGACGGCTTTCAGCTCGCGATCGACGAGGAGCACGGAAAGCTCGGCGGCGTTCCGGTGCAGTTGCTGGTCGAAGACGACGGACTCAAACCCGCGAGCGGCAAGCAGATCGCTGACAAATACCGCCTCCAGGACAAAGTGCAGATCTTCACCGGGATCATCTACTCGAACGTCGCGCTCGCCGTCGTTCCGTCGCTGGTCGAAGACGGCGCGTTCTACCTGAGCCCCAACGCCGGTCCGTCGCAGCTCGCCGGAAAGGGCTGCAACAAGAACTACTTCGTCGTGTCGTGGCAGAACGACACGCCGCACGAGGCGACGGGCGCGTACGCCGACTACCTGCACATTCCGAAGATGGTCGTCGTGGCGCCGAACTATCCCGCCGGGAAAGATGCGATCGCCGGCTTCAAGCGCTTCTACCACGGCGAGATCGCCGGCGAGTACTACACGGCGCTCGATCAGACCGACTACTCCGCCGAGATCGCGAAGATCCGCGACGCGAAAGCCGACGGGATCTTCTATTTCCTCCCCGGCGGCCTGGGGATCAACTTCATCAAGCAGTTCACGCAAGCGGGTCTGCGCAAGTCGATGAAGGTCGTGCTCCCGGAGTTTTCGCTGGAAAGCCACGTCGTCTCGGCGATCGGCGACGACGCGCTGGGGCTCTACGGCACGGGCCACTGGCTGGCCGACCTGCCGTACCCGGCCAACGTCGCGTTCGTGAAGGCGTACACCGCGAAGTACCATCGCGATCCGACGCCGTACGCGAGCCAGGGCTACGACACGGCGAAGCTGCTGGCCGGCGCCCTGCGCGCGGTCGGCGGCGACGTCTCCAAAGCCGACGCGTTCCGCGACGCGCTGCGCAAGGCCGACTTCAAATCGACCCGCGGAGCGTTCAAATTCGGGCCGAACCAGCACCCGATCCAGGACTGGTACAGCGCGCGCGTCGTCCGCGGCAAGAACGGGAAGCTCGTCATCCGCGGGTTCGGGAAGATTCTCCGCGACACCGGCGACGTCTACGCGTCGCAGTGCAAACTCTAGGGAAACGGCGGGATGACGCTCGCGCTGGAGCAGGTCCTCAACGGCCTGCAGTTCGGCGTGATGATCTTTCTGCTCGCGGCGGGGCTGACGCTCGTGTTCGGGATCATGCGCGTCATCAATCTCGCGCACGGTTCGATCTACATGCTCGGCGCGTACGTCGCGGCCGCGAGCGAAGCGCGCGGGCTCCCGTTCGCGGCCGCGGTCGTCGCGGGCGCGCTCGGCGCGGCGCTCGCCGGACTCGTCGTCGAGGTGGTGGTGATCCGGCGCCTGTACGGGCGCGATCACCTCGATCAGGTGCTTGCGACGTTCGCGCTGATCCTCATCGCCAACGACGGCGTCTCGATCGTCTGGGGGAAAACGCCGCTCTTGATGTCGACGCCGCCGGCGCTCGGCGGTTCGCTCGCGCTCGGCCCGCTGACGTATCCGTCGTACCGGCTGGTGCTGATCGGCGCGGGGATCGCGGTTGCCGTCGGCCTTTACCTGATCGTTCAGCGAACGCGCCTGGGGATGCTGATGCGCGCCGGAGCGACCGATCGCGAGATCCTCGGCGCGCTCGGCGCCGACGTTGCGCGGATCAGCACGACGGTGTTCGTCCTCGGTGCTCTGCTCGCCGGGCTCGCGGGCGCGCTGCTGGGCCCGATCCTCGCGGTGCAGATCGGGATGGGCGAACAGATTCTGATCCTGACGTTCGTGGCGATCGTCCTCGGCGGGCTCGGCTCGATCCGCGGCGCGTTCGTCGGCGCGCTGCTGGTCGGCCTCGTCGACACGCTGGGACGCGCGTATCTCCCGTCGGTCTTTCACGCGGTCGCCGGTCCCGACGTCGCGGACTCGCTCGGCAACGGTCTCGCGGCGGTCGCGATCTACGTGCTGATGGCGATCGTGCTGATCTGGAAGCCGCGAGGTCTGTTCCCTGTCGGCTCTGGTTAGCACGCCGCGCCGGCGCATCGTCCTTGCGCTGACGCTGCTCGCGCTCGTTGCGGTCCTGCCGCTCTCCGCGCTCGCCGGCCAGCCGTTCTGGGTGAACGCCGCGACGCGGATCGTCATCTACGCGATCGCGGCGCTCGGTCTCGATCTGATCCTCGGCTACGGCGGGATGGTCAGCTTCGGGCACGCCGCGTACTTCGCGCTGGGCGGCTACACGGTCGCGATCCTCGCTGCGAACGGCGTCGATGCGGCGCTGATCTCGTGGCCCGCCGCGATCCTCGTCGCCGCCGCGTTCGCCGCCGCCGTCGGCGCGCTCTCGCTGCGCACCAGCGGGATCTTTTTCATCATGATCACCCTGGCGTTCGCGCAGATGATCTACTACGCGACGATCGCGGTGAAGGCGTTCGGCGGCGCCGACGGGATGTCGCTCGCCGCGCGCAGCGTCGTGCCGGGGATCGATCTGCGCGATCCGCGCGTCCTCTACGCGGTGACGCTCGTGATGCTGTTCGGGGCGCTTGCGCTCGCCGGCGTACTGATCGATTCGCGATTCGGCGTCGCCCTGCGCGCGTGCCGCGGCAACGAGCGGCGCGTGCGCGCGCTCGGGTTCTCCGTGTTCCGCACGAAGCTGGCGGCGTTCGCGATCGCGGGTGCGATCGCGGGGCTCGCTGGTGCGCTGTGGGCCGAGTACGCGCGGTTCGTCAGCCCCGACATGGGATCGTGGACGCGTTCGGGCGAGTTTCTGATCGTCGCGATTCTGGGCGGCACGGGAACACTCGCCGGCGCGATCTTCGGCTCGACGGTGCTGCTCGAACTCGAATCGCTGCTGGCCGGCGTCACTGAACATTGGATGATCGCGCTCGGCGCGATCCTGCTGGTCGTGGTGCTCTTCGCGAAGCGTGGGCTCTACGGCTGGCTCGCGGGCTCGTCCGATGGCTGAGCCGATGCTCGCGATCCACGGCCTGCGCAAGGCATTCGGCGCGCTCGTCGTCACCGACGATGTGGACCTGCACGTCGACGGCGGCGTGCTGCACGCGGTGATCGGTCCCAACGGCGCCGGGAAGACGACCCTGCTCGCGCAGATCGCCGGCGAGGTGCACCCCGACGCCGGTACGATCGCGCTGCGCGGGCGCGACGTCACGTCGGCGACCGTCGACGCTCGAGCCCGGCTCGGCATCGCGCGCACGTTTCAGGTCCCGCAGCTCGTCGACGACTTCACCGTCGAGGAGCATGCGATGTTCGCCGCCGCCGCGCGCCCGGGCTTGCGCCGCGGGGTCGCGTTCGCAGCCTTCCGCGATGCGCGCCTGCGCGAAACCGCGCAGACCGCCCTCGCCGGCGCCGGTTTCGACGGCTCGGCCGTGCGCCGCGTCGCGTCGCTCTCGCACGGCGAACGCAAGCAGCTCGAGATCGCGCTCGCGCTGGTCACCGCGCCGTCGCTGCTGCTGCTGGACGAACCGCTCGCCGGGCTCGGACGTACGGAGAGCCGCACGACGATCGCCCTGCTGCAGCAGGTGAAAGCGGACCTTGGAATCCCGATCGTGCTGGTCGAGCACGACATGGACGCCGTCGCACAGCTCGCCGACGTCGTCACCGTCCTCGTCGGCGGGCACGTGATCGCAAGCGGCGCGTTCGATGCGATCCGTTCCGATCCGCGCGTGCGTGCCGCGTATCTGGGTGACACGTGAGCGCGTTCGTCGACGTCGATGCGGTCGACGCGGGATACGGCCGCACGCGCGTGATCGAAGGGCTCTCGCTGCAGGTCGGCGAGGGTGAAGGCGTTGCGCTCGTCGGCCGCAACGGGATGGGCAAGACGACGACGATCCGCACGATCCTCGGCTTGTGCCGCGCGACGCGCGGCACGGTGCGCGTCGCAGGGCGCGACGTCACGCGCGCCGCGCCGCACCGCATCGCGCGGCTCGGCGTCGGGCTCGTCCCTGAAGGCAGGCGGATCTTCGCGGAACTCACCGTGCGCGAGAATCTGCTCGCGACCGCCGCGAACTACGGCGTCCTCGCGCATCCGTGGAATCTGGCCGACGTGACGACGCTGTTTCCGCGGCTCGGCGATCGCATGCGCCAGCTCGGCAGCCGGCTCTCGGGCGGCGAACAGCAGATGCTCGCGATCGCGCGCGCGCTGCTGCTCGGTCCGCGTCTGCTCGTCCTCGACGAGGCAACCGAGGGGCTCGCGCCGGTGGTGCGCGAGGAGATTTGGGCGGCGCTGCGCGGTTTGCGCGCGCGGGGGCTCGCGGTGCTCGTCGTCGACAAATATCTGCACGCACTCGCCGGCGTCGCGCCGCGCGCCATCGTGATCGAGAAAGGTCGCGTCGCATGGACCGGCGCGACGCTCGCGCTTGCCGACGACCCCGCACTGCACGATCGCTATCTCGGCGTGTGACGCACCGCCGGGTTGACGCTTCGCCTGCGGTCGTGGTATCGTCCGGCCCACATGCTTCTCTGCTGCTGTCTCCTGATGGCCTGTCCCGCGAGCGTCGCTCGGCGGTCGGCTTCATCGTGAGATAACGGCACGGTCCGCAAGTCTCCGAGAGCCTCCGCCGACCGGCGGGGCTCTTTTCTTTTTCCGGGAGCACCCTTCTCGTGAGCAAGGTCAACGTCGAAGCGCTCAAGGCGCAGAGCCGCGGCTTGCGCGGCAGCATCGCGCCGGAGCTCGACGATCCCGCCTCCGCGCGCGTCAGCGACGAATCCGCCGCGCTGCTGAAGTTTCACGGCACGTACCAGCAAGAGGATCGCGACGAGCGCAAAGCCGCGCGCGACGGGGGCGCTGAGAAACCGTGGTCGTTCATGGTGCGCGTGAAAGCGACCGGCGGCCGCGTGCCGGCACCGCTGTGGAGCGCGGTCGACGACCTCGCCGAACGGCACGGCAACGGGACGATCCGCGTGACCACTCGCCAAGGTCTGCAGCTACACGGCGTGCGCAAACCCGACCTCAAGCCGGTCATCGCCGACATCGTCGCAAACCTCGGCTCGACGCTCGCGACGTGCGGCGACGTCGTGCGCAACGTCGTCGCGCCGGCCTGGCCGTACGCGCATCCCGCCTACGCCGCCGCGCGCGACGCGGCGGCGGCGATCTCTGCGGAGTTCGCGCCGCGCACCGGCGCATATCTCGAGATCTGGCAGGACGGCCAAGCCGTGCACGAGGCGGGCGGCGAGGACGAGCCGATCTACGGCGCAACGTACCTGCCGCGCAAGTTCAAGATCGCCGTCACCGTCCCCGGCGACAACAGCGTCGACCTGTACACCAACGACGTCGGCGTCGTTCCGGTCTTCGCCGACGACGGTACGCTCGTCGCGTACAACCTCGCCGCCGGCGGCGGCCTCGGGATGACGCACGGCAAGACGACGACGTTTCCGCGGCTCGCCGATCATCTCGGATTGGTGGCGCCGGAGCGTCTGCTCGACGCGGTGCGCGCGATCGTCGTCGTGCAGCGCGACTACGGCGACCGCACCGATCGCAAGCACGCACGGCTCAAGTATCTCATCGCCGATCGCGGGCTGGGCTGGTTTCGCTCCGAGGTCGAGCGCGAAGCGGGGTTCGCGCTGCAGCCGTGGCGCGAACTCCCCGCGTGGGACGATCCGGCGAAGTTCGGCTGGCACGCGCAAGGCGAGGGCGGCTGGTTTCTCGGCCTGTACGTCGCGAGCGGACGGATCAAAGACGAGGGTGAACGCCGGTTGAAGTCGGCGCTGCGCGCGATCGCCGATCGCGGCTACGATTTGGTCGCGACGCCCGGACAGCAAGTGCTCGTCGTCGACGTCCCGGCCGGCGAGCGCGAGACGATCGACGCGCTGCTGCAGGAGCACGGCGTCGAGCCGCCGCTCTCGGTGCCGGCGCTGCGCACCCGAGCGCTGGCATGCCCGGCGCTGCCGACCTGCGGCCTCGCCCTGGCCGAGTCGGAGCGGGCGCTCCCCGCGATCCTCGCCGCAATCGAAGCGGAACTCGCGGCGGCGGGACTTCCGGGCGAGACGATCGCGATCCGCATGACCGGCTGCCCCAACGGCTGCACCCGGCCGTACATGGCGGAGATCGGGATCGTCGGCCAGAGCGCCGATCGCTACCAGCTCTATCTCGGGGGGAGCCCGGCCTCGACGCGCTTGGCGAAACCCTGGCGAGAGAAAGTGCGATCGTGGGAGATCGCGCCGCTTCTGGCACCCCTGTTCGTCGCGTTCCGCAACGATCGCCGTGTGGGCGAATCGTTCGGGGACTGGGCGGCGCGCGACGTTCTCGCTGAGGTAGTTTTGTGACCGCATCTCGCCGTTCGTTCCTCTCCGCCGGCGGCGCCGCAGCGCTCACGGTCGCGCTCGGGCGCCGCGCCATGGCGGCCGAAGACCTGCGCATCGGATTCATCCCCGAAGTCGCGACGACGCCGGAGTCGATCGCGGCGAAACAGCCGTGGGTCGACTACCTGCAGCAGCGGCTCAAACGCAACGTCAAGCTGATCATCCCCACGAACTACGCGGCGACCGTCGAAGCGCTCGGGAACGGCTCGCTCGACGTCGCCAACTTCGGCGCGCTCACCTATCTCAAAGCGCAGGCGCGCTACGGCGCCAAGCCGCTCGTGCAGCGCAACGAGGACCGGCACTTCCACTCGCTGTTCATCACCGGCGATCCGAAGATCGCGACGCTCAAGGATCTCAAGGGCAAGACGTTCGCGTTCGGCGACGTCAACTCGACCTCGGGCCACTTGATCCCCGCGCAGGAGCTGATCGCGGCCGGCATCGATCCCGACAAAGATCTCACCGCGCGCTTCTCCGGAAACCACACCAACACCGCGATCGCCGTGGCGTCCGGGCAGGTCGCCGCCGGAGCGCTCGACGAGACCGTCTACCGCAAGCTCGTCGACGACAAGACGATCGATCCCGCCAAGGCGCGCGTGTTCGTCACCAGCCACGAGTTCATCGACTACGTGTGGGCGGCGCGCAAAGACCTCGACGCGGCGACCGTCGACGCGGTGACGCGCGCATTCCTCGACCTGAAAGATCCCAAAGTGCTCGCGGTCGTGCGAGCGACCGGCTTCGTCGCCGCCAACGACAAGGAATACGACGCCGACCGCGTCGTCGCGAAGCGCCTCGGCCTGTTGTAGTGCTCTCCTACGAGAACGTGCGCCACGCGTTCGGCGAGCGCGTCGTCCTCGACGGCTGCACATTCTCGGTACGCGCGGGCGAATGCGTCGCGCTCCTCGGGCAGAGCGGTGCGGGGAAGACGACGCTCTTCCGGCTCGCGTACGGCGCCTTCGATCCCGATGAAGGGACGGTTCGCGTCGGGGGCGTCGATCTGCGCGGCGTGCACGGTGCGGCACTGCGGCAGGTGCGCGCGCGGATCGGCGTCGTGTTTCAGGCGCACGAGCTCATCGACGAGCTCTCGGTCGAGGCGAACGTGCTCGCCGGAACGTTCGGGCGGCGCACGACGCTCGGCGCGATACGTTCGGTGTTGCGTCCGAGCGCGCTCGAGCGCCGGCTCGCGCACGATGCGCTCGCACGGGTCGGTCTCGGCGACCGGGTGCGCGAACGCGCTTATCACCTCTCCGGAGGCCAGCGCCAGCGCATCGCCGTCGCGCGCGCGATCGCGGCGCGCGCCGAACTCGTCCTTGCTGACGAGCCGGCAGCATCGCTCGATCCGTCGCTCGCGCGCGAGATCGTCGACCTGCTGACGGCCGACGCGCGCGAGCGCGGCGCCGCCCTGGTGTGCACGCTGCACCAGCCCGAACTCGCACGCAGCTTCGACCGCGTCATCACGCTCGAAGCCGGGCGAATCGTCCGCGACGCGGTGGCGGGGGCCGCGTGAGCGCCGCCGCGTTCGCGTACGTGCGCGATGCGGTGCTGCAGACGATCGGGATCACCTGCGTCTCGTTTCTGGTCGCGTTGCTCGCGGGCTTGCCGCTCGGCATTTTGATCGCGCGCGAGGACCGGCTTGCGCGCGGGCTTTCCGCGTTCGTCGCGGTGGTGCGCGCGATCCCGGAACTCGTGCTGGCGATCGTGGCGGTCGTCGCGGTGGGATTGGGACCGCTCGCCGGGATCGTCGCGCTCGGCGCGCACTATGCGGCGGTGGTCGCGAAGCTGACCGCCGAATTGCTGCACTCGGTGCGCCGGGAACCGGCGGAAGCGCTGCGCGCGACCGGCGCGACGTCGGCGGCGGCGTATTTGGTGGCGCTGGTTCCTCCGGCTTGGCCGGGTCTGGTCGGCTTCGGCGCCTACGCGTTCGAGAGCATCGTACGCGCCGCGGTGATCGTCGGCGTCGTCGGCGCGGGCGGCCTCGGCTCCGATCTCATCCAGGCGCTCAACTTAGCGGATTACCGGACGTTTTCGCTGCTCTTGCTCGCGCTGGTCGGACTCGTCGTCGGCGTCGATGCGCTCTCGACGCGGCTGCGCGCCGGCGTCTCGCCGCGAGCGATCGTGCCCGCGTTCGCCGCAATCGTCGCGGTTGCGGCGGTTTCGCTGATGTACGGCGACGCGTTCCAATGGAACGTGGTCGCCGGCGCGCCCGCGCATCTCGCCGCGTTCGCCGCCGGTGCGCTGCCGCCGGATCTCTCGGGCGGAGTGCTCGTGCGGGCGGCGAACGGCGTGCTCGTGAGCATCGGCGTCGCGCTGGCCGGCACCGCGCTCGGCGTCCTCCTGGCGATGCCGTTCGCGCTGGCGAGCGCGACGCCGGTCGCACGCGGCTGGATGCGCGGGACCGGCTGGCGCCCGTGGTCGTGGCTCCCGGAGATCCCCGCCCGCGGCACGCTCGCCGTTGCGCGCGCGACGCCGCCGATCGCGCTGGGCCTGATCGGATTGACCTTCGTCGGCTTAGGCCCGAAAGCGGGGATCTTCGCGCTCGCGATCCACACCGCCGGAGTCCTCGGAAAGCTGCTCGCCGAAAGTTTGGAGGTCGCCGAGCGCGGTCCGGCGATCGCGCTGGCGGCGACCGGTGCAACCGCCGCAAGCGCGATCGGCGTCGCGCTGATCCCCAGCGCGCTGCCGGCGATGCTGACGCACGCGCTGTACCGTTTCGAGTGGAACGTCCGCGCGTCGACGGTGCTCGGCATGATCGGCGCCGGCGGTTTGGGGCAAGCAATCTTCGAGTCGCAGCAGCTGATGTTCTACCGTCCGCTGCTCACCTACGTGCTGGTGGCGATCGTGCTGGTTCTTGCCGTGGACACCCTCGGCGCGCGCGCCCGCACCGTGTTGAGACTCTCGACGCTGACGCGCTGAAACGCCGCTCCGTTCGAGGAACGGCGCGCGCATCAGGAAACCGCCGACAGCGACTGCTCGAAGCTCGCGTCGTAACGGCCTTCGGCGGCGCGTGCGTTGCAGAGCGCCCGGCGCACGAGGATCTCTTGCGCGGCCGCGACATTCTCGGGGCGGCCGCGCCAGCGTTCCAACGCGGGCTGCTGGATCGCGCGGCCGAACGAGAACGTCAGCACCCACGGACGCGGCTCGCCGCCGAGCGCGTTGAAGGCGTTGAGGCGTTCGGTGGCCGCGCGATCGTCTTGACCCCCGGAAAGAAATGCGATCCCGGGCACCGCGGCCGGGACGGTGTCGCGCAGCACGCGCAGATTGGCGGCGACGATTTCGTCCAGCGAGATCGGTCGCGCGGAACTCCCGGGAAGCACCATGTTCGGCTTGAGGATCATCGCCTCGAACACAACGCCCTGCAGCGCGAGTTCGTCGAACACTGCCGCGAGGATGCGGCGGGTGACGTCTTCCGACGTCGCGAGATCGTGGTCGCCCTCGCCGAGCACTTCGGGCTCAACGATGGGAACGATCCCACATTCCTGGCAGAGCGCGGCGTAGCGCGCGAGCGCGTGCGCGTTGGTGCGGATCGCGCGCGGTGACGGCGTACCGGCCGTGATCCGGAAGACCGCGCGCCACTTCGCGAAGGTCGCGCCCATCGCGCGATACGCGTCGAGCCGATCGCGCAATCCGTCGAGACCCTCGGTGATCGTCTCGGCGTCGGTGAACGGCAGACGCTTCGTCCCCGTATCGACCTTGATCCCCGCGTGCATCCCGCGGCTGCGCAGCGCGTCGACGAACGGAACGCCCGCGGCGGTGTGCTGCCGGATCGTCTCGTCGTACAGAATCATCCCGCTGACCGACGCTTCGATCCCCGGCGCGGCGATCAGCAGTTCGCGATAGGCGCGCCGCGCCTCGACGCTCTCGTCGATCTCCAGCTTCGCGAAGCGTGCGTTGCACGTGCCGACGGACTCGTCGATCGCGAGGATCCCGCGCCCCGCGCGGACCAGTGCTCGTGCCGTCTCCGGCAAACCGGCGCTCTGCATGGTAGTAGAGTATGGCAGAGCAGGGGTGGCGCGTCCAATACAAATCCGCTGCGTATCGATAACGCGGCGATTATGCGACCGTTCGCGGCCGATTGCCCGCCACTCGTGGGGCGTTCTGCGCCTTTCGCGGCCGGCCGCGGCCCTCGTGGCCTCGACGTGGTAAGATAGGACTCCGTACTTCGCTGCCCGAGAGGCGTTCGTCAGATGGTCGACCTGCAGGCGCGCTGCGTCAATGCGATCCGCTTTCTCGCCGCCGACGCGGTGCAGCGAGCCAATTCCGGCCATCCGGGGCTTCCGCTCGGCGCCGCCGCCGCGGCGCACGCGCTCTGGTCGCGGCACCTGCGATTCGACGCAGCCGATCCGCAGTGGTGCGATCGCGACCGTTTCGTGCTGAGCGCAGGACACGGATCGATGCTGCTTTATGCGCTGCTCCATCTCGCGGGCTGCGGCCTGACGCTCGACGATCTGCGCCGGTTCCGGCAACTCGGCAGCAGAACGCCGGGCCACCCGGAAGCGAGGCATACGCCGGGCGTCGAGGCGACGACGGGTCCGCTCGGCCAGGGCTTCGCGAACGCGGTCGGGATGGCGATCGCCGAAGCGCATCTGGCGGCGACGTACAATCGCGAAGAAGCGATCGTCGATCACTTCACGTACGTGCTCGCGGGCGACGGCGATCTGATGGAAGGCGTGAGCGCCGAAGCCGCGTCGCTCGCGGGACATCTCGCGCTCGGCAAATTGATCGTACTCTACGACGACAACGCCGTTTCGCTGGCGGGCCCGACCAGCGTCGCGTTCACCGAAGATGTCGCGGCGCGCTTCGCGGCGTACGGCTGGCAAACGATTGCGGTCGGGCCGGACGACGCGAACGACGTCGACACGCTCGACCGCGCGATCGCGTCGGCGAAAGCGGAGACGCGGCGTCCGACGCTCATCTCCATCCGCACGACGATCGGCTTCGGCTCGCCCGAGGCGGGGACGTTCAAGACGCACGGCGAGCCGCTCGGTGAAGCGAAGCTCGCGCAGACGCGCGCGGCGCTCGGGTGGGAGTATCCGCCGTTCACCGTCCCCCACGACGTCTACGCATTTTGGCGAAAAAGGGCGACCGCGAACGCGGGCATGCGCCGCGCGTGGAACGAGCGATACGCGCGCTGGCGTGCGTCGCACCCGGCGCTCGCGGCGCAGTTCGAGCGCGCGCGCGCGGGGACGCTCCCCGACGCGCTGCCGTGGCCGAACTTCACCGCGGAGAACGGGGACGGCGCCACGCGCGAAGCCGGCGGCGCGGTGATGAACGCGATCGCCCCGGCGTTCCCCGAGCTGATCGGCGGGTCGGCCGATCTCGATCCCTCGACGAAAACATACCTGAACGGTCAGGGCGAGTTCGCGCCCGGTTCGTACGCCGGCCGCAACGTGCACTTCGGCGTCCGCGAGCATGCGATGGCGGCCGCGATGAACGGAATCGCGCTCCACGGCGGCCTCCTGCCGTTCGGCGCGACGTTCTTCACGTTCTCGGACTACCTGAAGCCGGCGCTGCGGCTGGCCGCGCTCAACCGCTTGCGCGGCGTGTTCGTCTTCACGCACGATTCGGTGTTCGTCGGCGAAGACGGGCCGACGCATCAGCCGATCGAACAGCTCGCGATGCTCCGTGCGATGCCGGGGCTCACCGTCGTGCGCCCCGCCGATGCCCTGGAGACGCTCGAAGCGTGGAAGCTCGCGATCCAGCCGCGCAGCGGACCGTGGGCGCTCGTGCTCTCGCGTCAGAAGACGCCGTTCCTCGGCGAACGCAGCGCGCAGGTCGCGCGTGGCGCGTACATCGTCCACGAACCGCGCGGTGCGCTGGATCTCGTGCTGATCGCGACCGGGACGGAGGTTGCGCTCGCGATCGCGGCTGCGAAGCTGCTCGACGCGCGCGACGTCAAGGCGCGCGTCGTCTCGATGCCATCGTGGGAACTCTTCGACGCGCAGGACGCGACGTATCGCAGTGCAGTGCTCCCCGCCGGGGTGCGCGCCCGGATCTCGATCGAGGCGGGTGCGACGATCGGCTGGCAGCGCTATCTCGGCGACGGCGGGATCGCGATCGGGATCGACGGCTTCGGCGCATCGGCGCCCGGGAGCGATCTTGCGGCGCACTTCGGCTTCACGCCCGAACGCATCGTCGAGGTCGCGCAGCGGCTGCTCGGATCGCAGCGCGCCGCAGGGACGCGGCCGCAGATCTCGCCGCTCTTCAGCGCGCGCACGATGCTGCGCGCGCGGCGCGAACCCGAACCCGAACCCGCCTGATGTCGGCGAAGCACCCGATCATCTCGATCACGGGGTCGTCGGGGGCGGGGACGACGACGGTGAAAGGGACGTTCGAGCAGATCTTCCGGCGCGAACACGTCACCGCTGCGGTGGTGGAGGGCGATGCGTTTCATCGCTTCGACCGCAGCGAGATGCGCGAGATGCTCGCGGCCGCGCAACGCGAGGGCCGCTCGCTCAGCCACTTCGGCCCCGACGGCAACCTCTTCGAGGAGCTCGAACAGCTCTTCCGCAGCTACGGTGAGACGGGCACGGGGCGGTACCGCAAGTACCTGCATGACGACGCGGAAGCGGCGCCGTACGGCCAGCCGCCGGGGACATTCACGGGATGGGAAGAGCTCCCGGCCGGCAACGACGTGCTGTTCTACGAGGGACTGCACGGCGGGATCGCGACCGATCGCGTCGATGTCGCGCAGCACGCCGATTTGCTGGTCGGCGTCGTCCCGACGATCAACCTCGAGTGGATTCAAAAGCTTCACCGCGACAAGACCGCGCGCGGCCACTCCCACGAGGCGATCGTCGATACGATCCTGCGCCGCATGCCCGACTACGTGAACTACATCGTCCCGCAGTTCTCGCGCACGCACATCAACTTTCAGCGCGTCCCGATCGTCGACACGTCCAACCCGTTCATCAGCCGCACGATCCCGACGCTCGACGAAAGCATGCTGGTGATCCGCTTCCGCGACGCGCACGGCATCGATTTCCCCTACCTGCTCTCGATGCTCCACGACTCGTTCATGTCGCGCGCCAACACGATCGTCTGTCCCGGCGGCAAAATGGATCTCGCCATGCAGCTCATCTTCACCCCGCTCATCTGGCAGCTGCTGGAACGCAAAAAGAAAGCCACCTAAGTCACGCTGAGCTCGTCGAAGCGCAGCCCCGGCCTACACATCCAGCACCCGCACCGACGTGATCCCGGCAATCGCGCGCAGCGCCGCCACTTCGGCCTCGGCCGCGGGCCGGTCGGTGGAAAGCACCATGATCGCGTCGCCGCTGACGGTGTTGCGTGAGACCTGCATCGTCGAGATGTTCACGCCGGCGTCGCCGAGGATCGTGCCGACGCGGCCGATCATCCCGGGGACGTCTTGGTGGCGCGTGATGAGCATCGCGCCGACCGGCGTCGCGTCGATCTCGTAGCCGTCGAGTTCGACGATGCGGGGCGAGCCGCCGACCGACGTGCCGGCGATCGCGACGTCGCCGCCGATCAGTTTGAGCGACGCCGCGTACGATGACTCGCGCGCGTCGCCGCGCGCGTCGACGGTGATCCCGAGTTCCCGCGCGATCGCTTCGGCGTTCACCACGGAAACGCGGCGGTCGGTGGTCGCCTGCAGCAGGCCGCTCAGAAACGCGCGAACGAGCGCTTCGCTCGGGACGTCGGCGAGCGCGCCGCCGAGGACGAGCGTGAACTGCGGGAGCCGTTCGCTGCGCGCGTACTGCGGATAGAACCGCCCCAGCCGGTACGCCACGTCGAGGAACGGAAAGACGCGCTCCGCTTCCGGTCCGTCGGGGACCGGCGCGTTCACCGCAGCGTTCGCCGGCGCGCCGAGCAGGACGCGCGCGACGTCCTGCGCCAGTTCCGTCGCGATCCGCGCCAGCGCTTCGTGCGTCGATCCGCCGAGGTGCGGCGTCGAGAAGACCTTCGGGTGGCTGTGCAGCGCCGCGCCGGTGCCCTCGGGCGGCGGCGGCTCGATCGCGACGACGTCGATCCCCGCGCCGGCGAGCACGTTCGCATCGAGCGCCTCGAGCAGATCGCGCTCCACGATCACGCCGCCGCGCGCGCAGTTGATCAGATAGGCGTGCGGCTGCAGCAGCGCGAGCTGCGCGGCGCCGATCATCCCCGTCGTCTGCGGCGTGAGCGGGACGTGCAGCGTGACGATGTCGCTGCGGCGCAGCAGCGTGTCGAGATCGACCAGCGTCACGTCGAACGCGTCGGCGCGCGCGGCGGTGATGTACGGATCGTGCGCGATGACGGTCATCCCGAACGCGCGGGCCCGCTGCGCGACGTTCCCGCCGATGCGGCCGAGTCCGACGATCCCGAGCGTTTTGCCGAACAGTTCGGTGCCGATGAGCTTCTTGCGGTCCCACACGCCTTGCCGCAGCAGCTGCACCGCCTCCGGCGTGCGGCGTGCGAGCGCGAGCATCAGCGCGAAGGTCTGCTCGGTCGCCGCGATCGTGTTGGCGCCGGGGGTGTTGAGAACGATGATCCCGGCGTCGGTGGCGGCATCGACGTCGATCGCGTCGACGCCGACGCCCGCCCGCGCCACGACGGTCAGCTTCGGCCCGGCGGCGAGGAGTTCGCGGTCGACGCGCGTCTCGGAGCGGACGATGAGGCCGTCGGCGTCCGCGAGCGCCGCGGTGAGCTCGGCGCGCGAGCGCCCGACTTGCGAATCGACGTCGATCCCGGCGTCGCGCAGTACGGCGAGACCGTGCTCGGCGAACGGTTCGGCCACGACGACGCGGGGCCGAGAGAGGCCGCTCTGAGTCATCGGGCGTAATTGCACGCGCTTGGTCCTTCGCCTGGTTCGGGCGCCGCGCCCGGGTGGAATGCTCGCCGTCGCGTGCGCATTCGCACTCCCGCTCGTCGTGCTGCTCGCAACGGTGCGGACGTCGGTCGGCTATTGGGACACGGGCGATCTGCAGACCGTTGCCTGGATCGCCGGCATTCCGTACCCGACGGGATATCCGCTGTACGTTATCCTGGCCTGGACGTGGACGCACGCGCTACCACTTGCGTCGGTCGCGATGCGCGTCAACGCGCTCTCGGCGATCGCGATCGCGGCGGGCAGCGCAGCCGTGTGCGCCGCCGCACTGCTCCTCGACGTCGCGGCGGACTTCGCGCTGCTCGGCGGCTTCCTGTTCGCCTTCGCGCACACGGTGTGGTATCGCGCGACCTATGCCGATGCGCACCCGGTCGGGTTCGCCGTCGCGTTCGCCGCGATCGTCCTGGCGGTCCGGTGGGCGCGGCGCGGCGACGCGCGCGCGCTCGCGGCGGCGATCCTCACCGGCGGCGTCGCGCTCGGGCTCGACAACACGACCGTCCTGCTGATCCCCGGCGCGCTCGTCGTCGCCGCCGGCCGCCGGCCGCCGCTGCGCGCGACCGCGCTTGCGCTCGCCGTCGCGTGCGGGATCGTCGCCGCCTCGTACGCGTACCTGCCGCTGCGCAGCGCGCAGGTCACCGCGGCGCGCCTGGATCCGACGCTCGCGCTGGGCGTCGCGCCCGGCCGCCCGTTCTGGGACGATCATCATCCCGCGACGCGCGCCGGCTTTCTCGCGCTGGTCGCCGGGACGGATTGGGGCGCGGAATCGGCCGCCGGACGCCTCGTCTCGCCGGCGGCGGCGGTCAAGGCCGCGCGCCGCTTTCTGCCGGAGCTGCGCGACGATCTCCATCCGGGTCTGGCGGCGATCGCCCTGCTGGGCCTGACGTTCGCGGCCGCGGCCGAGCCGGTGATCGTACTCGGGCTCGTCCTTGCGGCGATCGTGCCGGCGCTCTTCGGCGCGTCGTACCCGCCCGAAGCGGATCCCCAGCGCTATGCGTTCACGCTTTACGCGGTCGCGGCGCTCGGCATCGCGGTGTTCGTGTCGCGCATGGTGAGGGCGGTGCGCGCGGACTTTGCGATCGCGGCGCGCGCCGTCGCCGCCGGCGTTCTGGTGGTTGCGATCGGCCGCGAGATGCTGCGCGCAGACGATCTGCGCTGGTATCGCGACGACCGCTCCGCCGCGCAGTTCGGCGCCGACGTCGTGCGCAGCACCGCCGACGGCGCGATCGTCGTCGTGCCGTGGGATTACGCGACCCCGCTCGCGTACCGCGCCTACGTGGAACACGCGTTCGGGAACCGCGTCGTCGTGTGCGGCTTCGTCGAAGATTACCGCGACGACTACGCGCGCTGGAGCGGCGCGCATCAGATCGCCGTCGTCGGAAAGTCGCTGCCGATCGTCCCGGGATTCCGCACGCGGCTGCTCCACGACGGCGACCCGTTCGTCTTCGAGCTCGTGCGTGTTCGCTGACGCGGCGCGCCCCGAAGCTCGGTTCAACGCCGCGCTCGCGGGGATGCTCGGCGCGATCGCGGCGCTGCTCTTCTCGCACGGCCGCCTCACGCCGTACGACAACTACGTGCTCCTCGCCGATGCGATGCTGCACGGGCGGCTGTGGATCGATCCGCAGTGGCCGGGCCCGCAGATCGACGCCGTCCTCGCCGACGGCCATCGCTACATCGTCAACGATCCGGTGCCTGCGCTGCTGATCTTGCCGCTCGTCGCGCTGGTCGGCACGCGCGCCAACGAAACGCTGCTGGCGTGCCTGCTCTGCGGCGTCGCGACGGGCGCCGCGTGGGCGCTCCTGGAGCGTCTGGGCGTCACGAGCCGCGTCGCGATCTGGCTGATCGTCTTCCTGTTGGCCGGGACGGACCTGCTGTGGTGCTCGATGCTCGGCGACGTGTGGTTCGTCGCGCAGACGTCGGCGGTCGCGTTCACCCTGCTCGCGCTGTGCGAACTCGCCGGTGCACGGCGCGGACTGCTCGTCGCGGTGTTCTTCGCCCTCGCGCTCGGCTCGCGTTTCACGCTGGTGATGGCGCTCCCGGTGATCGCCTGGTGGGTATGGGACGGATTTCTCGCACGCGAACGCCGGCCGCGCGCGCTGAATGCGTTCGCGCTGACGCTCGTCCCGTTCTTCATGCTGTGGATCGCGTACAACGAGGCGCGCTGGCACGTCCCGTGGGACGCCGGCCACACGATCTTCTATCATCAGGACCCGTTCATGGGCTCGCCGGCCGGCTCGCCCTTCGGCATCGGCAACGTGCCCGTCGAACTGTGGTCGTTTTTCGTCGCGTGGCCGCTGTGGCACGCGCAGGCGCCGTATCTCGAACCGCTCACGTCGGGGACGGCGCTGTGGTTCACGAGTCCGGCGCTGCTGCTCGCGCTCGTCGCGCGCACGCCGCGGCTGCTGGTGCTCGCATTGTGGTGCGCGACGCTCCTGGTCGCGTTGCCGTCACTGCTCTACTATGCGAACGGCGGGGCGCAATTCGGGATGCGGCACGCGCTTGATTTCGAGCCGTTTCTCCTCGCCCTGATGGGCCTCGCCGCGCGCGACGGGCTCGCGGCCGGCTGGCGGGTCCTCATCGCGTGGAGCGCGGCGGCCGGCGTGTGGGGCTGCTGGTACTGGAATACGTTCCTGCGGCCCGGCAATCTGTGACCGGCATCCCGTCGGTGTAGTATCGCGCGTTTCCTGGGTAGATGGGAGCGCACTGCACAAATACCCGGAGGTTCGAAATTGATGGAAGAACGCAACGTCACGGTCGACCGCGATAACGGGGGCTCGCTCGCTGCCTTTAGTTTGGTCGCCGTCGTCGTCGTGGTCGCACTGATCGCGCTCTTCGTGTGGCAGCCGTGGAATCAGTCGAGCACGACGCGCTCCAACAGCACCAACACGACGATCACGCAGCCGGGCGGCTCCAGCGGCGCGAGCAACAGCGGCTCGACGTCGTCGGGCTCGGGCACCAGCGGCAGCAGCAGCGGTGGGAGTACGCACTAATGGATCGTAACGATACGGATCGCGACGACGCCGTCAACACGATCAAGGGCGACATGCGCGACGCGATCGATGAAGCGAAGCACCGCGTCGCCGCCGGCGGCGAGAAGATGAAACGCGCCGTCGAGGGCGATCGCATGCCGCTCGGCGACCGCATCGTCTCGCATGTCAAGGAAGCCGGCCACGACATCGCGGCGGACGCCGATCGCGCTTCGCGCGACGTCCGTCACGAGGATGACGTGTAGCGATGGATCGCCGCGACATCCGTGACGAGCGCATCGATACCGTCCGCGACGACGTCGTCGACGAGCGGGAACGCGCGCGCGATCACGACCACGACCACGATCACCACCACGACAAGAACGCCCATCAGAAGCATGTCGACGACGGGACGGCGAAGGCGCCGACCGACGGGCACCTCTTCTCGGATGACGCGAAAAAGGTGGGCGGTGAATCGAAAGAGCTCTGGCGCGAAGCCACCGGGAAGGAAAAAGGCCGCTAAGGCGGCCGAGCCGCTCGCGGAGTATGCGCGCAAGCGCGACTTCGCGGCGACCCCGGAACCGAAAGGACGCAAGCGGAGCGCTTCCAAGCAGCTCCGCTTCGTCGTGCAGGAGCATCGCGCGACCCGCCTGCACTGGGATTTCCGGCTCGAAGCCGGCGGCGTGATGCCGTCGTGGGCCGTCGCGAAGGGACCCACGCTGGTGCCGCTCGAGAAACGGCTCGCGATGAAGACCGAGGATCACCCGCTCGACTATCAGACGTTCGAGGGCGTGATCCCCGAGGGCAATTATGGCGCGGGCGAGGTGATCGTGTGGGACAACGGTACCTACGCGCTCGCCGAAGGCGACGATCCGATCGCCGAGATCGCCAAAGGGAAGCTCAAGTTCGTGCTCAACGGCACGAAACTCAAAGGGCTCTTCTCGCTGGTGAAGATCAAGCCGCGCGAGGGCGAGCACGGCGAACCGTGGCTGCTCTTCAAGGATCACGACGCGTACGAAGATCCGGCGTGGAAGGTCGAAGAGCACGCCGAGAGCGTGAAGAGCGGCAAGACGCTGGCGGAACTGCAGGCGTCGCGCAAGGACGCGCCGATCTGGCGCAGCAACCGCGCCGCCGCGCCCGACGGCACCGCGGTCAAGCGCGCCGCGCGCGCGAAGTCCGCGCACGCGGATCCGATCCCGCGCGACGCGACGCCGATGCTGGCGACGCCGGTCGACGCGCCGTTCGACGACGACGACTGGCTCTTCGAACTCAAGTGGGACGGCTACCGCGCGATCGCGACGATCGAACGCGACGGCGTGACCCTGCGTTCGCGCACCGGGAAAGATCTGCTGCACCAGTTCGGCGAGATGCGCGAGCTGGTGCACGCGTTTCGTTCCGTGCCGATCGTCGTCGACGGCGAACTGTGTGTGCTCGACGCGAACGGGAAGCCGGATTTTCAAGCCCTGCAGTCGCGCGACAAGCCCGTCCCGGGAATGAAGCGTCACAAGCCATCTCCCGTGACGTTCGTCGTCTTCGATTGCCTCTACGCCGACGGCCGCGACTTGCGCACGCGGCCGCTCGAAGAGCGGAAACGCCTGCTCGAGCAGCTGATCGTTCCGGATCACGTCGTGATGTATTCGAAGCACGTGATCGGGCACGGCAAGGAGCTTTTCGCGCTCGCCGAGCGCGGCGGACTCGAAGGGATCGTCGGGAAGCAGCGCAGTTCGCCGTACCGCTCGACCCGGTCGCGCGAGTGGGTGAAGGTCAAAGCCAAGAAGCGCCAGGAGTTCGTGATCGGCGGCTACACCGAACCGCGCGGTTCGCGCAAGGGCTTCGGCGCGCTGCTCGTCGGGTATTACGACGGCGACGACCTGCTCTACGCCGGTCACGTCGGGACCGGATACAATGAAGATTCGCTCAAGGCGCTCACCGCGAAGCTCGAGCCGCTGGAACGCAAGACGTCGCCCTTCTCCAACACGCCGCCGAAGACGAACACGCCGGCGCACTGGGTCGCGCCGAAGCTCGTCGCGGAGGTGACGTTCGCGGAGTGGACGCGCGAAGGGATCCTCCGGCAGCCGGTCTATCTCGGGCTGCGCATCGATAAAGATGCGAAGAGCGTTGTGCGCGAGGTCGAACAGCACATCACGCCTGCAACGCGGCGCGCGCGATGAGCGCCGCGCGGGCGCGCACGAAGGAAGCGCCGACCTCGGTGGTCGTCGACGGCCGCACCGTCGCGCTGACGAATCAGAGCAAAGTGCTCTTCCCGAGCGACGGCTACACGGAAGGCGATCTGGTCGCGTACTATCGCGCGGCGCGCCGGTCCTCATCCCGTATCTGCAGGACAATCCGCTCACGATGGAACGTTTCCCCGACGGAATCGCCGTCGCGCGCGGCATCTGGGAGAAGCAGCGTCCTCGCTACACGCCGGACTGGATTCGTCGCGTGACGATCCCGCCGTCGACCGGCCAGCCGCGCGACGTCACGTATCTGATCGTCGACGACGAAGCCGCGCTGACCTGGGTCGCGAACCTCGCCGCGATCACCCTGCACATCTGGTACTCGCACGTCCCGACCCTCGACGTCCCCGACGTGATCCTGTTCGATCTCGATCCCGGCGAGCGCTGTCCGCTCGCGCGGCTCGCGCGGGTCGCGCTCGCGTTTCGCGACGAGCTCGCGGAGATCGGCCTGCGCGCCTACGTGAAGACGACGGGCGGGATGGGGATGCACGTCGTCGTCCCGCTCGCGCCGAAGTACGACTACGACGTCGCCAAAGGCGTCGCCGAACTGGTCGCGCATCGCTTGAGCCGCGTGCTGCCGGACGACACGACGCTCGAACGGGCGATCGCCCGCCGCCCCGACGACCGCGTCTACCTCGACTGGGTCCAGGTGGGCAAGGGGAAGACGTACGTCGCGCCGTTCAGCGTCCGCGCCCGCGACGGCGCACCGGTCTCGATGCCGCTTGGATGGGATGCCGTGGACGCGATGCGGCGCAAGCGCTCGAAGGAGACCACCGCTGAGATGAAGCGCTGGACGATCCGCAATGTCCCGGGTCTCGTCGCCGAGCACGGGGATCCGTGGCTCGCCGAGGGATGGAAGCGGCAGACGCTGGAGAGCCCGCTTAAACGCGCCCGCGCGGTCTGGGAACACTGAGAGCCGGGTAGCACCAGGGATGGGGGCGCCGGGCGCTCGAAGCGCGTCCGGCGGGCTCGCCTGCTCTAGGGGGTATCCGGTTTTGGCTCACGCGATCTGGTCCGGCGCGATCAACTTCGGACTCGTCACGATCCCGGTCAAGCTCTATACGGCCGTGCGCACCAACGATCTGCGCTTCAACTTTCTGCACAAGAAAGACGACGGGCGCATCTTCAACGAGCGCCACTGCACCGTGTGCGGTGAGAAGGTCGAGTACGCGGATCTCGTGCGCGGCTACGAATACGAGAAAGGCCGCTACGTCACGATCACCGACGACGACCTCAAAGCCGTCCGCCCCGAGGCGACGCAGTCGGTGCAGATCGTGCAGTTCGTCGAGCTCGATCAGATCAACCCGATGTACTTCGACACGCCCTACTATCTCGAGCCGGAGAAGAAGGGCCGTCACGCCTACGCGCTCCTGCGCGACGCGCTCAAGGACGCCGGCAAAGTCGCGATCGCCTCGGTCGTGATCCGCTCGCGCGAGCACCTCGCCGCGGTGAAGCCCAACGGCGAAGCGCTCGTCCTCGAACTGATGCACTTCGCCGACGAGATGGTCTCGCAGGGCAGCTTCGATTTCCCCGCCCTGAGCGAACACGTCGCCGAGGCCGAGAAGAAGGTCGCCAAGATGCTCATCGACACGATGAGCATCGAGGCGTTCGATCCCGAGCAGTTCCACGACAAGTACCGCGAAGACGTGCTGGCGATGATCGAAGCGCGAGCCGCCGGCGAGTCGGTCGAAGCGCCGGAGATCCACAAGCCGGCGGCGACCAACGTCGTCAACCTGATGGACGTGCTGCAGCGTTCGCTCGAACAATCCAAAGCACGACGGGCGAGCGGCGGCAGCGCCGCCGCGGAGGACGATGCCGAGGAAGAGCGGCCTGCGAAGAAGACCGCGACCGCGCGCAAGAAATCGGCGAACGCCGCCAAGCCGAAGGCGAAGCGAAAGAAGTCGGCGGCGTAACGCGATGAGCCGGCTCAACGACGTCGGCGGGATGCACGCGTTTGGCGAGATCGTGCGCGACGGCGACGAGCCGGGATTTCATCACGAATGGGAGGCGCGCGTCTTCGCGCTCAACCGCGCGCTGATGCAGCGCGGGCTCTACAACCTCGACGAGTTTCGCGATGCCGTCGAACGGATCGATCCGGCGGTCTACTACGGCCTCTCGTACTACGAGCGCTGGTTCGCGGGGATCGAGATGCTGCTGCACGAGAAGGGCGTGATCCGGTGAGCTTCGCTCCCGGCGACGCGATCGTCACCAGCACGGCGAATCCGAGCGGCCACAACCGGCTGCCCCGCTATCTGCGCGGGAAGCCGGGCGTCGTGATCGCGCGGCGCGGCGCGTTTCCGCTGGCCGACCTGCGCGCTCGCGGCGAACAACCGTCGCCGGAGATGCTCTATACCGTGCGCTTCGACGCGCGCGAGCTCTGGGGCCGCGACGCCGAGCCGAACGCGACGGTGCAGGCCGATCTTTGGGAGTCGTATCTTGTCGCACGATGATGCGCCGACGGCGCGCCGCGTCGACGCGCTCGTCGCGCAGCTCGAAGACCGCGGCATCACCTCCGATGCCGAGCTGACGGCGATCGTCGAGCGCTTCCTGGCGGGCGCGGGGCCGCAGAACGGCGCGCGTCTGGTGGCGCGGGCGTGGCGCGATCCGGCGTTCAAAGCGCTGCTGCTCGACGATGCGAACGCGGCGATCGACGCGGTCGGGCTCGAGACGGGACATTGGGTTTCGGTCAAGCTCGTCGCCGTCGAAAACACCGCCGACGTCCACAACGTCATCGTGTGCACGCTCTGCTCGTGCTATCCGCTGGCGCTCCTCGGCCCGTCGCCGTACTGGTACAAGAGCGAAGCTTACCGGTCGCGCGTCGTGCGGGAGCCGCGTGCCGTGCTCGCGGAGTTCGGCCTGCGGCTCGAACCGCACGTCGAAGTGCGGGTGTGGGACAGCACCGCCGAGCTCCGCTATCTGGTCGTGCCGCAGCGGCCGGCCGGCACCGAGGGCCTCGACGAAGACGCGTTGGCAGCGCTGGTCTCGCGCGACGCGCTCATCGGCGTCGCAGTCGCGACGGCTCCCGGCTAACGCTAGGCGTCGTTCGTGTCGGCCGCGTCGTCGGCATCCGTCGAAGGCGCACCCGCATCGATGATGCGGGTGATGTCGAGGCGCAGATCCTCCGGCGGCGATCCGAACTCCTCGACGCGTCGCCTCTCCGGATCGATCAGCACCGCATACCGCGCGCCGAGCTCCACGTAGCGCGCGATTTTCTGACGCTGACGCGCATAGGCGTCGTAACGCGAGACGATCTCGACCACGACGTCGGGGACGACGCCCGGAAAGGTGTCGTCCTGCGCGTCGCCGAGCGCGTACCATCGGTCGAACGAAACCCATGACGCGTCCGGTGCGCGAACCGCGGTGTCGGGAAGGGTGATGCCGCCGTCGGACGCGGCGGCGAAGCCGCGCCCTTCACCCCACGCGTTCAACTGGCGGGCGGCTTCGAACGCGCGAATCGCGTTGCGATAAGACGTAGGACTCACCGCAAGCGACCCGTCCGCTTCGCGTTCGACGCGCCAGCCGGGGTTCGCGGCGCTCAGCGCGGCGAGGTCGTCGTTGTCGAGCGGATGCGCGGGAACGATCATCGTGAAGGCTCACGCCAGTCTATCACGCGCCTCGCAGCGGCGGCTAGCGTGACGCCGGCCCGAGATGCGCGAGGATCCAGGCGCGGCGGTCGTTGTGGGCGGCGGCGACGTCGAGGTCGTGTCCGGCGTCGTGGAACTTCAGGGTGCGGTCGCGATCCGCACGGCGTTGCGCAGCGCGCTCGCCGTCGCCGTCGCGACGCACGTATCGCGACGCGCGAACTGCGGCAGCGTGGCCTGCTGCGTGCCTCGTGCGAGCCAGCCCGGCAGATCGAATGCGCTCATCTGCGCGACGTACGCGGCGCGGTCGGCCGGCCGTTCGCCGAGCAGATACCGCTCTCAGAACGAGAGCGCCGGCGTCATCAGCACCGCGTATTTCACCCGGTCGTCGGCCGCGAGCAGCCGCGCGCCGTCCATCGCGACGAAATCATGTCCGACGTACGCGATGCGCGCCGGATCGACGCGCGGCATCGCGACGAGGCAGTCGAGCGCGCGGCGCAGCGCGACGAGACCGGGTCGAACGCGTTGTCGACCCGGAGACCGGGAAACGCCGCAGCCGCTGGACCTACCTCGGCCGGGTCGCCTCCGAGCGCGCGAAGGCGGCGTCCACCGCCCCGCGCCGGTCCGGCGATGCCCGAGGCCACCTGCTCGCCGCGCTCGAGCGCTTGCTGGCGGATCGCGATTTCGCGTCCGTCACGGCCGACGCGATCGCTGCCGAAGCGGGGCGCGCGCACGGAATGTTTTACCGCCCCTTCCGCGACAAGCGTGCTGCGCTCGATGCCGCCCTGGCGCGCGTCCGCGAGAACCGCCGAAGGCGGCGTTCGTGGCCGTGCCGGCAAACCGGGCCGAGGCGCGGGCGCGGTTGCGCGGGCTCGTCGAGGCCGTCTTGCGGTCGCCCTCCGAGCATCCCGCACTGATGCGCGCGTTCGACCTGCTCGGCTTGCGCGACGAGGCGTTCGCGACGCAGCGCCGCGAGCGGCGCGCCGATCTCGTCCGCGTCCTCGCCGCCGCGCTGGAGCGCGACACCCGGCTCGGCTTCGCCCGTACGCGACGCCGACGCGACGGCGAGCACGATTCTGGCGATGATCGACGGCCTCTACCGCGAGGCGGTGCTCGAAGGCGCGGTGCTCGACGACGCTTGGATCCGGGCCGCCGTCGAGCTGGTCGAACGCGCGGTATTCGGCGACGTCGAGCGAAAGAACGAACCATGACGACCACCGCCGCCGCGTCGCTGCTCGAGCGCCTCGAAGCCTTCATGGCCGCCGAGGTCTATCCGAACGAGGACGTCTACCATTCGCAAGTGCGCAGCGGCGCGACGCCCTTCGCGCAGCCGCCGATCATGGACGAACTGCAGACAAAAGCGCGCGCGCAGGGCTTGTGGAATCTGTTCCTGCCGGAAGCCGAGTACGGCGCCGGATTGTCGAATCGCGACTACGCGCCGCTGTGCGAGGTGATGGGCCGCTCGTTCATCGCGCCGGAGGTCTTCAACTGCAGCGCGCCCGACACGGGCAACATGGAGGTCTTCGCGCGCTACGCGTCGCGCGAACTGCAGGACCGCTGGCTGCGACCGCTCCTCAACGCCGAGATTCGTTCGGGTTTTGCGATGACCGAGCCCGACGTCGCCTCGTCGGACGCAACGAATATCAGCGCCGAGATCCGCCGCGACGGTGACGCGTACGTCGTCAACGGCCGCAAGTGGTGGACGACCGGGGCCGCGCATCCGCGCTGCAAGGTCCTCATCTTCCTGGGCCGCTCCGACCCCGATGCGCCGCGCCATCAGCAGCACTCGATGCTCGTCATCCCGATGGACACGCCGGGCGTGCGCATCGTGCGCAACCTCTCGGTATTCGGCTACGACGAAGCGCCGCACGGACACTGCGAGATCGCGTTCGAGAACGCGCGCGTCCCGGCGGAGAACCTGCTGCTCGGCGAGGGGCGCGGGTTCGAGATCGGCCAGGGGCGTCTGGGCCCGGGGCGGCTGCATCATTGCCTGCGATCGATCGGGATGGCCGAGCGCGCGCTCGAGATGATGGTCGCACGCGTGAAGGAACGCGTCGCGTTCGGCAAGCCGCTCGCCGAACAGGGCGTGATCATGGAGTGGATCGCCGACTCGCGCATCGAGATCAATCAGGCGCGTCTGCTGACCTACGATGCGGCGGAGCGGCTCGACCGCGACGGCAACAAAGCGGCGCGCCACGAGCTCGCGATGGCGAAAGTCGTGGCGCCGAACGTCGCGCAGCGCGTGATCGACCGCGCGATTCAGGCGTTCGGCGGGGCGGGCGTCAGCGCCGACACGTTCCTTGCGGAAGCGTACGCGCTGATCCGCACGCTTCGGCTCGCCGACGGGCCCGACGAAGTCCATCGCGCGTCGATCGCCAAGGGCGAACTGAAGAAAGGAACGCGGTGAGCCGCAGCGATCCGCTCGACGCGCTCGGCTTGAGCCTGAAGCGCGGCGCCGCGGAACTGCACGTCGTCCGCCACGCCGATGCGGTTCCGGAATCCGAAGAGACGTTCGCGATCTACGACGACTACGAAGCGCACCCGTTGAGCGAACGCGGGCGCGCGCAGGCGGCCGCGGTCGCCGAGCGTTTCGGCGATCTCGACGTGCGCGCCGTGTACGCGAGCCCGATCCGGCGCGCGCGCCAGACCGCCGACGCGATCGCCGCGGTCACCGGCGTCCCCGTGCACGAGGAGCCCGAGGTGCGCGAGATCGCGATCGGCGAGGTCGACAACGGCACCGCGATGTCGCTGCGCGCGCGGCTCGAATGGCTCGCGACCGTCGCGATGCGCGACGGTTCGTGGACGGGGATCCCCGGCACAGAACCCTCGCACGAAGTGCGCGGCCGGATGCTGCGCGCGCTCGATGCAATCGCGGCGCGTCATCCAGGCGAGCGCGTCGCCGTCGTCTCGCACGCGGGCGCGATCAACGCCGCGCTCGGCGCGATCGCCGAGACGGCGCACGACTTCGTCTTCCCGCTTGCGAACGCATCGGTCTCCGTCGTGCGCATCGGCGGCGGCCGCCGTCTCTTGATGAGCGCGAACGAAACCGGTCATCTCACCGCGGTGGCGTCGCGGGGCCGCCGATGAGCGCGGGCCTCCCCGCCGATCCCGAAACGATCGAGATCCGCAGCGAAGAGCAGCTCGACACGACGCGGCTCGAACCGTACCTGCGCGCGCATCTCGAGGGCGCCGAGGGGCCGCTCGCGGTGCGCCAGTTCGGCGGCGGCCACGCCAACCTGACGTATCTGATGCGCTTCGGCGAGCGCGAGTTCGTCCTGCGGCGGCCGCCGCTGGGACCGGTGCCGGCCGGCGCGCACGACATGCGGCGTGAACATCGCGTGCTCTCGACGCTCTGGCGCGGCTACCCGCTCGCGCCGCGCAGCTTTCTGCTGTGCACCGATCACGCGATCATCGGCGCGGACTTTTTCGTGATGGAGCGCCGTCACGGCATCGGCCTGCGCGAAACGATCCCCGAACCCTGGGCGCATCGCCCGGACGTGCTGCGGGGCATCGGCGAGTCGCTCGTCGACGACCTTGCCGCGCTGCACGCCGTCGATCCCGCGAGCGTCGGCCTGGGCGAGCTCGGCAAACCCGAAGGCTTCGTCGAGCGCCAGCTCAACGGCTGGATCGACCGCTGGTACAAGGCGCTCACCGCCGACGTCGGTCCGGCCGAACCGTTCACCGGCTGGCTGCGTCAGACGATGCCGCGTCAGCGCCGCGTCGCGCTGCTGCACAACGACTACAAGCTCGACAACACGCTGCGCGACGCGGCGAATCCCGCGCGCACGGTCGCGGTGCTCGATTGGGATATGTGCACGCGCGGTGAACCGCTGATGGATCTGGGCTATCTGCTCGCGCTGTGGGCGGAGAACACCGATCCGCCCGGCTGGATTCACGGCCGCATGCCGACCTGGCTCGACGGGTTTCCGACGCGGCGCGAAGCTGCCGACCGCTATGCGCGCGCGAGCGGTGCGGAAATCGACGACCTGCATTGGTATGTCGTGTTCAGCGTCTTCCGCTACGCGGTGATCCTGCAGCAGATCTATATCCGCTACGTGCGCGGACAGACGCACGACGAGCGGTTCCGCAATTTCGGCAGCGCGGTGAATCAGCTCACCGAGCGCGGCCTCGCGCTCATCGAGCAGGGATCGATCTAACGGCCCCCGGCGACGGGGCGTGACGAGAGGCTTCCGCGTGGGGCGGCGGAAGTGCGCGGGATGAGCGACGATCTCTTCGATCTGGCCGGCAAGGTCGCCATCGTCACCGGCTCGTCACGCGGGATCGGTCGTGCGATCGCGACTCGGTACGCGCAGCGCGGCGCCCGCGTTGTGATCTCGAGCCGCGACGCCGCCTCGTGCGAAACGGTCGCGCAGGAACTGCGCGGCGCCGGCGGCGACGCGGTCGCGATCGCGGCGCACGTCGGCAAGCGCGTCCAGCTCGAAGCGCTGGTCGCGCAGACCGTCGCGCACTTCGGCGGCATCGACATCCTCGTGGCGAACGCCGCCGTGAACCCGTACTACGGACCGCTCGCGGGGATCACCGACGACGCGTGGGACCGCATCATGAACAGCAACGTGCGCAGCACGCTGTGGCTCGCGAACCTGGCGTTTCCGCGCATGGCCGAGCGCGGCGGCGGTGCGGCGCTCTTCCTCTCGAGCATCGCCGGGCTCAGCGGCACCAACGTCATCGGCGCGTACGCCGTCTCCAAGACCGCGTTGATCGGACTCGCGCGAAGCCTCGCGGTGGAATGGGGCCCGCACGGGATCCGCGTCAACTGCATCGCGCCGGGGATCGTGAAGACCGACTTCGCGCGCGCGCTTTGGGACAATCCGGAGATCGCCGAACCGACGATCCGCCGCACCGCGCTGCGCCGCCTCGCCGATCCCGACGACATCGCCGGCGCCGCGATCTACCTCGCCGCCCGCGCCGGAGCGTTCGTCACCGGCCAAACCATCGTCATCGACGGCGGCGTCACCATCGACACCGGCATGTAGCGCTCAGCGCTGCGTGCGGTTGTGTTCGCCGAGGTTTGGGGCGGGGCGCAGGTCGACGTCGTCGAGCGCGTCCCAGCGAATCGGCGTGCGCAGGGTGCGGATCCGGCCTTCGGTCGGATGGTCGCGCTCTTCGACGAATCCGGTCGCGGCGATCTGCGGATCGTCGAGCAAGCTCGCGACGTCGTGCAGCGGCATGAACGGCACATCGATCGATTCGAGCAGCACGAGCCATTCCGCCGACGTCCGCATCGCGACGATATCGGCGACCACCGCGTACGCGTAATCGTAGTGTTCGCGCCGCATCGCATCGTCGCTCAGCCGCGGTTCGGCGGCGTACTGCTCGGCGCGGCCCGCGGCGGTGAAGAAGCGCTGCCACTGCGCCGGCGTGTAGAGCAGGACGCAGACGTATCCGTCGCTCGTGCGGTACGGGCGGCGGTGCGGCGTAAGAATGCGCTGGTAGCCGTAGTCGCCGGCGGGCGGAACGTACGTGTGGCCGCCGAGATGATCGGCCAGCACGAGTTCCGCCATCGTCTCGAACATCGGGATCTCGATCGACGCACCGCCGTTGCCGCGCTCGCGCGCGAAGAGCGCCGCCAGCACCGCGTTCGCGGCCGTGATCCCGGTGATGCGGTCGGCGATCAGACTCGGGATGTAGCGCGGTTCGCCGCCCGTGTGCGCGAAGAGCGACGCCAGGCCGCAGCCGCCCTGGATGAGGTCGTCGTAGGCCGGGCGGGCCGCGTACGGCCCGCGCTGGTCGAACCCGACGATTCCGACGTAGACGATCTCGGGATTCGCGCGCTTTGCGTCCGCATACGCGAGGCCGAGGCGCTCCATCGCCGCCGGCCGCACGTTGGTGAGGAAGACGTCGGCGCCTGCGATCAGCGCGAGCGCCTCTTCGCGTCCCGCACCGGTTTTCAAGTCGAGTGCGACGCTGCGCTTCCCGGCGTTCATGTGCAAAAACTCCGGCCCCATCGTCGGATGACGTCCGGGCGGGGCGTAGCGCATGATGTCGCCTTCCGGCGGCTCGATTTTGATCACGTCGGCGCCGTATCCGGCGAGCAGATGCGTCGCCCACGGTCCTGCAACCACGGTCGTCAGATCGACGACGCGCACGCCGGCGAGCGGCGCCCCGCCGTCCGTCACGCCGCGCCCTCGAGCAGATCGCGTTCCGCCGCGCGCAGCGCGCGCCGAAACGGCGCCGGATCGTCGAGCGCACCGGCGAGGATCAGCGCGCCCTCGATGCGGACGACGACGTCTTCGGCGCGGTCGCGCGCGATGCGCGCCGGGACGCCGGCCTCGACTGCCAGATCGCGCAGTGCGCCGACCCAGCCGCTGAACGCGTCCTTGAGATACTGCTGAAATCGCGTGCGGCCGCCGCCGAGGACAAGCGTGCCGAGCAGGCACGCGTCGCGGCCGCCGCCGTAGAAGGTGTCGAGCGCGCGCAGCATCGCGCGCAGCCGCTTGGGCGGCGGCCCTTCCCCACGCAGCGGGAGCAAGGCGCGGTCGCGCATCCAGGCGTCGACGCGTTCGAGGACGGCGATCGCCATGTCGTCTTTACCGCCGGGAAAGTAGTGGTAGAGGCTGCTCTTCCCCAGCCCCGTCGCGCGCGAGAGTTCGCTCAGCGACGCGCCGTCGTATCCGCGTTCGCGAAACACGTTCTGAAGGCGCGCGACGACTTCGTCACGCGGGACCAGGGCAGCAGGCATCGGGTTCGCCCTTCGGCGTCCGGACCGTCGTTTCCGGAAAGGGGCTTGACAGCGGCGGCTTCGTGCCGTATTGTACCGAACGTTCGGTTAAATAACAAACCCTACCGCCGATCGTTCCAGGAGCACACACCCATGTCCAGTCTCAACGCCGTCGATCCCGCAACCGCGCCGGACGACGCGAAACGGATCCTCGCCGCCGTCAACGCACAGCTCGGCGTCACGCCCAACATGTTCCGCGTCGCCGCGAATTCGGCGGCCGCGCTCAACGGTCTCGTTCAGCTCAGCGGCTCCCTCGCAAAGGGCCGGCTGAACGCGCGCGTTCGCGAACAGATCGCGCTTGCCGTCGCCCAGACGAACGGCTGCGACTACTGTCTCTCGGCGCACACGTACCTCGGCAAACAGGCCGGCCTGAACGACGACGACGTTCGCCGGGCGCGCTCGGGTGACGCCGCCGAGCCGAAGATCGACGCAATCGTCCGGCTCGCGGTTGCGATCGTGCGCGAACGCGGACACGTCGGCGCCGAGGCCGTCGTGCAGGCTCGGGCAGCCGGCATCAGCAACGCCGAGCTCGTCGAGATCGTCGGCAACGTCGCGCTCAACGTCTTCACCAACTACCTCAACGTCGTCGCCGGCACCGAGATTGATTTCCCGGTCGTCCATGCCGCCGAATTGTCCCGCGCGTGAGAGCGGCCACCGCGACGTCGTCGAACTCCGCATGACCGAACGCCCCCCGCTTCCGCCGTTCACCGCCGAGACCGCGACGACGAAAGCGCGGCTCGCCGAAGACGCGTGGAACTCCCGCGATCCGCAACGCGTCGCCGGCGCGTATTCCGAGGGCAGCCGCTGGCGCAACCGCTCGGAGTTCTTCTCCGGCCGCGACGCGATTGCGGCGTTTCTCGAGCGCAAGTGGTCGCGCGAGCGCGACTACCGGCTGATCAAAGAGGTCTGGGCGTTTCACGGCAACCGCATCGCCGTGCGCTTCGCGTACGAATGGCACGACGAGGCCGGCGCGTGGTTCCGCAGCCACGGCAACGAGCAGTGGGAGTTCGCGCCCGACGGCTTGATGCGGCGCCGCGAGGCGAGCATCAACGACGTGCCGATCGCGGAGAGCGCGCGGCTCTTCCGTTGGGAGGGGGCGCGCCGTCCCGACGATCATCCCGGGCTGAGCGACCTCGGTCTCTGACGACGCAGAAGAGGGCGCCTCGTGCGAGGCGCCCTCTCTGCAGTCGCCGGAGGGGCGGAAGTTCGTGTCCGACGATCGCGTTCAGTGCGTCGACGTCGACGCTGCCCAGGCCGGTGGTGTAGTCGGAGCCGGGCGCAGCGGCGTACGTGCCGTTTCCGCCGCTGAGTACGTCGTGATATGGCCCGTGCGGACGCGTCGGCGCAAACTCCAAGCGCGGCGACGGACCGGGTTACTTCGGCGCCGCGGATTCGGCGACGCGCACGAGCCGCGGCGTGACGGTGCGCGACTGCGCGAGCCCGATCGCGAGCGCCGTGACGAGCAGGCCAAAGACGATCGCCACCGCCGGACGCACCCCGTACGCGCCCAGCACGCCGGTGACGAGCGGCGGCATCAGAAAACCCGCCAGGCTGTCGAGCCCCGAGAAAACGCCGAGCACCGTGCCGCGCCGGTCTTCGGGCGCCACCCCCGAGGCGAGCGCGGGGAACGCGGAGTTCGCCAAGCTCATGCCGACGCCGAAGAGGATCATGAAGACGATCGCGAGCGGGAGCGACGTCGCGAACGATATCAGCGCGAACGCGCCGGCCAGGATCGCGATCGCCAAATTCGTCGCTGCGCGGTTGCCCATTCCGTCGACCGTCTTCCCGGTCGCTGTCAATTGCAGCACGACTTGGAACACGCCGAAGATCGCGAAGACGAAGCTCGTATCGCTCACACCCCAGCCCAATTGACGGTTCAGCACGAGCGCCATCGCTCCGAACCATCCGTACATGCCGAGCACGAACACCAGCCGCAGCCAGAGCACCGGCGCGACGCGCCGGTCGGCGAGTGCGACGACAATGTCGCGCGGGGTCGCGACGTTCTTCGCCTCTTCGGTCGCGCCGGCGCGCGAGTCTGGAAGCAGCACGATCGTCAGCACGAGCGTAAGCGCCTGCAGTCCGGCGGCGACGAAGAACGGCGTCGAGAACCCGTACGCGCTCGCGAGCCAGCCGGCGAGCGCGGGTCCGAAGACGAACCCTGCGCTGAACGCCGCGCCGAGGAGCGCGAACGCGCGGCCGCGCTGCGCGGGCTCGACCAAGTCGCCGATGTACGCTTGGGTGACGCCGAGGTTGCCGCCGCTGAGCCCTTCGATTGCGCGCGACGCGAAGACCCACGCGATCGTTGGCGCGAATCCCAGCAGCGCCCAGCCGATCGTCGCGCCGACCTGCGAGACGATCAGCACGGCTTTGCGCCCGATGCGGTCGCTGAGATTTCCCCACAGCGGGCCTGCGATCAGCTGACAGATCGAGTACGTCGCCGCAACCCAGCCGACGACGACGTCGGCGGCGCCGAAATGCTTGACGAAAAACGGCAGCAGCGGCAACAGCATGCTGAAGCCGAAGATGTCGATGAACGTGATGCCGAGGATCGGCAGCAGCCGCAGCAGCGTCGCGCGGTTCATGCCGTCCGCGCCGTCACACGGGCACGACGAACGCGAACCACAGCGCGGCGGCAGCGGCGCCGCCGCACAGCCCGTAGACCGTCCACTCCGCTGCGCGCCGCGCCGGCGCCGCGACGACTTCGTCGAGCGACGCGTCCGCGGCCCGCGGGATGCGCGCGGACATCAGGACGCGGCGGCCGTCGCGCAGCCGCAGAACGCCGTCCACCCGCTGGACGAACCGGAAGTCGGTGATTGCGACGTCGCGCGGGCGTTCGAGGTCGGCGTTCTCGCGCAGAAACTCGCGCAGCCGTCCCGCCGCCGCGCTGCGGCCGTTGAAGGCGGTCAGGAGATCCCCGACGGCCGCGACGACGCGCGCCCAGCGGCTCTCGCGCTGCTGCGGCGGCGCGGCGAGCGCGGCTTGGACGCGGAGGTCGATCTCGGCCACCGACGCCGGCGCGCGCCCCGCCGCGCAGCGGCGCACGTCTTCGATGAACCGGCGGTAGAAGAGGCTCTCGTCGGTCACGACACCGCACCCGCCAGTTCGCGGGAGGGCTGACGCTGCGCGCCCGGTGCAAAGCCGCGGCCGGCGACGATCCGGTAGATCGCGGGGATCGCGACGAGGGTCATCAGCATCGACCCGCCCAGGCCGAAGATCACGGCCCAGCAGAACGGCCGCCACAGCGTTTGCGCCGAGAACGCGAGCGGGAGCAGCCCCGCGATCGACGCGAGGACGGTCAGCATGATCGGCCGCAGCCGGGTGGTTCCGGCCAGGATCAAGGCGCGCTCCATGGGTTCGCCGGCCTCCATTTCCCTCTTTGCGTATTCGAACAGCACGATGGCGTGATTGGTGACGATCCCGCCCAGGCTCGCGATGCCGAGCGATGCGACGAACCCGAAGTGCTGACCCGTCAGCGCGAGCCCCGCGATCGCGCCCGCGAGCCCGAGCGGGACGGCGGAGAGCACGACCAGCGAGAGCCGCAGCGTGCGGAACTCCCACAGCAGGATCATCTGGTTGATCAACAGTCCTACGATGACGGCGACGAGCAGGTTTCGGAACGAGGTCGCCGTCTGCTCGTCCTCGCCCGCAACCGTGAGCCGCACGCCGTCGGGCAGGCGGATCCCGTTCGCCGCGCGCCGGAACTGCGCCAGCACGTCGCTCGCCAGGCGGCCCTCCACGTCGGCCAGCACCGTCACCGTCGGGGAACCGTCGCGGTAGGTCGCGACGCTGGTCTGCGTCGCGGGTGCCAGCGTCGCGACCTCGGCGAGCGGGACGCCGTGCACCGCGAGGCTTCCGAACGCCGACGCGTTGCCGCGCCGCGCGGGCGGAAGCCGCACGACGACCGGCGTTTGACGGTCGGCTTCGCGAATCGCCGTGGCGGTCGTGCCGCCGAACGCCAGCGCGACGGTCCGCTGCACGTCGGCAGCGTTAAGGCCGGTTTCGGCGACGCGCTGCGGGTCGATGCGCGCGGCGAGCGTCGTCGTCGGCTGACCGAGCGAGTCGCGCACCGCGACGGTCCCCGGCACCGCGGCGAGCGTACTGCGCAGGATCGCCGCCGAGCGCGCGAGCGCATCCGGATCGTCGCCTTGCAGACGCAGTTGAATCGGCGCACCGACCGGCGGACCCTGTTCGAGTTTCTTCACGTCGATGCGCGCGCCGGGGACTTCTGCACGCAAGTGCGGTGCGAGCGTCGCGACGAGACGGTTCGCGCTTGCGATGTCGCTCGTGTCGACGAGGATCTGCGCGTACGACGGTTTGGGCTGCTGCTGCAGCACGTTGTAATAGAAGCGCGGCGCGCCGGCGCCGACGAACGAGCCGACGACGGTGACGCCGGGCTGCGCGCGCACCGCGCGCTCGACGTTTGCGGCGATCCGCGCGGTCGAGCGGATATCGGTCCCGTCGGGCGCATTCACTTCGATGAAGAACTGCGCGCGGTCAGCTGAGGGGAAGAACTGCACGCCCAGGTGCGGGAGCCACAGCACCGCGAGCACCACCGCGCCGGTCGCCGCGCCGACGGTGATCCACGGGCGGTGCAGCGAGGCCGTCGCGAGCGGGACGTAGCGCGCGCGCACGGCGTCGAGGAAGCGGTCGAAGATCGACGTCTGCCCGATCTGCGACGAAGGCACCGCGAACCACTCGCCGAGGATCGGCGTGACGAAGTACGCGACCACCAGCGACATCGCGAGCGAGACGCAGGTCACCACCGCGAGATCGCGGACGAAGTCGCCGATCCCGCCGCCCATCAAGCGGAACGGCAGGAACGACGACATCGCGACGAGCGTCGAGGTGAGCAGCGGCATCCACAGTGTCGCGACGCCGCGCGCCGACGCGGTCGCACGGTCTTCGCCCAGACGCAGGTGGTGTTCGATGTTGTCGATCGCGACGATCCCCGCGTCGACGATGATGCCGAGCGAGATGATCAGCGCGAGGACCGAGATCTGATTGATGTCGACCGAGAGCAGTTTGATCGCGCCGAACGTGAGCGCGATCGTGAGCACGACCGTGATACCGACGAGGATCCCGTTGCGCAGTCCCATGAACAGCGAGACCAGACCGGTCACGATCGCCACCGCGAGCAGCAGGTTGAGCCCGAAGTCGGCGATGCGGTCGTCGACGGAGCGCGGCTGATCGGCGATGAACGCGACGTGCGTCCCGGCCGGCCAGCGCGACCGCTCCGCCGCGATCGCGTCCTTCACCTCGGGCCCCAGATCGGTGAGCGACGACGTCTCCTTCGCCTGCACCGCGATCGCGATGCCGGGCTCGCCGTCGACTCGCACCAGTTCGCTCGGCGGATCGGGATAGGCGGCGCCGACCTGCGCGAGGTCGCCCACGCGCACCGCGCGTCCGCCCACCGGCGCGACGCTGGTCGCCGCGACGTCGGCGACGCCGCGCAGCGCGTCGGAGGGGTCGACCTGCGCGAGCCGTCCGTCGACCGCGACTAAACCGGCGGGGACGAACCCGTTGCGCGCGGCGAGCGCGTTGACCACGTCGGCGGCGCCGATCGCGTAATGCTGCAGGCCGGCGACGTCGAGATCGACGTTGACCTGCTGCACCTGTTCGCCGACGAGTTTGACGAAGCCGACGTCGCGCTGGCGCGAGATGCGATCGGCAAGGCGTTTCGCCGCGTCGCGCAGCTCGCGCGGCGTCGCGCCGTCCTGGCGAACGCCGAGGACGACCGGATAGGTCTTCCACACGTCGTCGACGATCGACGGCTGGACGCCGGGCGGCAGCTGCGGCGAGACGTCGCCGAGACGGTCGCGCACGTCGCGCAGCGTCGGTCCGGCTTCGTTGATGACGTCGTCGAAAACGACGTCGACTTCGGAGATTCCCGGCCGCGACGTCCCTTCGACGTGCAGCACGTGCGTCACGCCGCGCATCGCGTCGGCGATTTTCTTGGTGACGAGCTGCTCGACGTCGTGCGTCGTCGCGCCGGGGAAGACGGTGACGATCGCGGTCTGCCGTTGGGTCGTTCCCGGATCCTCGCGCCGCTGCATCGTTGCGCCGGCGTAAAGCGACCAGAAGATCGCGAGCAGGAGGCCCGCGAGGACGAGGCTTTTGCGCCGCAGTGCGAACGCCGGCAGGCCGCTCATTCCGGCACCACCGCGAGCTGCGCGCCGGGTTTGACGAGCGCGGCGCCGCCGCGTACGACGCGCGTTCCCGGAGCGACGCCGCGCACGATCGCGCGTTCGCCGTCGCCGCCGACGACGCGCACCGCGCGCAGCGCCGCCGTCTTGGTCCGTGCATCATACAGCAGCACGTGGCTTCCGCCGCCGGCGTCGGTGACCACCGCACCGAGCGGCACTGCAGCGGTCCCTCCGGTGCGTTCGCTGCCGAGGGCGACGTCGACGATCGCGCCGTCGCGCAGGCGCAGTCCGCTCGTGCGGATGCGGACCTGCGCGGTCCGGCTCGCCGGATCGGCGTCGGGTTCGACGCGCTCGACGCGCCCGCGCGCGATTGCCCCGTTCGCGCGGATCGTCGCCGGCGTTCCCGCCGCGATCCCCGCCATGCGCGCTTCGGGGACGGCGACGACGATGTCGGGCTCGCGCGCGTCGTCGAGAACGAACGCGGTCGCACCCGGCTGGGCGGTGCTGCCCGGTTCGATGGCTCGCGATTCGACGTACGCGTCGGCCGGCGCGACGATGCGCGTCTTCGCGAGCGTCACGCCGGCGAGGTCGGCGCTCGCGCGCGCGGCCTCGGCCACCGCTGCAGCGGCGCGCAGATCTTCGTCGCGCGTCCCGCTGCGCACCAGCGACTGCTGGGCGCGCGCCTGTTCGTACTGCGCGTTCGCGGCGTTCACCGCGGCGTCGGCGTCGCGCGCGGCGGCGAGGGTCTGATCGTGCTGCTGCGCCGCGACGTCGCCGCCGGCGAACAGCGCGTCGTAGCGCGCCTTGTTCGCGAGCGCGAGCCGCTGCGCCGCGAGCGCGCGATCGCGCTGCGCCAGCGCTGCGGCGACCGCGTCGGCGGCGGCCTGCCGCTCCTGCGTGCGCGCGCCGTTGCGCGCCTTCGCAGCGGTCGCGGCGGCCTGGGCCGCCTGCGCGTCGGCGCCGCGCGCCTGCGCCGCGTAATCGCCGCCGTCGAGCGCGGCGAGCACCGTTCCCGCGGCGACGCGGTCGCCGACGTCGGCGTTCACGGTCGCGATGCGGCCGGGGACCTCGAACGCGATCTTATAGACGTGCCGGGGGACGACGGTGCCCGGGCCGTCGTAGGCAGATTGCGCGGGGGGCGCCGCTGCCGTCGCCAGGGTCACCGGCGTCGGAGGCTGCTCGCTGACGCTCGCGGCGCGGGCGGCGCATCCTCCGAGGACGAGCGCGCCTGCCGCGGCGAGAGCGAGTGGGGTCGTACGCGACATCGAACGTGCCTCCGTGGGTGAACGGCGTTCAGCAGTAGGGAAGAAAAAAGAGATCTAGCGGGCGGGGACGACGTGTGCGGCGCGGGCGGCCGGGGTGGCGAGGCCGCGGCCGATCGTCGCGCACATCGTCTCCACGAGCGTCTCGAGCGGGGTTTCGATCGCCTCGGAGCAGGTAAGCGCGAGCGAGACGATGCCGTGCACGGCGGTCCACAGCATCTCCGCGACGGCGATCGGATCGGCGGCCTCGATCGCGCCGGCGTCCCGAGCCGACGTGACGATATCGACGACGAACTGAAAGGCGCGCTCGCCGGGGTGGTCGTCCTTCTGATGGTCCGGTGGGAAGAGCGCCTGCATGTACGCCGCGTCGGTCATGAACAGGAGCCGGTACTCGCGCGGGTTCTCGAGGCCGAAGCGCGCGTAGCAGCGTCCCATCGAAAGCAGGCGTTCGAACGGATCGGCGATCGCCGAGACCGGCGCCATGTACGCGATCAGATGCTCGAACGACTCCGCGCACAATTGGCGGCCGATCGCCTCGCGATTCTCGAAGTACAGGTAGATGGCGGCCGGCGAGTACTCGATCGCGTCGGCGATCTTGCGCATCGTCAGCTGTTCGTAGCCCTCGTCGAGCACGATCTTGCGCGCCGCGGCGAGGATCTGCTCGCGCAGCTCCGCCCGTTGCCGCTCCTTCCGCTCGGCGATGCCCATGGCGCGATCCTACGCCCGCCTCGACTGAAAGTCAACCGATTTATGAACATAGTTGACAAAAATAAACAATGTTCAGTAAGATGATCGCATGACCGCTGCAGCCTCCGGCGCCCGGCGCGCCCTCGTCACCGGTGCCTCGTCCGGGATCGGCGCCGCGTTCGCACGGGCGCTCGCCGCCCGCGGGCTCGATCTGGTCCTGGTCGCGCGCACGGTTCCTGCCCTCGAGGCGCTCGCGACCGAGCTCCGCGCGGCACATGGGGTCACGGTCGACGTCATCCCGGCCGATCTCGCCGATCAGGCGGCACCGCACGCGATCCTCGACGAACTGGCCGCGCGCGGGATCGAGATCGGGACGCTCGTCAACAACGCCGGCTTCGCGACGTACGGCGAACTCGTGACGCTTGCGCCCGAGCGCGAACGCGACGAGGTCATGGTCAACGTCCTCGCGCCGCAGCAGCTCACGCGCGCCTTGCTGCCGGCGATGCTCGCGCGCCGCGCGGGCGCGATCGTCAACGTCGCGTCCAACGCCGCGTTCCAGCCGGTCCCGTACATGGCGACCTACGGCGCGACCAAAGCGTTTCTGCTCTCGTTTTCGGAGGCGCTCGCGGAAGAGGTGCGCGGAAGCGGCGTGCGCGTGCTGGCGCTGTGCCCTGGGCAGACCGAGACGCCGTTCTTCACCGGGATCGACGACGCGCGCCTCGGCCGCGCGCGCTCGCCCGAACAGGTCGTGCGCACCGCGCTGCGCGCCCTGGACCGCGGGCGCGTGGTCATCGTCGACGGGATCGCGAACACGCTGCTCGCGCAGTCCGCGCGGATCAGCCCCCGCTGGCTGACGCGGCGTGTCGCCGGCATCATGCAGAAGCCGTCCGCGCCGGCGAACCGACCCAGGTCCGCCGGATAATCCGGCCGGGACAAGGCGCCGCTCGGCGCCGGGCGAAGAGGACGGTCCGCATTCTCTGGGAGGTTCGCCCGTGACGCTCCGGCCGTTTGCCGTCTTCGCCCTTTCGTTTGCCGCGCTGACCGGGACTGCGCTCGCACAAGCGAAGCCCGCCGCGTCGCCGTCGAGTTCCCCGGCGGCGGCCGCCGCCAAAGCGCCCGCGCCCGGCGAACCTGTCGCGTACGACACGTACGTGAAGGACGCCGTCGTGCAGGACGGACTTTTCCAATTGATCCGCAAGGACGGCAAAGTGTCGATGCTGATCAAAGCCGATCAGTTCGACAAAGACTATCTGCAGACGGCGGTGCCGAAGAACGGTCTGGGCGGCTACGGCATCCTCTCGGGCGACGTGTTCCAGCAGGAAGCGCGCGTCGTCCGCTTCGTGCGCAGCGGCAAGAGCGTGATCATGCTGTGGCCGCACACACGGTTCCTCGCCGATCCCAACACGCCGCTCGCCGACGCGGTGCGCCTGTCGACTGCCGACTCCGTGCTGGGCGTCGCCGGGATCGTCGCCCAGCGCGACAGCGACAAAGCGGTGGTGATCGATCTCTCACCGCTGCTCGGCGACGTGATGGATCTGACGACGACGTTCAACGACGTCCTGGTCTCGCCGACGAACCCGGCCGGGTCGTACCACCTCGATCCGACGCGTTCGTACTTCGGGCTCTCGAAAGCGTTTCCAAAGAACGTGGTGATCGAAGCCGATCAGGCGTTCGTCTCGCTCAAGCCGACGGTCGTCGACACCGTCGTCGACCCGCGTTCGGTGCAGATGCGCGTCGCGTACAACTTCGCGGAACTCCCCGACGCGGGCGCCTACATGCCGCGCCTGGTCGACGACCGCGTGGGCTACTGGGACGATCTGCACATCTCGTTCGATCACACCGAGCGGATGGACAACCGCGTGCATTACGTGCTGCGCTGGAATATGAAGAAGAGCGATCCGTCGAAGGCTGTCTCGCGGGCGGAGCACCCGATCGTCTACACGCTCGCGAGCACGATCCCGCTCGAGTTTCGCGATCCGATCCGGCGCGCGATCCTCGCCTGGAACAAGCCGTTCGAGAAGATCGGCATCACCGACGCGGTGCAGGTGCAGGACCAGCCGAACGATCCGAACTTCGACCCCGACGATATCCGCTACAACATGATCCGCTGGCTGACCGAGTCGAACAGCGGCGGCTTCGCGGAGGCGCAGATCACGTGGGATCCGCGCGACGGGCAGATCTTCCGCAGCGGCGTGATGATCGACAGCGACCTCGTGCGCTTCGGCGCGCTCGAATATCGCGTGCTCGGGATCGACGCCGACGGCTCCGAAGACCCCGATCGCGAGGAACGCGTCGCGGCGCACAACCATTTCGCGCACAACGACGGACCGGGCGCGCACGCGCAGCTCATGTACGCGGCGGTCGCGCAGGCGATCGCGCAGGGCGGCGACCCGGCGACGATCGCCAAGCGTTCAGCGCAGGAGTTCCTTAACGAGATCGTGCTCCACGAAGTGGGCCACGACTTCGGGCTCGGTCACAACTTCATCGGGCACATGGCGTACACGTCCGCGCAGATCCGCAGCCGTGACTTCACCGCGCGCAACGGGATTGCGTCGTCGGTGATGGAGTATAACCCCGCCAACGTCTGGCCGGCCGGCATGTCGAGCGGCACCGTCGAGCAGTCGGTGCTCGGCCCGTACGACTACCACGTGATCCAGTGGGGCTATTCCGCGATCCCCGGCGCGAAGTCACCGTACGACGAACTGCCGACCCTGCGGCGCTGGGCATCGAACTGGACCGATCCGCGATATCGCTTCGCCAGCGATGAAGACGTCGCGTGGAACGGTCACGCCGTCGATCCGCGCGTCAGCCAGTGGACGCTGACCAACGACCCGCTGTCCTGGTGCGGAACGCAGCTCGGTCTCGCCCAGCACCTCATCGGCAAGCTCGACGCGCGCTTCCCGCAGACCGAGCATCCTTATGAAGAAGAACGCCAGGCCTTCGCGGTGCTCGTCGGACAGTACGGGCGCTGCGCGACCAACGCAACGCACTGGATCGGCGGCGAATATCTCTCGCGTTCGCGGCGCGGCGATCCGCATGCCGAGGCGCCGCTCACGCCGGTCGCCTACGGAGACGAGAAGCGCGCGTTCGCGCAGCTCGATCGGTATCTGTTCGCGAACGACGCCTGGCACTATGACGCCCGCACGCTGCGGCGGCTCGTCTATACCGAGTACGCGCCGTTCAGCAACTTCGGCTACGCGCCCGCGCCGCGCCACGACCTCTCGGTCGCCGACATGGCGGCGCGCTTCCAGCAGCGCGCGCTCGGCTATCTCTACTCGCCGCTCGTCCTCGCACGCCTCGACGACATGCCGTCGAAGGCGGCGCCCGGGAGCACGATGACGATCTCCGATCTGTTCGCGTGGACGCAGTCGTCGATCTACGGCGACATCGCGAACGGCAAGGTCGCGCAAGCCGGCGAGGTGCGGCGCAACTTGCAGCGGCGGTACGCCGTGATGCTGCGGACGCTCGCCGTCGACCCGCCGAAGGGGACGCCGTACGACGCGCAAGCGCTCGCACGCCACGAACTCGCAGCGCTCGATCATGACGCCGCGACCGCGCTGGGCGCGCGCGGGCTCGATCTGCTCACGCGGGCGCACCTCGAAGCGCTGCACGAGGACGCATCACGCGCACTGCACGCGCAGCGAGTCATCAGCTCGTAGTCGACGAACGTTGACAAAAAAAGAACGGGACGGTCGTGCGACCGTCCCGTTCCGTTTCCGCGCGGTGGAGCGCGCTGCGTCAGTACGACTGAACGCAGCTCGACGTCGCGTTGCTCCACAGCGGCTGGGTCGGAAAGCCGCCGGCGTTGGGGTTGTTTTCGAGGCCCGTCCAGGCGCACTTGTCGCCGTTCTCGGCGCCCGAACCGTCGAGCCAGCCGGAGTTGGGCTGCGGGTCCGTTTCGGTCTCGCCCTGTTCGTGGCCGCCGACGATCGTGACGCCGTCGAGCGTGCCGTTGCTGTTCACCGAATTCGCGCCGCACGACGCGCCGGCATCGGGCATGTACGGCAGATTCGTCCACGCGATCGTGCCGCTCGAGGTAGACGTCGACGAATGGTACGCGCAGTACTGCGTGCCGAAGCCTGACGGGCGGATCCCCGACGGCATTGCGACGACGTAGCTCGCGCTCGGGGAGTAGTCGCCGTAATGCGCAGCGGCTTTCGCCGCTTCCGCGGCCATCTGCGACTGCGTCGGCGAACTCGGCGGTGAACTCGTCGTGTCGAAGTACGAACCGCCGAAGATGCTGCCGCCGTTGCCGACGTGCGAGCCGTCGGACTGCGTGTACTGCGTCACGCTGTTAAGCCAACGGCTGCCGCCGATCGCACCGTAGAACGACTTTAACTGCGTCGCGACGCCGTCCGGATCGCCGCCGAGGTTCCACGCGGAGCCCCAGAACACGACATAGAGTTTCGGCGCCGTCTGCACGGGGCCGCCGTGGTAGATGAGGTTGGTGCTGCCGCCGCCCGAATGCCGCTGGATCGTGCGGATCCCGCCGAGCGACGCGACGACGTCGGCCGTCGGGAAGATGCGCACGATGGCGCCGCTTTCTTCATCGCGGGCCGTGAACGTCGAGAGGATCGTCAACCCGCGCTGAGCTGACGAACTCGCGCGCTGCGCGTCCGGCAGCGACGTCGAGGTGCCTCGCCGCCGCATGCGGACAGCAATGCCGCGGCCGCGGCAAGAGCGAAAAGACGTGCCTGAACCAAGGGTGGCCTCCTGTGCAAGAACCCGCGCGGCGTCCGTCGCCGCTTGGGGTTCCGCGCCGTTGGCGCCACCCCGTCTCGCTCCCTGCGACATTGATTGCAAGTCTACGATGACCGGACGATCCCTTACGTGGCGGTCGTCGTCGCAAACGCGGCCGGAAGGGTGATCTCGAGCATTTCGAGGTCGTCGCTGTGGGCGAGCTCGATGTGCCCGATCCCCGGCGGCTGGACGACCGACGATCCCGCCTCGAGCCGCACGCGTCCCGTCCCGTCGTACTCGAAATCGACCCAGCCGCGCAGCACGTAGACGAACTGGAAGTCGAGCGTATGGTGGTGCCGCTCGCCGGGTGTCTCCGATGCGCCGCGCGCGCGGATTACGTGCGCGCCGACGCAGCCTCCGGTCGCCGTGGCGACGCCGAGATCGCGGTAGGCGAAGAACGCGCGCAAACCCGCGTCCCAATCGGCGTCGCGGGCGTGCGACACGGTCGCGGTCGGCAGGTGCTCGCGGGCGCTCATGCGTCGCCGCCTTTCGTCTTAGTTCGAGCGAGGCTGTGCTTCTCCCGGGATGATCGTGCGCGAGACGAGCGCGTTCCTCCGCAGGAGCACGACCTTCGTGGGCGCGTCGACGTGCCGGTCGGTGAGCACCTTGTGGAGCGTGTCGACACCGTCGACGACCCCGTCGCCGAGACCGATCACGACGTCGCCTTCTTCGATCCCCGCGCGCGAGGCCGGGCTGTGCGGCTCGACGCCTTGGACGAGGATCCCGCGCGTTTGCGCCAGCGCGTGCATCCGCTGCAAGTAGCGCGGCACGTCGACATCGGTTCCGGCGATGCCGATGTAACCGCGCGTCACCTTCCCGTCGCGGATCAGCAGGCCCGCGAGGCGCGTCGCCGTGTTCGCCGCGATCGCGAAGCAGATCCCCTGACCGGCCGCGACGATCGCGGTGTTGACGCCGATGACGCGGCCGCGCGCGTCGACGAGCGGGCCGCCGCTGTTGCCCGGGTTGAGCGCAGCGTCAGTCTGGATGATGTTGTCCATCAGATGGCCGGACTGCGAGCGCAGCGTGCGGCCGAGCGCCGAGACGACGCCGGCCGTCACCGTGCACTGCAGGCCGAACGGATTCCCGAGCGCGATTGCGAGCTGGCCCACCTGCACGCTCGCGGAGTCGCCGATCTCGGCGGGGAACAATTCGGGTGCGGCGATGCGGACGACGGCGAGGTCGCTGTCGGGATCATCGCCGATCGGCATCGCACGGAAGCGGCGGCCGTCGAGGAGCGCGACCTCGATCTCGCGCGCGCCGTGAACGACGTGCGAGTTGGTGATGATGAAGCCGTCGGGCGTCGCGACGAAACCGGAACCGCTCCCGGCACGGCGGCCGTCGACGCGCACGTCGATGCCGGCCACCGAGGGCGCAACCCGCTCGACGACGGACGTGACGGTCGCGGAATATCCGTCGAGGATGTCCGGCGGTGCCGCGATCGGAAGAATCTGGGCCATGATGCGTTGGTGTGACCGAAGCAGATGCTTGTGCGGTTGCACCGGCGTACCATGGGCCCGGTGAACCAGCGGACTCTCGGGGTCGCCGCGGCGCTCTTCTATATCTTCTTGTGGGCGTCGGCGTTCGTTCCCAGCAAGATTGGGGCCCTCGACTCGTCGCCGCTGTGGTTCCTCGTCGTGCGCTTCGCAACCGCCGGCGCGATCGCACTGGCGGCGTCGTTCGCGCTCGGCGTCCGCTGGCCGCGCGGGCGCAGCGAGTGGCTTGCGATCGCGGCGGTCGGGATCCTTTCGAACGCCGTCTACCTGGGCTGCACGTACGAAGCGCTACGGCACATGGGATCGGGGGTCGGCGCGATCGTAGCCTCGACGAATCCGCTGACGCTGGCGCTCGTCGCGCCGTGGCTGCTGCACGAACCGCTGACCGTGCGAAAAGCGATCGGCCTGCTGCTCGGCTTCGGCGGGGTCGTCGCGATCATGATCGTGCGCACGGGGAGCGGGACCGCGGATCCGCTCGACATCGCGACGGCGTTCGTCGGCGTGCTCGGCAGCGTCGCGTCGACGATCGTGTTCAAGCGCTGGTGCGCCGGTCTCGATCTGCGGGCCGTGACGGCGCTGCAGCTGCTCGTCGCGGGGCTCGCGCTGCTCCCGCTCGCGATCGCGTTCGAGGGGCCGCCGCACGCGACGTGGACGTGGCAGCTTCTCGTCTCGTTCGCCTACGTCGTGCTCGTCATGTCGTTCGGCGCCTCGCTGCTGTGGTTCTGGCTGCTGACGCACGGCGAGGCATCGCGCGTGAGCGCGTACTATTTTCTGACGCCGGTCTTCGGGCTCGCGCTCGCGGCGCTGCTCCTGCACGAACCGGTCGGCGTGCGCGATCTCGGCGGTTTGGTTTCGATCGCGCTCGGCATCGCCATCGTGCAGCGAGCCTAGAGGAGAACACGATGCTCCCGTTCGTTCTGACCAGTCCCGACGTGCATCCCGGCGCACCGGTACCGCGTGCGTTCGTGTGGAACGCCGACGGCTGCGAGGGCGCCAACCGCGCGCCGCGGCTGACGTGGCGCAATGCGCCCCGCACGACGGAGCATCTGCGGCTCACCGTGATCGATCGTGACGTGCCGAAGGCCGGCGGCTGGGTGCATTGGAACGTGACGAACATCCCGCGCGGCGCGCGCGGGATCGGGCCCTTGCTGCCCCGCGGCGCCGTTGCGGGGATGAACGATTTCGGGACCGCCGGCTGGGGCGGTCCGTGTCCGCCGCCGGGCGAACTGCACCACTACACGTTCCGGGTCGAAGCGCTCGACGCCGCCGGACGGACGGTCGGCGACGCATCGTTCGTCGCGGTCTATCGCCGATGACCGCATGAGCGAACGCTGGCGCGTTCTCGCGTTGATGACGGGCGCGCAGGCCGGCGCGTCCGTGGTGCAGCAGGCGCTGGGCTCGCTCTCGCCGGTGCTGGTGGCAACGTTCGCGTTGAACAAGGCGCAACTCGGCGTCGTGTTCACCGCGATGTTTCTCGGTTCGATGTGCTTCACCGCGATCTCGGGCGTGCTCACCGATCGCTGGGGCGAGCGCAGGCTCGTGCTGTGGTCGGGCGTGCTGATGGCGTTCGCGCTGCTCGCCGTGCCGCTGATCCCGGCGTATGCGTGGCTCGTCGCGGCGATCTTCGTCTTCGGGGTCGGCTACGCGGCGTCGACGCCGGTCGGAGGGCGCGCGATCCTTGCGTACTTCGATCGCGACCGCGGCTTCGCGATGGGGATCCGGCAGACGGGCGTGCCGGTCGGCGGATTGTTCGGCGCGCTCACGCTGCCGCTGGTTGCCTCGGCGTTCGGCTTGCGCGCGGCGTTCGTCTTCGCGGCGATCGTGCTGATCGTGCCCACGCTCGTCGCGTACGCGTGGTATCGCGAGGCGGATGCCGGCGGCGGCGAACCTGCGTCGTTTGCCTCGATCGTGCGCGGGATGCGCGCGCTGGCGCGCGATCCGCGGCTGCTCGGCGTCACGCTCACGTGCATGGTGCTGGTGAGCACGCAGATCTCGCTCAACGCGTTTCTCACCATCACCGCGGTCACCGACGTCGCTCTCTCGGCGAGGATCGCGGCGCTCGCGTTCGCGACCGCGCACGTCTTCGCGACGTTCGGCCGGCTCGGCTGGGGCTACGTGAGCGACCGCGTGCTGGGCGGCGAACGGCTCGTCCCGCTGGCGATCATCTGCGTGCTCGCGTCGCTCGCGATGGGGACGCTTGCGGTCCTCGGTCGCGGTGCGGTGATCCCGCTGTTCGTCGCCGCCGCCGTGCTCGGCGTGAGCGGCGCGGGCTGGAACGGGTTGTTCGCCGCGGCGCTCGCCGAAGTCGGCGGCACGGAACGCGCGGCGAGCGCGCTCGGTATCGGGCTGACGGCGATCTTCGGCGCCTCCGCCGTCGCGCCGGCGGTCTTCGGCGCCGTCGCCGACGCGACGTCGCTGCGGATTTCGTGGACCGCGTTCGCGACGATCGCGCTGCTCGGCGTGATCCCCGTGCTCTGGCTGCGCACGCACCTGGCGCCCGCACGCAGGTCCGCGACCGGCGAAGGCTGAACCGTCTCCGGTCCGCGCCCAGGTGGCGGAATTGGTAGACGCGCTAGTTTCAGGTATTAGTGACCGCGAGGTCGTGGGGGTTCGAGTCCCTTCCTGGGCACCACGATGAAGAACGGCCGCCGTGCACAACGGCGGCCGTGTCTCTTGTCGCGTCGTTATTTGCGCTGATGCAGACCGAACCGGTTGCCTTCGGGATCGGTAACGAACACGCTCCAGCACATCGGCGACTCGTTGATGTCGGTGACCGCAACCCCGCGATCGGCAAGCCGTTTTCGCTCTGCGGCGACGTCGTCCACCTCGAAGGTCGCCGCGAACGACGTGCCCGGCATGATGCCGAGCGGCTCACCGTTCCCGATCCCGAACGTCGTGCTGCCGACGCTGAACTCGGCCCAGTGATCGCCGAACATCTCGCTGGGCGTCAGACCAACGACGTCCCGGTAAAACTCGCGGGCCTTCGGAACGTCGCGCACAGAGTACGCAACGAATGCCATCTCTTTGATCATCCCGGCGCCTACGCGCGGCGCTTCGCGGTATCCTATGCCGACATCGCGAGCCGGAGCAAGGCCTCGTTTGGCTGCCGCTCCTGCTGCAGAAAGCTTCGCGTTTTGCCTGTGAGGGCGCCGCAGCGAGTGCGGCGCCCTCGATGCGGTCATGTCACGTATGGGTGACGCAGTCGCCCGCGCCGGCGTTCGCGCGGTTCGACCATTCGGGCTGGATCGTGTAGTTGGTGCCGTTGAGGTTGATGACGTTGCGATGGAAAGCGCACAGGTCGCCGATCTCGAATCCGAAGGCGTTGAACCATGCGGAGCCGTTGGGATCGGTGATCGTCTCGAACAGCTCGTGCGAGACGACGGTCGCGGTTGAATCGGTCAGCGTGTGCGGGGGAGCTCCGGAACCCTTCGGGGCGTTCGTCGGCGTATACGTGTCCCCGCAGCCGGGCGTCTCCTGATACGGCTCCACCGAGTACAAGATGTGCCCGATATCGGCGAAATCGACGTAGCTGTGATAAGCGCAGAAGGCAAACGTTTTCAGGTTATCGGGCGAGTAGCAGATGCCGCTCACGCCGTCGAAGCACTCGTCGGTTCCTTGCGGCAGGAACACGTGATACTCGTGCGTGTAGCCGGCGCCGAGCTTCGCCGCGACGTGATGCACGATCGTCTCGATGTCGACGTCGTAGAGGATGTTGTTCGGCGTCGGGTATTTGAGTTTTTGTGACGTACCGACCGTGTAGCGATCGCTGCCGGGAAGTCCGATGTACTGATCGGCGACGTGGATGAAGTTGCTCTGCGCGAGATTCTGCAGGAAGCCGGCCGGGTCACCCCAACAGTCGAGAGGCTTGCCGCAGTTGATGTAGACGTTATGCGAGATAACGGTCTCCAATCGCGGCCCATGATGGTCGAGGAGATTGCCGCCGGGCTCGTCCGCGAAGAAACCCACGGGCGCTGTCGCCACGGGCACGGCTACCGGCGCGCCTACCCGTCCGAGCGCATGCCGGTAAATCGTGCGTGCGCCGGAAGCAGCATTCGCGTCGGCTGCAGTGACGTCGCCGGCTTCTTCGATCGACTCGATGGAGCGCTGCCCTGACAAGACGCCGGATTGCTGTCCCGTCGATGGCAGCGACGACTGCGTGCCGCCGCCGCACGCACTCAGCCCGGCCGCGAGCACGAGGGCACCGCCGATTGCGGCGAAGCGGGCGAGACGAACGTGTCTCTGATCTTCCACTGATGACCTCCACATAGAGAGAGCGCGCGGCCACAGAAGCCTCGCGTGCCCGCATCCTAAGCGCCGCACGTCTCGCTAGGCAGGAACGCACGGCCATCGCCTGTATTCTTCTGCCCTATAAGCAGGCAACCCAAAGCCATCCGACCCAGCGACGTTTGCGCCGTCGATCGCACGCTGGGCCGCTTTGCCGGACGGGCGGCACCTGCTACGATGAACACCCCATCCACCGTTGCTGCGAGGGTGCGTAGTACACGCCGTGACTCCATGACGTTACGCTGCGCGACTTGACCGCGAAGCTCGGCCGCGCACGGCACGCCATCGACGGCGTCGATCCCGGGCCCGGTGCTGCGACGCTCGTGCGCGCTCGCTGGGCGTGCGGTTGCGTCGCGGAGGGTGAACGGTTCTCGGCGCTCGCACTGCGTCCGTGTGAACAGCACTCCGTTTTGGTCCGGCCGCCGACTTGAATCGGCATGCGTCGCGGCGGTCGTCGCGCTCGTCTCGTTGCCGGGAGCCGCGCCGCTTAGCGGGCCGCCCTGCCTGCGCGCCGCAGTCGAACTCACCGCCGACCTCGACACCGCACGCGCCCGGGCCGGCGACCCCTTCGCGGTCCGAACGGCCGCCGACGCCGTTGCGCCCGACGGGACGATCCTCCCCGCGCAAACCCCGGGCTACGGCATCATCGCGATCGCGCAGCACGCCGAGCGCGGCGGCCGCGGCGGCTACCTCGTCCTCGAGGCGCGCTATCTCGTCACGCCGGCCGGGGCGCACGTGCCGGCGACGATCGATTGGGCGGGCGCCGCTCGCGCGACCGCGACGGGCGCATCGCAGAACATCCCGGGGATCGTGGGAGCCGTCCCCTTCGTCGGGTACGTCCTGGGTCCGTACGCGTTTCTGCATCACGGGCGCGACGTGACGCTGCCGCGCGGAACGCGCTTGACCGTCATCCTCGGCGACGACGAAGCCGCCGGCGCGTGCCGCGTCGTTCCGGCTCCCTCCGCCTCGCCGCAGCCGAGCGCGTCGCCTAAGGTGTAAACGAAGCTCCGAAGACGATGCTGCGCTCCACCAGCTCCTGCAACACGATCTGCGGGCGTTCGGCGCCGAGAATCGCGCGATCGAACTGCACGTCCTCGACCGAGATGTGGTGCAGGAAGACCGCGCGCCGGAAATCCTCCGCGAGAAACGGTTCGAGGCCTTCGAGAAACGAGTCACCGAAGATCACCGCCGACGGCAGCGCCGGATCGTCGATCGCGCTCGCGTGCGCGCTATAGCGCGCCGCCGCCGGATCGCCGCCGTACGACGGCATCGGCACGTCGCGCGCCGTGCGCGAAAACTCCGCGAAGCGCACGTCATTGCTCACGAACGAACCGATCCCGGCGAAGTTCAGAAGGTCGCCCCGATCGGGCCGGTCGACGTATCGGATCGCTCCGGCTGCGACGCGGTCGCGCACGCCGAGGTTCGCCGCGATCGCGCGTGCGGCGATCGCCGCTCCCTCGGCATTCCAGTGCGTGTCTCCCTTTGAATAGAGCAGCGTTCCGCCGCGCGCGGCCGCGATCAGCGGCGGTCGCGTGTCGATCGTGCGAACGCCCCGCGCACGCAGCGCCGCGACGAGGCGATCGGCCGCAGGCGGCCCGATCGCGAGCCCGGCGGGCAGATACTGCGGGTAAATCGTGCTCTTGTTCGCCGCGAGCACGAACGCATAGTGCATCCCGTGCTGCGCGCACCATGCCGAGCGCGCCGCATAGACGTCGGCGAGGTGCGCCACGACCGCATCGACCGCGTACGCATCCGTCAGGTACGTGAGCTCCTCGTCACCGAGGTAGAACCAGCCGTCGCGGCCGCGCAGGACGCGATTTCCCGCACCGTCGCCGAGCCACGCGTACTTCACGTAGTCGTAGGCTTCGATGAGGTGTTTCCGGAGCGGAAACGCATCGGCGATCTGCCGTTCGGCGTCGCGTTCCCACCCGCCGGTCGCGAGCGCTCCCGAGGTCACCGGCGGCGCGACGAACGGGCGGCGGTTTTCGACCGTGGTGATGAACTCGGTGTCGGCGCCGGCGCGTCCGAGCAGCGCGAGCGCCGCCGGCAGCACCAGCAGCAGCGCGAACGCGCCGATGACGATCAGGTCGCGCGGCGATCGCTGCGGCGGCACTTCAGAACCGGAAGTAGATGAACGGATTGTAGGTCCCCGCCGCGAGCTTCGACGCCGAGGCGACGAAGATGCACGCCAGCGACGCGGGCAGCGCTGCCGCGGCGATCGTCAATCCGCCGCGCCGCGAACGCGCCAGCCACGCTTCGACGCGCTGCGCGACGAACGGCGTCGCGAGCACGCATCCGGCGGCGAAGGCGAGCAGCGTTTCGCGATCGACGACGCCCCAGAAGCCGAGCCGCGTCGCGGGCGCCTGATGCACCAGCGCGCGCAGAAACGCGAACGCGTACGCGAACGAGTCGGAGCGGAAGAACACCCAGCCGAACATCACGACCGCGAGCAGATAGACATGACGCACGACCGGCGTCGACGTGAGCGGCCGCATCCAGCCGGCGCGTTCGAGCACCAGGAAGAGCCCGTGGATCAGGCCCCACACCACGAACGTCCACTTCGCGCCGTGCCATAGCCCGCACAGCACGAAGACGATCGCGAGGTTGACGTAGACGCGCCACGGCGTGACGCGGTTGCCGCCCAGCGGAACGTAGAGATAGTCCCGAAACCAGCGCGAGAGCGAGATGTGCCAGCGCCCCCAGAACTCGCGGACAGAACCCGCGACGTACGGAAAATCAAAGTTTTCGAGAAAGCGGAACCCGAACATCCGCGCCAAGCCGATCGCCATGTCGGTGTAGCCCGAGAAATCGAAGTAGATCTGCAGCGTGTAGGCCGCGAGCGCAAACCACGCCAGCGGCCGCGACACGTCGGCCGGGGCGGTTGCGAAGACGCGGTCGACGCAGGCCCCCAGCGTGTTCGCGATCAGCACTTTCTTGCCGAGGCCTGCGACGAAGCGCTGCACGCCGTAGGCGAAATCCGGCGTCGTCACGGTGCGTCTCGCGAGCTGCCCCGCGACGTCCTTGTAGCGAATGATCGGACCGGCGATCAACTGCGGGAAGAACGTGAAATAGAGCACGACTTCGAGCGGGTTGCGCCGCGCCTCCGACGTGCGCCGGTACACGTCGACGATGTACGAGATCGCGTGAAACGTGAAGAACGAGATTCCGAGCGGCAGCACGACGCCGGCGATGCGGACGTTCAGTCCCGCCGCGCTGAGATTCTCCGCGACGAACCCTGCGTACTTGAACCACGCGAGGACGGCGAGATCGAATGCGACCGCGGCGGCGACGAGCGCGCGTCGCCGCCGCGTCGCGTCGCCCGACGCACGCGAGAGCGCGAGCCCGAACGCGAAGTTGACCAGCGCCGAGCCGACGACCAGCGCCGTGTAGACGCCGCCGCCCCACCCATAGAACGCGAGGCTCGCGGCGACGAGCACCACGTTCTTCAGCCGCGCACCCGGCGCGGCGAAGTACAGCGCGAGCGTCAGCGGCAGAAAGCCGAAGAGAAAGACTTCGCTGCTGAAGACCACGCCGCCGGGGTGCTATTTGACGACGATCGTCCCCTTCATGTAAGGGTGATACGCGCAGAGATACGCGTACGTCCCGGGCTTCTCGTACGCGTGCGTGAAGCTCTGGCCTTTGTCGAGATTGCCGGAGTCGTACGAATTGTCGGTTGCGGTGACCGTGTGCGGCGTGTCGTCGTCCTCGACGAACTTCACGCTCCCTCCGGCGGCGATCGTCACCGTCTCGGGAGCGAACGCGAAGTTCTTGATGTGGACGACCGTCGTCGGCGACGGCGAGGGCTTCGCCGCAGCCGACGGGTCGGGAGCCGGGCTCTGGGCGAGCGCGGCGCCCCCGAGTGCGAGCGCCGCGGCGAGGGTCATCAGCAAAGTGCGCATAGCGCGTGCGTCGTTCGGCGCGGCCCCGCACAAAGCCCAGCGGATCAGGCCGATCCCGCGCGGGAAGACGTGCGGCTCTCCGGCCGCAGCGCCCCGATGAACGCGCGGACGACCGCGGTCTGCGCCCCCGCCCGCCACACCGCCCACCGTTCCAGCGCTGCGGCCGGCTCGAGGGCCCGGTAGACGAGGCCGCTCGGTGCGATGACGGTGACCGAAGACGGCACGATCGCGACCCCGAGCGCCGCGTCGACGAGCGCGCAGATCGTCGCGATCTCGTTGGCTTCCTGGACGATCCGCGGATCGAAACCGGCCTCGTGACACAAGCGCAGCGTCTCTTCGTAGAGCGCGGCGCCGCGATCGGCCGGGTAGGTGATGAACCCCTCGTCGCGCAGGTCGGCCAGGTGCACCGCCTCGCCCGCGGCGAGCCGATGGCCGGCGGGGAGCGCGACGACGAGCGGTTCGGTCGCGATCCGCTCCCCCTCGACGGCGGCGTTCCATACCGGACCGCGCACGATCCCGACGTCGATGTCGCCGGCCTCGAGCGCCTCGAGCTGCTGGCGCGTCCCCAGCTCGCGCAGGTGCAGGCGCACGTTGGGATACGCGGCGTTGAAGCGGCGCACCAGCGGCGGAACGATCCCGAGCGCCGCCGAGTCGATGAAGCCCAGCGTCAGCGAGCCGGCGACGCCGTCGTTGACCATGCGCACCGTCTCGACCGCGATGTCGGCCTGCGCGAGCACCGCGCGCGCCTTCGGGAGCAGCGCTTCGCCGGCGTCGGTGAGCACGACGCCGCGGCTGGTCCGCTCGAACAGCGGGGCGCCGAGTTCCTCCTCGAGTTTGCGGATCTGTTCGCTCAGCGACGGCTGCGCGATCTGCAGCACGTCGGCGGCGCGGCTGAAGCTGCGGTGCTGGGCCACGGCGACGAAATAGCGCAGATCGCGGAGTTCCATAGGTGCTGCCTTTGCCTGCGATAGGGAGGCGGTATTTCCCCTCGTCATCCGGCGCGCGTAAGATGGAGGGCGACGCTTCTGCCGAAAAACCTCGCAACAATCGTTCCGGAGAACTGTGTGCAAACGCTCGTGAATGTCACCCTGCCCGAGATGGGTGAGTCGGTCAGCGAAGGCTCGATCGTCGAATGGCGCAAGAAGCCGGGTGACTGGGTCGAGGAAGGTGAGACCTTAGTCGACGTGACGACCGACAAGGTCGACGTCGAGGTCCCCTCGACCGCGAGCGGGATCGTGACCGCCGTGCACGGCGCCGAAGGCGACACGGTCAACGTCGGGAGCGTCCTGGTCGAGATCGATACGACGGCGGCGAAGCCGGAAGGCGCAACCCGTCCGGCTGAGCCTGTCGAAGCACCGCCGGGTCGCCCCGCCGAAGCGACGCTGGTGACGCCGTCGGGCTACGGCAGTGCGGGGGCGGCGACGGCGCCGGCGGAGACGCGGGCGAACGGCAAGCAGGGCGGGGTGCTGAGCCATCACGCGCGGCGGCTCGTCGAGCGCTTGCACATCGACGCGGCGAAACTGCAAGGCAGCGGGCCCGACGGGTTGATCTTACGCGAGGATGTCGAAGCGGCGGTCGCGTCGGGGAAGATTGCGTTCACCGGCGGGCTCGGCGCGGCGTCGGCTGCGCCGGCGGTGCAGTATCCGCCGATCGCGGCGCAAACCAAGGTCAGCGATCTCAAGGGATCGGTCGCGACGCTCGCTCAGTACATGGAACAGTCGCTAACGATCCCGGTCGCGACCTCGTTCCGCACCCTGCACGTCGGCACGCTCGAACAGCGCCGCATCGAGCTCAACGCCGCGCTGAAGCTCGCCGGACGCACCGAGAAAGTGTCGTTCACGCATATCATCGCGTTCGCCCTGGCGCGCGCCGCGCGCGAACAACCTGCGATCACGGTGTCGTTCCGGCGCACCGACGGCAAGCCGCAGAAAATCGACGCGGGCGTCAACCTCGGGCTCGCGGTCGACGCGCAGAAGAAGGACGGCTCGCGCTTCCTCGTCGTGCCGGTGATCAAGAACGCCGCCTCGCTCGACTTCGGCGCGTTCCGCAACGCCTACGAAGACCTCGTCGCCAAAGCACGCGACAACAAACTCTCGGTGGAAGAGCAGACCGGCGCGACGTTCACGCTGACGAATCCGGGCGGGATCGGAACCGTCGCATCCGTGCCGCGGCTGATGGTCGGGCAGGGCGCGATCATCGCGGCCGGCGCGATTGCGTATCCGCCGGGCCTCGCGCACGCGCCGAAGGCGACCCTCGCTCAGCTCGGGGTCGAGAAAGTGATGACGCTGACGTCGACGTACGATCATCGCGTCGTCCAAGGCGCACAGTCGGGCGAGTATCTCAAGCGCGTCGACGAACTCCTCGCAGGCGCCGATGAGTTCTACGAAACGATCTTCTCGCAGCTCGGCCTGACCGCGGCGGTGCGCGGCAGTGCGACCGACGCCAACGCCGCCGCGCCGGCCGCAGCGCGCGAAGCCGTCGCGCCGGTGCAGGCCGGCGAGTTCGCCGGGATGCCGTCGGAGGAGATGCTGCGCGCGATCGCGGCGGGGATGGCGGTCGTCTCGGCGTACCGCCGTCACGGGCATCTCGCCGCGACGCTCGATCCGCTCGGCTCGAAGCCTCCCGGAGATCCGTCGCTCGATCCGGCGACCTACAACCTCACGCCGGCGATGATGCACGCGATCCCCGCGTCGGTGCTGCGCGTGAAGGTGCCGGGCAACACGCTCGCCGACGTGCTGCCGAAGCTGCGCGAGACGTATTCTTCGACGATCGCGTACGAGATCGAGCACATCTCGAACACGCAGCAGCGCGAATGGCTGCGCGAGTACATCGAGACGGGGATGCATCGGCGTCCGCTTACGCCGCAACGCCGCGTGCAGGTGCTCCAGCGTCTCACCAAGGTCGAGACGATGGAGCGCTACTTCCGCAAGCAATTCATGTCGCAGAAGACCTTCTCGATCGAAGGGCTCGACGTGATGGTCCCGATGCTCGAAGAGACGATCTCGATGCTGGCCGAGGACGGGACGCAGACGGCCGTGATCGGGATGGCGCACCGCGGCCGCCTCTCGACGATCGCGCACGTCGTCAACCGGCCCTACGAAGAACTCCTCGCCGAGTTCGAGCAGGCCTCGCAGCGCGAAGAGCTCGCTTCGCCCGAATCGGCCGACAGCGATTCGACCGGCGACGTGAAGTACCATCACGGCGCCGAGGGGACATACGAGACGCCGAACGGGACGAAGATTCGAGTCGAGCTCGCGCACAACCCGTCGCACCTCGAAGCGGTCGACGGCGTCGTCGAAGGGATGACGCGCGCGCTGCAGACCGACCACACCGTCAACCCGCCGACGCTCAACAGCGAGGTCGCCGCACCGATCCTGATCCACGGCGACGCGGCGTTCGCCGCGCAGGGCATCGTCGCGGAGGTCCTCAACCTGCAGGGCCTCGCCGGCTACGCCACCGGCGGCACGATCCACATCATCTCCAACAATCAGGTCGGCTTCACCACCGATCCGTCGGAAGCACGCTCGACGCGCTACGCCTCCGACCTCGCGAAGGGCTACGACCTGCCGATCGTGCACGTCAACGCCGACGACGTCGATGCGTGCATCGCCGCCGTGCATCTCGGGATCGACTATCGCCGCAAGTTCTCGCGCGACGTCATCGTCGATCTGATCGGGTATCGCCGCTTCGGCCACAACGAACAGGACGAACCCGCGTACACGCAGCCGCAGATGGTCGAATCGATCAAGGCTCATCCGACGGTGCGCGAACTCTACGCCGCGCAGCTCGTCGCGCAAGGGATCCTTTCGCAGGACCAGGTCAAGGAATTGCAGGATGTCGCGACCGCGCGCATCACCGACGCGCACCGCCGCGTGAAGAGCGGCGAATTCGAGCGCGCTGGACACACAAACGGAAAATCGCACCACGGCGAAGCGATGCCGAAGACGTCGGTCAACAAGCCGACGCTGATGCGCTTCGCCGATGCCGTGGTGAGCGTTCCGGAAGGCTTCGCGCTCAACAAGAAGCTGCAGTCGCAGTTCGCGAAGCGGACGCAGGCGCTGCGCGAAACCGGCGAAGTCGATTGGGGCTTGGCGGAGGCGCTCGCGTTCGCGTCGCTGCTGAGCGAAGGGACGCCGATCCGCATCAGCGGTCAGGACACGGAGCGCGGCACCTTCTCGCACCGCCACGCCGTCCTGCACGACGCGCAGACCAACGCGAAATACGTTCCACTCCAGCACCTCGCCGACGCCAAGGCGTCGTTCGAGATCTACAACTCGCCGCTCTCCGAGTACGCCTGCCTGGGCTTCGAATACGGGTACGGCGCGGAGATTCCGCACGCGCTGGTCTTGTGGGAAGCGCAGTTCGGCGATTTCAACAACGGCGCACAGATCATCATCGATCAGTTTATCGCCGCCGGCGCCGCGAAGTGGGGCCAGTCGACACGTCTGACGCTGCTGCTCCCGCACGGCTACGAAGGCGCCGGTCCCGAACACTCGAGCGCGCGCATCGAACGCTTTCTCCAGCTTTCGGCGGAAGGCAACATTCGCGTCGCCAACTGCTCGACCGCGGCGCAGTATTTCCATCTCCTGCGCGCGCAGGCGCGCGCGCAGCAGGCCTACCCGCTGGTCGTCATGACGCCGAAGTCGCTGCTGCGCAACCGCGCCGCCTACGGGACGATCGACGAGCTCGCCGGCGGCTCGTTCCGCGAAGTGATCGACGATCCGCGCTACGAGAAGGCGGACAAGTCGGAGGTGACGCGCCTGCTGCTCTGCAGCGGCCACGTCTACTACGATCTGACGTCGAGCCCGCTCTATGCCGATGCGAAGCGCACCGCGATCGCGCGGGTCGAGATGCTCTCACCGCTCCCGCGGCACGAGATCCTCGCGCTGATCGGCAGCTACCCGAACCTCGAGCACGCGATTTGGGTGCAGGAAGAGCCGAAAAACATGGGCGCCCGCGCGCACGTGCGGCGCCGTGTCGTCGAGAATCTGCCGCCCAACATCGCCGACCTCGAGTACATCGGCCGCCCATACCGCGCGAGCCCCTCGGAAGGCTATCCGGGAGCGCACGCGGTGGAGCAGGAGCGGATCGTCCGTCAGGCGCTGACGGAGTGATCTAACGCGTCGACGGCCGGTGTGACGCCGCCGGGGTCGGCATTACCGGAAGCGAGGGCGAGGCGGACGGACGCGGGCTCGCGATCGTCGTCGACGGCGACGCAATGGGCGAAGCAGCGGACGGCGCCGGAGATGCGAGCGGGGCGCGCGTCGCCGTTCCGGGCGCGGGCGTAGCGAGCGGCGCGCTCGTCACCGGCGTCGTCGGCAGTGCGGTCGGCGACGGCGTCGCGGGCGGGACGCACGGCGGCGTTTCGATCATCACTTTGAGACCCTTGCCGATCGCGCGCGGCGTGGGGACCGGTGATGGCGTCGGCGACGGCGTCGGGGTGGCGGTCGGTGTCGGCGACGGCGTGGGCGTCGGCGCTGGGCCGCGTCCGCGGCGGGGTGCTTCGGTCGCCGTCGTTGCGGGTGCGGGGGCCGGCGTCTCGGTCGGCGCGGCGGTCGCGCACGCGACCGCTTCCGCATAGTAGTGTTCGGTAAAGCCGATCCCGAGATTCTTCTTGACGATCTTGCCGAAGTACGTGTCGCCGAATGTCGAGACGATGCGGTTCATGTACGTCCAGGCGCGCTGCTGGTTCGGCTGCAGCCAGATGCGCTTGTCGCTTTCGATCGCGAGGAAGTACGTGCGCGCGAGCTGCGGGTCTTTCGGATACTTCTTCGACCACGCGGCGAGCGCGTCGTCGGCGAAGGCGACCTTGCTGACGACCCCGGCATTCGTCGTGTGGTCGCCCGAGGCGATCGCGGCATCCCGATAGGTGTTGTTGATGCCGAGATAGCTCATCTTCATCTTGCCGAAGTACTCGTCGGCCGGCGCCGAGTTGTGGTACTTCTCTTGCTGCAACTGCTGCCACTTGGAGAGCGTCCCCGGCTTCGCGGGGGTGGCGGGCGCAGTCTTCGAGGCGGCGGCCGTCTTCGCGTCGGCGGCGGTCTTCGCCGGCGGCGCGTTCGGCGCAGCCGATGCGGCGATCGTCGCGGCGCAGAACAGCAGGACCGTCATCGTACGGGTGATTGGCATAACGCTCGGCTTCACGCTGTGCGAACGCACGCCGTGCTCGTTTTGTCCCGCCTCTCCTCGATGTGATGCGAACCCGGCCTGCTAGGAAGAATGCGGGCGCTCGCTACGTCGCGTCCCTACGTCGCGCTGAGCCCGTCGAAGCGCCGCCCGGAGCTCGCACGCAGGGTTCGGTCCCTTCGTGGCGATCCGGGTGGCGCTTCGACAGGCTCAGCGTGACGGGGGTGCGGTGTTCAGTTTGAAAATCGCGACGGTGTCGCCGTAGGGGAACGAGAGTTGGAAGTTCCCGCCGGCGGCGACCGCGATGTACTGCTGGCCGTTTACCGTGTAGGTGATCGGCGGCGCGTTCACGCCCGCGCCGAGGTTGTAGCGCCACACGCGCTTCCCGCTGGTCGCGTCGAGCGCGTCGAACCAGCCGTTCCCCTCACCGAAGAAGACCAGGTTGCCGCCGGTCGCGAGCGCGCCGCCCATCAGCGGCTGGGGCGTCATGTACGTCCACGCGATCTTCCCCGTCTCGGTGTCGATCGCGACGAAACGCCCGTCCTGGATCGCGCCCTTCTTGACGTTGATGAACGCGCTGCCGAGACGGATGCGTCCGGGCTGATACTCGTCGGGCTCGGTCTTGAACGTCATCAATTGATCCATGCCGAGGACGTAGGCGTAATGGGTCTGCGGCGAGTACGCCGGCGGCGACCATTCCGCGCCGCCGTTCGCGCCCGGCAGCATGTCGACGCCCGTCTTTGTGGGCTGGCTGAACATGTTCTTCGACATCAGCACGTACGGATCGGATTTGCGGATCAGTTTCCCGTTGCGGCGGTCGAGGATGTAGAACCAGCCGACCTTCCCCGCTTCACCCGCGGCCGGGATCGTCTGGCCGTTCTGATGCACGTCGAAGAGCACGACCGGGCTGACCGCGTCGTAATCCCACACGTCGTGCTTGATCTGCTGGTAGCCCCATTTCAGCTTGCCGGTGCGTACGTCGAGCGCGACGATCGAGTCGCTCCAGCGATTGTCGCCTTTGCGATACGATCCGTTGAGATCGGGGTTGGGATTGCCGGTGCAGAAGATGACGAGTCCGAGTTGCGGATCGATCGCGGGCGTCGTCCACACCATCGCGCCGCCGCGCTTCCACGAATCGCCGCCGTAGGTCTTCGGATCGGTTGAATCCCAGCGCCATTTCTGCTTGCCGCTATGCGCGTCATAGGCGGCGACGAAACCGCGGATCGGCCACTCGCCGCCCGCGCTGCCGATCACGACCATCCCGTCGTAGACCTGCGGCGTCATGGTCTCCGTGTAGCCGACCTTCGGATCGGCGACGGTCGCCGACCAGCGCTGCTTGCCGGTGGCGGCGTCGAGCGCGAGCAGTTTGTCGTCGAGCGTGAGCGCGTAGACCATGCCGTAGCCGACGGCTGGCCCGCGGTTCACCGGACCGCAGCAGATCTGGAACGGACCGAGAGTGTACGTCGTCTCCCACAGACGCTCGCCGTTGGTCGCGTCGAGCGCCATGATCTTCATCTTGTTCTCGACCGTCGGCGTGGTGAGGTACATGACGCCGTTCACCACGATCGGCGTCGATTCGAAACTCGCCGTCATCCCGGTCTGCGCGAGGCCAGCGACGGTCAGCGAGCCGATCGTCTCGGTGCTGATCTGCGAGAGCGGTGAGTAGCGCTGGTTGTCGTACGTCCGCCCGGTGAGCAGCCAGTTCGCGGTGTCGGCGTTCGCGCCGGCGAGCATCGCGTCGGTAACGTTGACGTCGGCGTTGCCGGGCAGCTTTGCGTACACGACGTTCGTCGGCGGCGCCGTGCGCACGATCTCGTCGTGCTGCGCACCGCCGGTTCCGGCGATCTCAGTCTTCGCCGTCGCGTGCACGGCGCCGAGTTTTAGGCCGCCGAGCGTCGACGGCGAGAGCGCGTGCGATCCGGCCGGGTATCCGTTGCGCGCGAGCAGGTACGCCGTGACGTCGAGGTACTGCTGCTGCGTGAGCGACGCCGGCTTGTCCGCCGGCATCTGCTCGGCGATGAAGTTATAGAGTGATTTCGCCGTCCCGTTCGGGCCGACGTAGGCGTGAAACGCGTCGCCGATCAGCCCCGGACCTGAATTGCCCTGCAAGTTGACGCCGTGACATTGCTGACACTGCCCGCTGTAGACGACGGCGCCCGCGGCGGCTTGCGCTTTGGTGTAGTAACTTCCCGGCTGCGCTCCCGTGGCTGCGGCGATCACGAGTGCCGCGGAACCTGCGATCGCTGCGACGGACCAGCGTTGCAAAACGACGAAATATGTCACCCGAAACCTCCCTCAGTCGACGCGAGCAACGCTCGCGGTCGGTTTTCGTCTTTTCGCCGCTTGCGGCGTTCCCCTTGGCCTTCGGCGGAGCGGACCGAGCCGCAGTTTCGCGACTCGCCGGCCGCACCACGATGGTCTCCAGCAAATGTGCCGGGGTCGCGGCAGGCCTCGCCGAAGGCCGCGTCATGCCGGAAACCGGATTGTCGCAGGGGCTCACCAACTACGGCGATCGCGAGTTCTCGCTCTACCTACGGCGTGTGTTCGCCAAGTCGATGGGCTACTCCGACGAGATGCTGGCAAAGCCGATCGTCGGGATCGCGACGTCGGGCGGCGACTTCAACAACTGCCATCGCACCACGCCGGAATTGGTGAAGGCCGTTTCGCGCGGCGTGCTCGCGGCCGGCGGCCTACCGATGGAGTTCCCAACGATCTCGCTGGGCGAACCGTATCTCACGCCGACCAGCCTCGTCTTTCGCAATCTCATGGCGATGGACGTCGAGGAGATGATTCGCGCGCAGCCGATGGACGCCGTCGTGCTGATCGGCGGCTGCGACAAGACGCTGCCCGCGCAGCTGATGGGAGCGATCTCGGCCGGGAAGCCCGCGCTCGCGCTCGTCGTCGGTCCGATGATGACCGGGAGCTTCGAGGGGAATCGCTTGGGCGCGTGCACCGACTGCCGGTCGTGGTGGGCGCGCTATCGCGCCGGCGAGCTCGACGACGCGCGGATCCGCGCTCTCGAATCGAACCTCGCGACGACGGCGGGGACGTGCGCGGTGATGGGAACCGCGAGCACGATGGCGTGCGTCACCGAAGCGCTCGGGATGAGTCTCCCCGGTTCGGCGACGCCGCCCGCAGTGCACGCGGAGCGGCTGCGATTCGCGGAGGCGAGCGGCGCGCGCGCCGTTGAGATGGCGCGCGACGGCTTGACGCCCGAGCGGATCGTCACGCGCGAGAGCGTCGACAACGCGCTGCGCGTCCTCTTCGCGCTCGGCGGCTCGACGAACGGCGCGATCCACCTCACCGCGATCGCCGGTCGCGCCGGCGTCCCGCTGACGCTCGAGCACTTCAACGCGATCGCCGCCGCGACGCCGGTGCTGGTGAACCTGAAACCGGTCGGCGCGCACTACATGGAGCAGTTCCATGCCGCCGGCGGCGTCGGCGCGCTGCTCCGCGAGCTTGCGCCGCTGCTGCATCGCCAGACCGTGTCGGCGGCGGGGGAGACGCTGGCGACGCGGCTCGCGCGGGTGCCGGCGTACGTCGATCGCGACGTGATCCGGCCGGCGGACGATCCGATCGTCGCGCGCGATGCGCTCGTCGCGCTCTTCGGCAACCTGGCACCGAACGGCGCGATCCTCAAGGCGGCGGCCGCCGACGCGCGGCTGCTGGAGCACGAAGGGCGCGCAGTCGTGTTCCGCGATCTCGCCGATCTCGCTGCGCGCATCGACGATCCGGCGCTCGACGTCGAGCCCGACGACGTGCTGGTGCTGCAGAACGCGGGCGCGATCGCGGCAGGGATGCCGGAAGCCGGCTACTTGCCGATTCCGAAGAAATTGCTGTCGCGCGGCGTGCGCGACATGCTGCGGATCAGCGATGCGCGGATGAGCGGGACGGCGTACGGCGCCGTGGTGCTGCACATCTCACCGGAGAGCGGGGTCGGCGGGCCGCTCGCCGCCGTCCGCGACGGCGATCGCATTCGCGTCAGTTTGCGCGAGCGGCGGATCGACGTCGCGCTGAGCGACGAGGAGATCGCGCACCGTCTCGCTGCGGTTCCGCGCGCGCCGCTCGCATCGCGCGGCTACCGCAAACTCTACGCGGAACACGTCCTCGGCCCCGAACGCGGCTGCGACTTCGACTTCCTGGTACCGTCCGCGTCGCCCGCGTCGCCCACGTCGTCCGCGCAGTCACGCTGAGCCTGTCGAAGCGCAGCGCCTCTTCGTGCCTGATTGCGGCTGCGCTTCGACAAGCTCAGCGTGAACGTGCCCCCGAAAAGTGGACAGTTAGATGCGCTCAGCGTGACAACGCGCTCGGCGCGACCTTATGTGTCGAGGCCTCCGAAGCAGAGGTACTTGATCTCGGTCCACTCCTCGATCCCGTATTTGGAGCCTTCGCGGCCGATCCCGGATTCCTTAACGCCGCCGAACGGGATCGCTTCGTTGGCAAGCATCGGCGTGTTGATCCCGACCATTCCGGTTTCGAGCGCTTCGGCGACCCGCCACACGCGGCCGATGTCGCGGCTGTAAAAATACGACGCGAGGCCGTACGGCGTGTCGTTCGCCGTCGCGATCACCTCGGCTTCGGTCTTGAACGACGCGATCGCCGCGACCGGCCCGAACGTCTCTTCGTGACTGAGCCGCATCGTCGCGTTCACATTGGTCAATACCGTCGGCTCGAAGAACGTCCCGCCGAGTTTGCTCGCGCCGCCGGTCACCAGCCGGGCACCGTGCGCGCACGCATCGTCGACGTGCTCGACGACCTTGGCGAAGCCCTGATCCTCGATCAACGGCCCGATCTGCACGCCGTCTTCGAACCCGTTGCCGGTCCGCAGCGTGCGCACGCGTTCCGCGAGACGCTGGACGAACGCATCGTGGATCCCGCTCTGCACGAAAAGGCGGTTGGGACTCACGCAAACTTGTCCGGCGTTGCGGAACTTCGCCGCCATCGCGCCGTTGACCGCGGCATCGACGTCGGCGTCGTCGAACACGATGAACGGCGCGTTGCCGCCGAGTTCGAGTGAGACCTTCTTGACCGTGCGCGCGCACTGCGCCATGAGCAGCTTGCCGACCGCGGTCGAGCCGGTGAAGCCGAGTTTGCGCACGATCGGGTTCGACGTCATCTCCTCGCCGATCACCGGCGCGTCGGTCGCGTCGCCGGTGACGACGTTGAAGACGCCCGCCGGTAAGCCGGCCATCTCGGCGAGCGCGGCGACCGCGAGCGCGGAGAGCGGCGTCTGCTCCGCCGGTTTGAGCACGAACGTGCAGCCTGCGGCGATCGCCGGCGACGCCTTGCGCGTCACCATCGCGTGCGGAAAATTCCACGGCGTGATCCCCACGCACACGCCGATCGGCTGTTTCACGACGACCATGCGGCGGTCGTTCGCGAGCGTCGGGATCGTGTCGCCGTAGATCCGCTTCGCTTCTTCGGCGTTCCACTCGACGTAGCCGGCGCCCATCGCGATCTCGCCGCGCGCTTCCGCGAGCGGCTTCCCCTGTTCGAGGGTCATGATGTGCGCGAGCTCTTCGGTGTGCTCGACGATCAGTTCGTACCAGCGCCGCACGAGCGCGGCGCGCTCCTTCCCGGTTTTCGCGCGCCACGCCGGGAGCGCGGCGTTCGCGGCCTCGATCGCCCGCCGCGTCTCGTTCGCGCCGAAGCGCGGAACGTCGGCGATCCGCTCGCCGGTCGCCGGATCGTAGACCGGGAATGTCGCACCGTCGTCCGCGTCGACCCACGCGCCGCCGACGAAGGCCTGCGACTTCAAGAGCGTCGAGCGTTCCAGCACGGAGGTCATGGCGGCGGTCCTTTCCGAGGCGGGAACCGCAACAGTTCGCACTTTCTTCCGGGGGGTGCCTGCTCCGCCGCAAGCAAACTTGGCGGGCGAAGCGCGGCGGCGTGCCGTAGGTCCGCGCATGCTGGCTCCCGTGCTCCTCGCGGCCGCGGTGGCGGTTCGCACGCCGGCCCCGTCGCCGACCCCCTCGCCGACGCCTCAGCGTCTGCTCGGCATGATCCGGGCGCAGTTCCGCACGCATCGGCCGCCGCCGCCGTTCGAGACCTACACGCTCACGCGCAAGCAGCTCGCCACGAACGGCTACGTCGATCCCGTCAACAGCTACACGAAGCACATCTGGGTGCGCAACGCGGATCGCGCGGCGCTCACGCGGCTGGTCTTCCGCGACTTCGCGCGCGGCGACATGACGTTCGACCGCCCGGCGTTCAACGAAGACCGCGATCCGGGGCCGCCGACCGCCGACGTCTTCGAACCGGCGCCGCTGCGCAAAACGCTCGTGAGCGACGTGCCGACGCCCGAGCCCAGCGGGATCGCGCCCCCGATCATCGGCGCCGTGCGCGGGATCTTCGAGTTCGACTACAAGGTCACGGCGATCGAGACGATCGGCGACGAACTCCATCTCACCATCGAGCCGACGCGCGACGTCGAGCGCAACCGCCTGCGTGAGATCTACTGCGACAAAACCACGCTCGAACTCCACAAACTCGTCGCGACCGACAAACTGTTCACCGATTCCAACCCGTCGAGAGCGCAAGTCTTCCCGGTGACGTTCACGATCACGATGGGGAACGTCGACGGTCATCCGGTCGTCACGTCGCTCCACGGCATCGTCGGCGGCGGATATCACGACGACGGCAAGGACGTCGACTACATCTTCAGCGACATCAAGTTTCCGCCGTCGCTCCCCGGCTGGTATTTCGACCCTCGCTCCTACGCCGCGCATCTCCAGGAAGCGCCGCTGTAGCATGCAGACGACATCGACCGGGACGACGGAGGTTGCGCTCGTCGCAGCATTCACCAAGGACGGCGCGGGCGGCAATCTCGCCGGGGTCGTCCTCGACGCGGGCATGATTCCCGTTGCGGAGCGTCAACGGATCGCCGCCGTCGTCGCGGTCCCCGAGACGGCGTTCGTCCACGATCTCGGCGACGGCGTGTACGACGTCACGTTTTTCACGCCGGTCGCGCAGGTGCCGGACTGCGGCCACGCGACCGTCGGCGCGTTCGGCCTGCTCGTCCAACGCGGGATGCTCGCGGCAACGACGGCGGTGAAGCGGACGACGATCGGCGATCGCGCGATCGAGCGGGAGGGCGACCGGATCTTCATGGACCAGCCGCGTCCCGCGCTCACGCCGTTCGCGCGCGCCGGCGCGATCGCGGCGTCGCTCGCGCTCGCGCCGAACGCGCTCGCCGGCACGCCGGTAATCGCCGATCATGGCGTTCGCTTCATCCTCATCGAGACGACGCGCGACGCGCTCGCGACGGCCGTCCCCGATCCCGAGGCGATCGCGTCGATCAGTGCCGAGGCGGATGCGTACGGGTACTACGTGTATGCGCGCGATGCGCCCGGCTGTGACGCGACGATCCGGATGTTCGCGCCGCGGATCGGGATTCCCGAAGAGCCGGCGACCGGAATGGCGGCGGGGCTGCTCGGCGGCCTCCTCGCGCACAACGCGGAGCATGCGTCGTACCGGTTCGAGCAGGGAGCGCTGATGCCGCAGCCGTCGCCGAGCGAACTCATCGTCCGCGTCGAGCCGGATCGCATCCGCGTCGGCGGAACCGCCGCGCTCGTGCGCACGATGCGGGCCTGACGGCATCGCGGTCCCGCCGAAGCGGGACCGCGACGGTCAGGCGCCGGGCGGCGATCAGTCCGCCTCGTCGTCGTCGTCGTCGAGATCGTCGTCCTCGTCGTCATCATCATCATCAACGTCGTCGGGCGCCTCGCCGCTTACGGCGAGCGTCGCCGCGCGGTCGATCGTCTCATCGGCGAGCGAATCATCAGTCGGGAACAGGGCGGTCGACATCGTGAACCCACGCTTTCCTGGCAAGGGCATGCTGCAAAGAACGGCGTTCGAGCGTGTTAATCATGCGATAACGATCGCTTGCGCGCCGGGCCACGAATCTAACGCCGCAGCGTCGCCGCGTCAATGGGCCGGCGCATCGTCGCGCGCGAGCCGCGCGATCACTTCGGCGGTCGTCTCGAACGACTCGACGATCGCGCGGTTGCGAGCGCTGATGAACCCCTTCGCATGCGTGGAGTCGATCAGCGCGAGCAAGTGGTCGAAGTAGCCGTCGAGATTCGCCAGGATGCACGGCGCGTCGGCGAGCCCGAGCTGCACCCACGTGACGATCTCGAAAAACTCCTCGAACGTTCCGAAGCCGCCCGGAAGCGCGACGAACGCGTCGGCGAGTTCGGCCATCAGCGCCTTGCGTTCGTGCATCGAGCCGACGACCCGCAGGTCGACGCCCGAATGCGCGACCTCGCGCTCCTCGAGGAAGCGCGGGATGACGCCGATCACCTCGCCGCCCGCGTCGAGCGCCGCATCGGCGACGGCGCCCATCAGCCCGATGCGGCCGCCGCCGTAGACGACGCCGATGCCTGCCCGTGCGAGGGCCGTCCCGAACGCGCGCGCGTGCGCTGCGAAACGCGGATCGTCGCCCGGCGACGAGCCGCAATAGACGCAGACGCGCACGCTATGCGACGAGCGCGCCCTTGACCGCCGTGCGGCCGGTGGCGATCGGCCGGACGCCGTTCAATCCGAGCCGGATGAAATGCTCGGCCGCCATGTGCTCGTCGAGGGCCGCTTGATCGCGCCACTTCTCGAAGAGCGCGAACGTTCCGCGCGCTCCCTCGCCGCCGCGCATCACCTCGTAGCCGAGGCATCCCGGCTCCTTGCGCGATGCGGCCGCGAGCTCGGCGAACATGCGCTCGACCTCGTCGGCGCGGTCTTCGGGGACGGTGTACACGACGGCGTTGATCAGCATGGTACCGCGGCGCTTCGACGCCTCAGGCCGAAGCGACTCCGAGCGCCGACGTGCACGCGCGGCACTTACTCGCGGCGACGGGGACGGTCTCGAGGCAGTACGGGCACTCTTTGGTCGCCGGCGGCAACGGCTCGCCGCGCTTGCGCCACGCGTCGACGTGCTGCATCGGCAGCACGACCGCGTAGTACACGGCCGCCGCGACGAGGACGAACGCGATCAGCGCGTTGATGAAATCCCCGACCAGAAACCGCGCGTTGTTGATCGTGAAGCCGATCGCGCTGAAATCCGGCTTCCCGAACAGCGCCGCTATCAGCGGCGTGATGAGGTCTTTGACGAACGCGGTGACGACCGCGCCGAAGGCTGCGCCGATCACCACGGCGACCGCGAGATCGACGACGTTCCCGCGCAGGAGGAAGGCTCGAAATCCGCTCAACATGCGCCGCCCTTCGGGCCGCGGCGCCGCTCCCCCCGGTCCCTAAGCCAGGGCGGCGACTTTCGCGCCTCCGCGCGCGACGGCCTCGGCGATCATCCGCTCCTGGAGTTCCGGCACCGCCCAGCGCGCCTGCGCCTCGGGTGCAAGCGTATCGATCGGATCGAAGTACAGGAACGATTGCCCGGGCTTCACGCTGGGCGCCGAGTAGACCGCGATCCCGTTTTCGCGATCGTAGTAGTCGAACGAGTGGATGTCGCGCTTCCCGCCGCCGCCCGGGGCGTCGCAGATGAAGAGGGGCGTGTTGAAGCCCGCCGTCGTCCCGCGCACCGCTTTTTCGAGTTCGATCGACGTCTGCACGCTGGTGCGCATGTCTTCCACGCCCTTCACCAGATCGTGCATGTACACGTAGTACGGATGCACGTTGATCCACGACAGCCGCTTCACCAGGGTCGTCATCGTGCGCGCGTCGTCGTTGACTCCGCGGATCAGCACGCTTTGGTTGCGCACGGTGATCCCGCGCTCGAACAGCAGCGCCATCGCCCGCTGCGTGATCCACGTGATCTCATTGGGGGAGTTGAAGTGCGTGTGCAGGACGACGTCCTTGCCGAGCGCGCGCCCGCGCTCGACGACGCCGGTGAGCGCATCGGTCCACGCCGTGTCGGTGAGGATCTTCATCGGCATCACCGCCGGGCCTTTGGTCGCGAAGCGCATCCGCCGCACGTGCGGGATCGCGAGCAGCGCGTCGCCGATCAACGTGATATTCTTCGGCGCGAGCTGATACGTATCGCCGCCCGAGATCACGATGTCCTCGATCTCCGGGCGCGAGGCGATATAGTCGAACGCCGCCTTCCAGAGGTCGGTCGTCTTCGCGAGCGGCGCTTTGTCGACGTTCTCCGTATCGGGACCGATCGCGTACGAGCGGGTGCAGAAACGGCAATACACCGGGCAGGTCTGCAGCGGCAGGAAGAGCGCCTTGTCGACGTAGCGGTGGGTGAGACCCTGCACCGGCGAGTCGTCCTGTTCGTGCAGCGAGTCCAGCGTCAGCCGCGGATGATCGGGGAGCAGGCGCGAGGCGACCGGGATGAACTGCAGGCGGATCGGATCTTCGTACGGACGCGTCCAATCGATCGAGGCGATCGCGTACGGTGAGACGCGCACCGCCATCGGCGCGCGGCGGAACCCTTCCTTGGCGTCTTCGAGAAACGTCGGGTCGACGCTCGTCCCGATCGTCTCGAAGAGTTCCTCCGGCGTCTTCACCGAGTTGCGGCCCTGCCAGATGTGGTCGAGGAACGTCGCTTCGTCGACGTGCTCGTACGCCGGAACGTCGCGCCAGAACTCACCTTGGCGCACGTTGCGGTGCTCGAGCTCGGCGGGATCGACCGGCGGCTTGTGGTGATGCATCATCGCGTGGGAATCTCCGAAGCCGTCGCCGTCGCGTAGCGCGCGACGAAATAGTCGTGAATCGCCGGATGATCGCGCAGCGTCTGCAGCGCGACGACCGCGTGGCCGTGAGCGTACCCGTTGCCGACCATCATGTTGACGTCTTTCCCGATCCCCTCGGCGCCCAGCGCCGCGGCCGTGAACGACGTCGCCATCGAGAAGAAGTAGACCGTGCCGTGATCGCGGCAGCAGACGATCGAGGTGACCTCGGTCCCGCCGACGTTCACGCAGTTCACCACCAGATCGGCCAGGTGCGGCATCGCCTGGGGAACGTGTTCGATCACCGAGAGGGCGTTGCGCGCGTCGGCGACGATCATCGCGTCGACGTAGCCGTGATCGACGAGCAGTCTCGCGCTCGGCGTGGTGCCGTCGGGGACGATTCCGACGACGCGGCCGCCGGGGCCGACCCGCTCGCGCGCCTGCGCGCACGCCAGCATCCCGGATTTCCCGTCGGCGCCGATCACGCAGACCGTGGCGCCGGGCTGCGCGAGCCGCCGCACTTGCGCCGGTGCGCCCGCGACGTCGAGGACGGCGAGCGCGACGTCGACCGGCAGGTCGTCCGGCAACCGGGCGTAGATCCCGCTCGCGAAGAGAATCGCTTTCCCGCGCACGCGCACTTGGCCGGTCGCGAGATCGACACGTTCGATCGCGTCGAGCTGCAGCGGCGTGAGGGTCAGCGAGACGAGCGAGGCGATGCGGTTGCCGATCGCGATATCGTCGCGTGCGGCGAGCTCGTCGCCGATCGCGACGACGCGTCCGATGAACATCCCGCCGCTCCCGGTGACCGCATTGTGCTGCTTCCCGCGCTCGCGCACCGTTTCCAGAATGCGCGCCGCGATCGCACGCTCGTCGCCGCCGGCGGTATCGGCGATCTGTTTGAACGACGCCGAGTCGATGTTGAGCGTCTCGACGTCGCACAAAATCTCGTTCGCGAGCGCGCGCGGCGTGTTGTCGACTTTCCACGCGTTCTGAGGGAGCGCGCCCTTCGGCTCGATGACGCGATGCGAGCCGAGCCGGCAGAGCGGCGTGACTGCCGCGATCATCCGAGCGCCTCGACGGGGAGCCCGCCGCGCTCGAACGGCGTCGAGAGCACGATCGTCGTGCGCGTCCGGGCGACGCCGGGGACGCGCTTGAGCCGGGTGAGGAAGTCGTCGAGATGGCCGGTCGACCGGGTGACGACCTTGAGGACGTAGGTCTCGTCGCCGGCGACGCTGTGGATCTCGAGCACTTCAGGAAACGTTTGGATGGCAGCGGTGAAGGCGTCGTAGTCGAGGTCGGGCGCGCAGTACGCGCCGACGAACGCGGTCAGTTCGTAGCCGACGCGGCGCGGGTCGAGCTGCGCCGCGTAGCTGCGCACGAAGCCGCGATTCTCAAGCCGCTTCACGCGGTCGTGAACCGCCGGCGGCTTGAGGCCGACGAGCGCGCCCAGCTCGGCATAGGTCGAGCGAGCGTTGCGCTGCAGCGCTTCCAGCAGGCGCAGGTCGATGCGGTCCAGTTCCGGATGTCCGGCGGGTGCTCGACCGTTGCGTGCATCGATTGTTTCGGCCTTTAACGCCATAGAGCGTAGATTTCTTCGACGCCGGGATCGCTTCCTGGCTCGCTCCCCGCCCCTCAAGCGAGAGTGTTCGGTTCCGTACCGACGAGGTACAGCGCGAATTGTACGATAGCGACCCACTAGTGGGAGGAGGGTGAGCGGAATGAATTACCTCGTACACTGTCCCTGCGGCCATAGCCTCGAAGATCACGGTGAAGCCGGCTGCGCGGGAGCGCGCGGCATCGGTTGCGCTTGCCGCGCCGACCGGACCCAAGCGCTGGACCAAGCGATCGATCGCGTCCGAACGGAGGCATCGATCATTTGGCGCCGCCCCGAAGAGACGGAAGCCGAGTCGGGCGCGGCCTGACGGGGCGAACCGCCCCGATCCGTGAACGAGGCGGCGATGCTCAGAGCCGCCGCCGTTCTTCTCGCCGCGGTCGTGGTCGCCGGCGCTGCGGGGTGCGCCCGCGCTCCTGACGCCGGCGGAGCCGCTTCGGGCAGCGGGGTGCGGTTCGCACTCGCCGCCGATCCGCAGACGCTCGATCCGCTCTTCGCGCACGTCGACGCCAACAGCGTCGAACAACAAGTCGCGCGGCTTGCGTTCGAACCGTTCATCGACGTCGATGAACGCGGCCGCGCGATCCCGATCCTGCTCGACCGTATCCCGACGGCGGCGAACGGCGGGATCTCGCGCGACGGCCGGACGATCGTCTACCACCTGCGGCGCGGCGTGCGCTGGAGCGACGGCGCGCCCGTCGACGCGCACGATGTCGTATGGACGCTCCACGCGATCCTCGACGACCGCAACCCGGTGCGCTCGCGCGCGGGCTACGACCGCGTCGCGCGCGTCGAGGCAGTCGACCCGCACACCGTGCGCGTCACGCTCAAGAACGCGTGGGCTCCGGCGGTCGCGACGCTGTTCAGCTACGGCGTCGCGCCGCAGTACGTGCTTCCGGCCCACCTCCTGGAAAAAGAACCGTCGCTTGCGACGAGCGCGTTCGGCGCGCACCCCGTCGGCAACGGCCCCTACCGGCTCGTCTCGTGGTCGCGCGGCGAGCGGCTGATCTACGAGCCGAACCCGACCTACTGGCGCGGCGCGCCGCGGGCGTCCCGTCTGGACCTTCGTGTCGTCCCGGATCCCAACACCAACTTCACCCTCATGCGCAGCGGCGAACTCGACTGGAACCTGTTCTCGCCGGCCCAGCGCGAGACGCTCGGCGCGCCGGGCGGGATCGCGTTCCGGACTGTCCCGCTGACCTTGATCGCCGGGATCGCGATCAACACCGCGCATGCGCCGCTCGACGACGCGCGCGTGCGCCGCGCGATCGCCGCTGCCATCGACCGCGGCGCGATCTCGCGGAAGATCACGTTCGGGCGCTATCCCGTCGTCGACACCGCGCAGCCGCTGGGCTCGTGGGCGCGCGATCCGTCGGTGCACGAGCCGGCGTTCGACCCCGCGGCCGCGGACCGGCTCCTCGACGCCGCAGGCTGGAGGCGCGGCGCCGACGGGATGCGCGCGAAGCGCGGCGTGGCGCTCGCGCTCACCTACGTGCAGTTTCCCGAATCGCAGACCGGCGTGCGGGTCGCAACGCTCGTGCAGAGCGAACTCAAAGCGCGCGGGATGAACGTGACGATCAAATCGCTCTCGAACGCGCAGTTGTTTCTGCCCAAGTCCCAGGGCGGGACGCTCGCGACCGGCGCGTTCGATTTGGCCTACGTCCCGTGGCCGATGGGGGCCGACCCGGACGACTCCTTCCTGCTCACGTGCGCGGGGAGCGGCAACGTGATGCGCTGGTGCGATCCCGCGGTCGATGCGCTCGAAGCGCGGGCGCTCGTCGCGCCGGATCGTGCCGAGCGCAAGCTGCTCTACGCACAGATCGAACGGCGCGTCGCCGACGCCGTCCCGATCGTCTACCTTTTCAACCCGTCGTACTCATACGCGTACCGCACGACGCTCCGCAACTTTTCCCCCAACGCCTTCAACCCAACCTGGAACGCCTACGCCTGGTCACGCTGAGGTCGTCAGCGGCTGCGCTTCGACAGGCTCAGCGTGACGAAAGGCTCAGCGTGATGGTGGGCGGTACTCAGGTCTCGTGGATCGTTTGCTCGAGAGCGGGATTCCGTACGAGATCGCCGGCCTCGTCTACTTCGGGTTTTTTCTGCTGATGTCGAGCCCGCGCAGCGCGGGACGCTTCACCCGGCGCTCGCGCCTGCTCACGCTGCTCGCCGCGATCGTGCTGGTCGGCGCGGTCCCGCTCCACTACGGCGCAAACGCCTACGGGATCGCCGCGATGTTCGGTTTCGTCGCGCTCGCGATGTGGGCGACCTGGATCGACCGCCTGCGCTCGCGCCGCTGAGTCAGCCGATCACGACGAGCTCGAGCTTGTTCCCGTCGGGATCCTCGAAGAAGCACGCATAGTATCCTGCGCCGTACGCCTCGTGCGGCATCTCGATGTTGCGCGCGCCGATCGCCGGCAGAATCGTCGCGATCGCGTCGATCGTGCCGCGCGTCGGCGCGCGAAAGCAGACGCGCCCGGAACCCGGCGTCATCGCCGGATCTTCGCAGAAGCCGAACCAATCGGCATCCGGATCGTCCGCACCGGTCTCGGTGTCGGGGATGCTGTACGAGGTGAACTCTTCGCCGACCGACTTGACCGCGCCCAGCAGGTTGAGAAACGCGTCGTAGAATTCCGCCGCCGCCGCGCGGTCGCGCACGCGCAGGTCGACGTGCGACAGCAGCGGCCGCATCAGCAGCCCACCGCGCCGTGCGCGAACGCGCACGCGCGACGCTCGATCCCGTCCGCATCGCGCAGCGAGATCGACCACCCCTGCGCGCTCCGCGTGTACACGGCGAACCCGAACTGCTTCGTTGCGAACGGCGCGGGCGAGGCGAACGCATGGCCGTTGCCGTTGATGAACCCGCCGACCGCGTCGGCTTCGTCGAGTTCGTCGCCGCCTTCGCCGTTGACGATCAGCGGCGGGAAGCCCGTCAGATTCGCGGTCGCGAAGTCGTGCACGTGTCCGGCGAGGACGAGCGTGAACGGCGCGAACTCCGCAGGCTTCGCCTTCAGCACCGCGGACATGTTCGCGTTCGCATATGGCGGACGATGGGTGACGATCCATGCATCGCCGCCGCCGCCGCCGCCCAGCGCGGCCGCCGCGTCCAGCGAGCGCTGATAGTACGCGGTACGCGCCGGATCGGCCGGCGTGTCGCTCGCGTCCGACGCGGAGTCGAGCATCACGACACGCAAGCGATCGAGCGCGACTGCATACGGCATCGTCCCTTCGTCGACGGGGATCGGGTCGGCGCACGCCGTCGCCGCACTCGGTTCGAGGTAGCGGTACCAGCCCGCGCCGCCGCGCTTGCAGTCTTCGTGGTTTCCCCGGCTCAGCAGCAGCGGGACGCGCGCGAAGATCGGCGCCGCGGGGGCGAACCAATCGGCGACCCACGACATGCTCGTGTCGCCCCAGTAGTTGATGCAGCCTTGAATCCCGGGCGCGCAGTTGTTCTCGCGGTAGTAGTAGTCGCCGACGTGAATCGCGACGTCGGGATGCACGCGCGCGATCGAACGCGCGATGCGCGCGAACGGCCAGCCGGCGAGGTCGCCGCAGTTCTGCTGTTCGCCGCCCTTCATCCGGCAACCGGTGTCGCCGAAGACGACGACCGTGCGGACGGTGCGCGGAATGGCGGGGAGCGGCGTGTTTTCCACCGCCAACGCCTTTGCGTGCGGCGGCACCGGCGCGTCGCAGACCGCCTCGTCCCAGTGACGATCGAGATCGATCGGCGCGCGCACGCGCATCGGGATCCGCGCGCCGTCGGCGCGCAGCGCCGGGCACGCGGTCGTGACCAGCGCTCGAGCGTGCGGCGCTCCGTCAACGGCGAACTGCACCCAAGCCGAGAGCACGGCGGCGATCAGCATGCGCGGCCCTTCGCATCGCCGGACCGCGCGACCTCGCGCTGCGGCGCTAGTAGAACTCGCGCAGATTGACGAGATTGCGCGGCCGGTCGCCGCGTGCGACGCGGCGCGCGTTCTCGCAGAGCAGATCGGCGATGCGCGCATTCTCGTGCAGCGAGAGCGCGGCGGTGTGCGGGCTGAAGATGACGTTGGGCATCGTCCACAGCGGGTTGTCGGGCGGCAACGGTTCGGGATCGAAGACGTCGAGCACGGCGCCCGCGAGCGTGCCGCGCTGCAGCGCGTCGATCAGCGCGGCTTGATCGATCACCGCGCCGCGGCCGACGTTGACGACGATCGCTGCCGGCGCGAGCGCGGCGAGTGCTGCGGCGTCGACGAGATGGTGCGTGCGTTCGGTGATCGGCAGGGTGACGACGACCGCGTCGGCGCCGGCGAGCGCCTCGCGCACCTGCGCCGTCGGGAAGGTACGCTCGGCGAGCGGATCCGGCTCGCCGCTGCGGTTCACCGCCGTCACGCGCATCCCGAACGCGCGCGCACGCTGCGCGATCGCGCGGCCGATCTGGCCCATCCCGACGATCGCGATCGTCGAGCCGTCGAGTTCGCCCATCGGATAGTGCTGCCACGCCCGCTCGGCGCGGATCGCGGCGAGCCGCGCCGCGTCCTTGCGCAGCGCGAGCAGGCCGTAGAACGCGAACTCGGCGAGCATCCCCGCGTGCACGCCCGCCGCCGAGGTAAAGGTCACGCGCTCGAGCGTCGCCGCGTTGAGCTGCGCCCGCCGGATGTGCGCGCCCATCCCCGCCGACGTTCCCTGCACCCAGCGAATCCGCGGTCCGGCGGCGAGCGACGCGCGCAGGCCGTCGGGGCTTTCGTTCGGATAGCCCAGGATCGCGTCGGCGCGCGCGAGCATCGCCTGCCAGCGCGCCTCGCCGGCGGCGTCGCGCGCGAACGACGGGTCGCCGCCGTGGTCGCACGGGTAGCGCGGCGGCGGCAGCAGCGCCGGGTCATAGAGCACCTCCGAGACCGCGTCGCAGGCGCGAATCCGTTCGACGAGCGCTGCTTCGAGCGGGCTCGCGACCATCACGATCATCGCGCGTCGACGCCCATCATATCGTCGAACGGCGTGAGGATCGGCGGATCGAATCCGGTCACGCGCACGTTCGCGGCGGTTCCGCCCTTCCACGCGAAGAGCATGATCGTCGGCGCGTCGTCGTTGAGGCGCTGCTGGTAACGGGCGAGCAGCGCCTTGCGCTCCTGCTCGCCGTACGTCCCTTGGATGCGGTCGAGCAGCGCGTCGGCCTCGGGGCTGCAGTAGCGGCTCGCGTTCTCGCCGTTGGGCGGGCGCGACGCGCAGCTGTACAGTCCGCGCACGTCGGCGACCGACTGCAGCGTGCGCGGGTAGCTCGCCATGTCGTACTTGCCGCCGTAGAGAATGCCGCCGTTCTGCTGCAGCGCGCGGAAGATGTTCGGCGCGTACTTCTTGCTCTGCACCTCGATGCCGACCGCTTTGAGATACGCGCGCAGCAGTTCGGTCTGACCGTCGAGCTCGGCCGATCCCGCCGGATACACCAGATCGAGCGCGAGCGGGACGCCGTTCTTGGCGCGGATCCCGTTCGCGCCGGCGCGCCAGCCCGCGGCGTCGAGCAGCGCGCGCGCACCTGCGGGATCGTACCGGTCGACGACGCTCTCAGGCGCCGGCGGCGCGAGCGGAATCGCGACGCCGTCGTGCAGGAAGCCGTAGCCGTGGAGAATCTTCGCGACGAGTTCGCGCCGGTCGAGCGCCTTGCGGATCGCGCGGCGAACGCGCGGGTCGGCGACGTTGGGCCGCGTCACGACGAAGTCGAGGTTGGTGGTGCGATAGTTGGGAGCGACGCGAACGCGCAGCGACGGTGCGGCTTTGAGCCGATCGATGTAGCTCGGCGGGGTCTCGGGCCACAGGTCGACTTCGCCGGTCTGCATCTGCGCCGTCAGCGTCTCCTGCGAGGGGATCAGTTTGTAGGTGATGCGCTCCAGTTTCGGCTTGCCGCGCCAGTAGTACGGGTTCGCTTCCAGTTCGATCGCGTCGCCGCGCCGCCACGCCGTCACCCGGAACGGCCCGATTCCGACCGGCGCCGCATTGTACGGCGCGTCGTTGAACGACGCGAGTTTCCCCAGGATGTGCTGCGGCAGGATGCACGGCTCGTTCCCCGCCGTCCCGAAGTAGAGCGGGAGATAATCGGAGTACGGCCGCTTGAGGTGAAACACGACGGTGTTCTTGTCAGGCTCGTCGATCTGCGCGATCAGATCCCAGCCGACGGTGCCCTGTTCTTCGTTATTCTTCGGGTTGAGGATCGCGCGTACGGTGAACACGACGTCGTCGGCGCTGAACGGAGCGCCGTCCGACCAGCGCACGCCGCGGCGCAGGTGCCACACGATCGTCTTCCCGTCGGCGCTGATCCCGTGATTGCGCTGCGTCGGGATCTCGGTCGCCAGTTCCGGGACCGGATTTCCGTTGCGGTCGTAGCGCACCAGGTACGCCTGCGAGAGTTCTGCGATGATCCCGGCGGTAAGCGACGGATCCTGATGGATGTTGAGGCTGTTGGGGTCACCGCCGCCGGTCGCGAGCCGCAGCCAGTGGGCGTGTGTAGTCCCGCCGCTCGGGCCGCTGCTGCTCGCGCATCCGGCAACGAAGAGGCTCGCCGCGGCGAGCGCACACGCGCGCAACCCGTTCATGCCGGAACCTCCTGATCGATCCAGGCAACCGGCACCGACCCGAACGAGAGCAGCCGGTCGTGGAAGACGCGGGCGGGGAGCCGCGAGCGCGCGCGCAGCGTTTTAATCTGCTGCGTCCCGGTCCAGTACATCAGCCGGCTGGTGGGGAACATCGCGTTGCGGGTCGTCTCGTTCCAGATCCGCGCCGGCGCAAACGCGACCTCGTCGCGATAGAACGCGCGCATCTGCTCCAGCGTCCACACGCCGAGATGCAGCCGCAGGTCGGCGAGGCAGCACGCGATGTTGCGGAACTCGAAGTAGCGCAGCATTACGCGCTCGGCCGGCGTGTAGAACTCCGGCACCTCTTCGAGCAGATCTTCGGCGTAGCAGGCCCAGCCTTCGACCATCGTCCCGGCGGCGAGCATCATGATCCCGCTCGCGCAGTCGGTGCCGGCGATGCGCGAGAGCCGCGACGCCGCTCGCCGCGCGCGCGCGTTCTGCGTGTGGTGGCCGATGCTGCCGTGGTGCACGGCGTGCACGAGCTTCACGGCCGCGGTGTTGTGCGCGCGCCGCACGGCGTCGTCGTCGCCTTCGGGCGGCGACACCCAATAGATGCTGCCGTTGCCGGGGCGGCGCGCCGCGGGCGAACGGTAGAACAGGAAGTACAGGTCGCCCGCGACGTCGCGCGCCCACTCGGGGAGCAGCGCGAACTCCAGCGCGTAGTCGGATGCCGGCGTGAGCAGCGGCTCCGCGTCGCGCAAGGCACGATCGTGCCACGTGCGATACGACGGAAGGGCGCCGTCGGGCGCGGGGCCGAGTTCGCCCAGACGTGCGATCTGCTCGCGCCAAGTATGCGCCGGATCGTGACGCTCCGCAGCCTCCGCAAGTGCCGCTTCCGCCTCCGCGAACGCCGCCGCGGCGTCGCGTTCGAGCGTCGCGGCGGTGGCGTCGAGACCGTGCACGTCGCGGATCAGCCTCGTCATCCGCGCTTCGCCGGCGGCCGGATCGGCATCGGGCCGTTCGGCGATCGCGGCCTCGAACCGCCGCAGAGCGGCGACGGCGGCGCTCGTTCCCGCGACGCCTTCGATGCGGCCGAGCAGCCGCGCGATCGCAGCGCACTCTTTCCGCGCGCGCACCGTCCAGTCGGCCGGAACGCGGGTCCCGCGCAGGTGCATCGCCGCGTCCGCAAGCAGATCGGGGATGAGCGCGACGCGGCGTGCGAATGCGTCGGGATCGCGCGGCGCCGCGCGCGGCAGCAGCAGCGCGATCAGACCGAACGCGATCTCGCCGGTGTACCAGGCGGGATTGTGAAAGCGGCTGCGCCCGGCGAGCTGGTCGAGGACGTGCGCCGCGTGCGCGCGCATCAGCCGTGCGTCGAGCCGCGCACCGGGATCGGCGGGGACGACGACCGCGTCGAGGCGCCGCATGAGTTCGCGCAGTTCGCCGGCGTGGCGGGCGGGCGCGCCGAGATCGCACGGCGGCAGGCTTCCGTCGTACGCGATCTCGCCGGCGAACGAGGCGTCGATCGGCGCGAACGCCCAGTGAACGTCGAGAAAATCATCGACGAGTTCGTCGAATGGCGTCACGCCGCGTGATCCGCGCCGAGCGCGATCCAGCGCCGCTCGTCGTGCGAACGGATGAGCGCGTTGACGATCTCCTGGCTTTTCGCGCCGTCGAAGAACGTGCAGTCGGCCGGGCCGTCGTCGAGGATCTCGTCGACGAAGTGACGGACGAGGTTGCGGTAGTACAGTTCCGGCCACGGCGTCGCGAGCGTCGTCCCGGGCGGGAGCGCATCGGTGCCGATCGCGATCCGCTCGAACTCGACCGCGTCGGCGCGCGCGTGCGTCAGCGTTTCGGCGACGCCGTGCTCGTCGATCAGCCGCGCGATCGCCGCGCCCTTCGAGCCGTAGACGCGCACCTCGACGCCGGGATAGTTGCCGACCGCGATGTACGACGTCTGCAGCAGCCCTTGCGTCCCCGCGGCATACTCGACTAGGCCGATCGCGCCGTCTTCGACCAGGATCCGCTGGCGGCCGGGTTCGCCGCGCACCACGCGCTCGGGGACGAAGTTGCGCAGCGACGCCGTCACGTGCGCAAACTCCCCGCCGCACCACCGCATCAGGTCGACCAAGTGCGAGCCGTAACCGACCACCGACGAGGGGATGAGGCGGTCGCGCGGCGCGCCGGGCGTCACTTGCCGCAGCGGAAAATCCGGATCGAGAAACTGCGAATTTTGCTCGAATCCGTGGATGTGGAAGATCTCGCCGAGCGTGCCGTCGGCGATCCAGGCGCGCAATTGCCGCATCGCCGGCGAGTAGCGGAACGTGAAGCCCAGCTTCGTGCGCACGCCGCGCGCATCGGCGAGCCGCGCCAGCGCGAACGCGTCGTCGGCGCGGTTGGCCAGCGGTTTTTCGCTGAGGACGTGCTTGCCGGCGTTGACGGCATCGGTGCTGAGCGCGAGGTGGGTGTGGGTCGGCGTGCACACATCGACCATTTGCACCGCGGGATCGGCGAGCAGGTCGTGATGGTTCGCGTACACCTTGGGGATCGCGAACTTCTCGGCCATCGCGCGCGCACGCTCGATCTTGACGTCGCAGATCGCGACGACGCACGCGCGGTCGTTGGCGGCGTAGCCAGGGAGATGCGCGCTCTCGGCCCAGCGGTGGGCGCCGATCACGCCGACGTTCAGCACGCCGCTCACGGCAGCGCCTTCCCGATCGACTGCACGTACGCTTCGAGTTCGTCGAAGTTCTGGAAGCCCAGCGGCCGCGTCCCGTCTTCGATCTCGTAGATCATCGAGCAGAGTTTCTCGCTGAGCCGCACGTCGGCGCCCGCAGCGCGGCCGAAGTGGATCAGCTTGCCGTTCGACGCGCGCACTTCGGAGGGGCGGTTGCGGTAGACGATGTCCCACCAGATCCCCGAGCCCTTCTTGCGGAACTGGTGCGTCTCGGGCTTCTGGTCTTTCTTGAGGAGCCAGATCGCGTGGTTGATATTGTCGAGCAGTCTGCGCGTGTCGGCCGGCGTCTGCGGCCGGTAGTTCGCGGGGTCGAAGAAGTCGAACGCTTCGACGGTGATCCCGTTGGCGTCGGCGATCTCGAGCGCTTCACGGACGACGGCGCCGGCGACGCGCGCGTACCGCTCCACGCCGAGCGTCTCGCGGATCGGCGCGTCGGCGAGCGCCGAGAAGACGACTTGCGCCGAATACACTTCCTTCGCCCAGATCTGGCCCCAGATGTTGTTCGAGCGCTGCACGACCGTGAGCGCTTCGAGCATGCGCGCGAGTTCTTCGAGCCGCGGCGTCGACGCGCCGTTCATCTCGCCTAGCTGGATCGGTCCCTCGTGGACAAACTCGATGTGACCGGGATCGACGAGCGCGCCGCCGTAGTTGGGGATCGAGCCGATCACGCGTTCCATCCCTCCGAGCCCCGCGCCGTGCAGAATCTCGGCGATCAGCGGTTCGTTGAATCCGTTCTGATACGAGACGATGAACGTCTGCGGGCCGAACAGCGGAAGAATTTCGCGCACCGCGTCGCCGGTGTGCTGCGATTTCGTCGCGATCAGGACCGCTTCGAGCGGACCGGTCAGCGTTTCGGGCGTGGCCGCGCGCACGGGGATGCGCATCTCGCCGCGGATCCCGTCGATGAAGAGCCCGTCGCGGTTGAGTGCGTCGACGTGTTCCTGCCAGCGGTCGACCAGCAGAACGTCGTAGCCCGCCTTGGTCATGAACGCGCCCGCGAGGCCGCCGATCGCGCCGGCACCGACGATCGTGACCTTCATCGAACCGCCTCGAGCGCAAGCTCGGCGTCGAGTTCCGCGGCATCGCGCGCCTCGAGCGGACGCAGCGGCGGCACGATGCGCAGCCAGGCGTCGTCATCCGTCCGGCGCGCCATGAGATGACGCAGAGCAGGGATCAGCGGAAAGCGCCCGATCGTCGCGCGCTGCGCGCTCAGCAGCTCCTGCCGCGATGCGCGCTGCGGGTCGTCCTCGCCTGCGTGCCAGACGCTGCCGGCCAACTCCGCCGTAACGTTGACCGTCGCCGAGATGCAGCCGGCGAACCCGTCGCGGCGCGCCGTCGCGAGGATCGCTTCGGTACTCGGGAAAACGTCGAGATCCGCAAACTGCGCAACGAGTCCCGCTGCGTAGCCCGGCGCGTTCGCGCTGTCTTTCACGCCGACGATCGTCGCACCGTACGCGGAACGCAGCCGCGCGATCGCGTCGGCGGTGATCGGAACCCCGCTCATCGCCGGGAAGTGATAGAGGTAGAGGCGGAGGCGCGGGTCGGAAACGCGTTCGATCAGCGCCGCATAGTACGCCGTCACTCCGTCGTCGCCGACGTTCTTATAGTAGAACGGCGGGATCACGAGCGCTCCGGCGTAGCCCAACTCGGTCGCGCGGCGGGTCAGCCGCACGGCATCTGAGAGCGCCGCCGCCCCGGTGCCGACCATGATCGCTTCGAGCGGCAGGCCGGAGGCCGCGACGGCCTCGAGGACGCGCAGGCGCTGCTCGACGGAGAAGGACGTCGCCTCGCCGGTCGTCCCGAGCAGGTTGATCGCGTCGCAGCCGCCGGCGAGGAGTCGCCGCAAGTGCCCGACCAGGGCCTCGGTGTCGGGCGCGAGGTCGGCGTCCAGCGGGGTGAGCGCGGCGGCGCACACGCCGGCGAGACGCGGCATGCTCTTCAAAGCGTGTACTCCCAGGCTATTGACAGGACGAGGGGGCTCGGTTACTGTCCGGCTACGGCAGATTGTTAACCGTTGACAGTTTGCAATCCTCGGAGTCTCGCGTTTTGGCTTCTCTGGACAAGGACGCTCTCGGCGAACTGGCCATCCCTCTGCGGCGGAGTCTTTCGGACGACGTCGTCGATCGGTTGCGCTCGGCGATCATCCGAGGCGAGTTCGGCCCCGACCAGCGTCTGAGCGAAGCGGCCCTGGCCGATGCGTTCGGCGTGAGCCGCGGGCCGATCCGCGAAGCCCTCACGCAGCTCGAACGCGAGGGCCTGCTCAAGGTGGAGCGGCACCGGGGCGCGCGGGTGACGCGCCTCTCTAAGGAAGACATCGACGAGATCTACTCCCTGCGTACCGTAATGGAGCGGCTCGCGATCGAGCGCGCGGCGCGGTTCGCCGACGAGGATGATTTCGCCGCGATGGAAGGCGTCGTCGAAGAGCTCAAGGCCGCCGTGGCGGCCAGCGACGCGCGCCGCACCGTCGAACTCGACGCCGCTTTTCACGACCTCGTCTATCGGGCCGCGCGCCATTCGCGGCTCTATCTGGCGTGGTCGGCACTGCGTCCCCAAATTGAGACCTTTCTTCACTCGCGCTCGACCGACACGCAAGACTATTTCACCAAGGCGCTGCACGAACACGTCGCGCTGCTCAAGATCATCCGCGCGCGTGAACCCGAACGCGCGATCGAGATGATCGAAGAGCACCTGCGCACCGCGTACGTGCGGCTCTCGGAGATGCAGCCCTGATGATGACGGTCGGAACTCAGGAGACTTTCGTGCGCCATCCGCGTCCTCTCGCGTCGCTGATCGCCGTCGCGCTGCTGTTCGCGCTGCTCGTCCCCGGGACGAGCGCCTTCGCCGGGACGACCGGCTCGCTCAGCGGCTCGATCGTCGATGCGACCACGCATCAGCCGCTTGCCGGTGCGAGCGTCACCGTTGCGAGCCCGTCGCAAACGGCGGCGACGACGACCGACGCCGGAGGCAGCTTCACGTTCCTCTCGCTCGCTCCGGACACGTACGCGTTGACCGCCGTGAAAGCCGGGTATCAGAATGTCGTCGGCAGCGGGATCACCATCAACGCCGACCAATCGCTGCGCCTCGACTACACTGCGGTCAAGACGCTGCAGACGATCGGCAACGTGCGCAGCCGTGCGTCGTCGAGCCTGGTGCGTGCCGGAACGGTGACCGACACGTACTCCGTGAACGCCGCGACGCAGGAGCGCATCGCGGGGTTGGGCGGCGGCGGGTCGCTGAACCAAGCGTATTCCGCGCTCGCCGCGACGCCGGGCGTCTTCGTCCCGTCGGGTCAGAACGGCTGGTCGCAAATGGCCGGCGTCGTGATCCGCGGCGGCACGCACAGCCAGATCGGCTACGAGTTCGACGGCATCCCCGTCAACGTCGGCGTGAACGGCTTCCCCGGCAACAACCTTTCGACGCTGGGTCAGCAGGAAGCGCAAGTCTACGCCGGCTCGGCGCCGGCGAACTCCGAGTCGCAAGGTCTCTCCGGATTCATCAACCAGGTCATCAAGACGGGCACGTCGCCGGGCAGCATCACCTTCGACGGCGGCCTCGGGACGCCGGTCTTCTATCACAAAGGTTCGTTCGAAGTGAGCGGCGCGTCGAAAGACCGTTCGATCTCGTACTACGCGGGGACGCTCGGCGCGAATCAGGCGTTCCGCTTGGTCGACAACTTCAACGGCGCATCGTACACGAGCCGGTACGGGTACGGCTACGACGTCCTGCCGTGCGGCGCCAATGCCGCCTATGCGGCGTGCTACAACGCGGGCAACGGCCTCTTCACCCCGGGCGGACTGCAGGTGGGCGCCGACGGCTTCCGGCTCGCGCCGGTGAACTACCTCGCGCCGGCCTACAACCAGGATCGCGAGACGATCGTCAACCTGCACTTCGGGATCCCGCACAAGAAAGACGGCGCGCGCGACGACGTGCAACTGCTCTATCAGACCGGCAACATCGCTTCGTCGATCTACGACTCGGCGAACGACCTCGGCGTCGCGCCGTACCCGTTCGCGACCGGCAACATCTACACCGGCGCCGTCGGAACGCTGCTGCCCTCGAACTACCAGTCGCTGGTGCAGCCCTATTACTTCCCCGGCGTGCGGTTCGGGACGATCCCCGCGTCGCTGCGCGATCTTCAGCAGAACGGTCAGACGATCGCGAAGGTGCAGTACCAGCACAACTTCGGGAGCAGCGCGTACCTGCGCGTCTACGGCTACTCGCTGTATTCGTACTTCCTCTTCGACGCACCGAACGGCACGTCGTCGCCCGCGTCGGGGTTCCTCGGTGAACCGCCGGACTACAAGCTCTGGACGCACACCAGCGGCTACAGCGCCGAGTTCGCCGATCAGATCACCTCGAAGCACCTCATTCAGGCGCAGGCCTCGTACGGGCACGCGCCGTCGGTGCGCGACAACAACACGGCCTGGGCGACCGGGAAGGGCGCGCCGTTCGCCTACGCGGTCGACTCGACCAACCCGACGAGCGGCGTGTGCTACAACGTCGCGAGCGGAGCCGGGCTGGTCGCGGCACCGGTGCCCTGCGCGCGCGGCGTCTCGACGAACGTCACCTACGGGAACGCGGCGGCGCCCCGGACGCTGACGGGCTACACCTGCGGCAGCGGGCCGTGCGCGTACTACGTCGCCGACAACGGCAACTCGGGCGCGTTCAACACCGTCGTCCTGAACACGACGGCCGGGAGTCTGAGCGACCAGTGGAAGCCGACCGACCGCCTCACGCTCGATTTCGGCGCGCGCTACCATCAGTATCGCGTCGTCGGCGCCGATACGACCGGCGGTGCCAGAACGTTCTGGTTCAACGCGTACAACACCGCGTATTGCGTCAACGCCGCGCCGGGCAACACGCCATTCCGCAAGTCGAACATCAACCTGCCGTGCTCGTCGTACAACGCCGCCGGGCAGACCTTCGTCGGGCCGAACATGACGAACGCGCCGGCGAACTACACGTTCACCGAATGGGAGCCGCGGATCGGTGCGACCTTCACCGTCGATCCCAACACCGTGCTGCGCGCAAGTTACGGCAAGTACAGCCAGCCGCCGCCGACCGCGTTCCAGCAGTACAACACGCACCAGCAGAACCTGCCGGCGTACCTCGCGCAGCGCTTCTACAAGTACGGCTACACCGGGTCGGGTCACAACATCCCGCCGCAGGAGTCGTACAACACCGACCTCTCGCTCGAGCACGCGCTGCAGGGGACCGACATCTCGTTCAAGCTCACCCCGTTCTATCGGACCACGAAAAACGAGCTCACCGAATTCTTCATCGATCCGGTGAACCAGTTGACGTCGGGCCTGCCGGTCGGCTCGCTGACCTCGAAAGGCCTGGAGTTCCAATTGCGTAAGGGCGCGTTCGAACGCGACGGCCTCTCCGCGCTGCTTTCCTACACCTACACCGACGCGCGGATCAAGTACTACAAACTTCCGGGCGGGGGTTCGATCCTCTCGCCGATCAACAACGACATCCAGGCGTACAACGCGTACACGTCGTTCTGCGCGAGCAACGCGAGCGATCCGCGCTGCGGCGTCACCTCGTCGGGTGCGGTTGCCGCGCCGTGCTACAGTGCGGCCGGGAACGGCGGGACGTGCGGCACGGTCGACGCCAAAGGCAACGCGATCAACGTCGCCAACCCGTACTGGAACGCGCCGGTGCAGGGGTTGTTCGATCCTGCCGCGTCGTACTGGCCGACCGACCCGGTCGTCGCGACGACGGGGCTGGGGATCAACGGCTACACCGTCCCGCACGTGCTGACGCTCGTGCTCAACTACCGCAAGCACGGGTTCGCGATCACGCCGTCGCTGCAGCTGCAGGCCGGACAGCGGTACGGCGCGCCCGAGGCCAACGCCGGCATCGATCCGGCCGGCGGCTGCGGTGCGCTCGCGTCATCGGTCACCGGCGATCCGCGCTATCCGTACGGCGCCGTCGGCGGCTCGCCGTTCGACGCGACGACCTGCACCGCGGCGCTCAACGCGATCCCCAACACGTTCACGCGGAAGTTCGACGACATCGGCGCGTTCCGCTCGCCGACCCAGCTCCTCGGGAGCCTGACGATGTCGTACGACTTCAACAAGCGCGCCGGCGTTACGGTGACGATGGCGAACATCATCAACCAGTGCTTCGGCGGCTCGCAGACTGCGTGGACGGGCGCCGCGACGCCGCACGTCTGCAGCTACATCAGCGGTGAGATCTCGCGCATCAACGCGCCGGTCGGCAACGCGTACAATCCCGGCTCGACGTTCCAGAACGTCGCGCAGTATCCGTACACACCGTATCTGGGCGCGTACACGATGGGTGTCGTGAATCCGAGCGCTCCCTTCGCAGTGTACGCGGACTTCCACATCAAAATCTGAGGCGACCATGACCACCGCACTCCAGGCGCGGGCCGACCGCGCCCTGGGGCGACGGCTCGCCGAGATCACGCTGGGCGTCGACGCACTCGAAACGAGTGCGGCCGGCGCCGCCGGCGTGCGCTCGGAGCGCTTCGTCCCGATCTTCAACGGCGCCGGCCTCATCGAGCCGGCGCGCTTCGCATCGTTCGCCGAGGCGATCGCCGCGCTCGACGCCCTCGCCGCCGAGGTCGCCGCGCTCCCCGAGGGGCGGCGGAAGACCTTTCTGACCGCGATGGTGCGCTCCGTGCGCGCCGCGGCGCGCATCTTCTCCGGCGAATCGCTCTCGCTCGCGGAACGGCTGACCGAGCACGTCGCTGTTCCCGCCGGTCCCGTTCCCGACGAGACGATCGCGTCGATTCATGCCGAGCTCGATCGCCTGATGACCAAGCGCGGCTACGTGCGCGGAGCGCTCGCCGAGCGCGTCGAGCGCTGGGAGGCGGAGACGCACGTCGACGTCGCCGATATCCCGCGCGTCTACGACGAACTGCTTGCAACGGCGAAAGCGCGCACCGACGCGCTGGTGTTCGATACCGGCGATTACACGATGCCGCTCAACGCGCAGCGCGCCGTTCCCTACGCCGCCCGCTGCTCGTTCGACGAGGGGCATATGGATATCAACCTCGACGTGCCGTGGAGCCGCTCGGGGATCAAGCACCTCGTCTGCCACGAAGTGTTCCCCGGGCACTCGACGCAATTGCTCTCGACGCGTCGTGCGGTCGAGACGGGAAAGAGTGCGGCCGACGCGCTGCTGTGCACGGTGAACGGTGCGCCCGGAAGCGTGCAGGAGGGGATCGGCGATCAGGGGATCGAGCTGATCGACTGGGTCGAGAGCGTCGACGACGCCGCGCACGTGCAGCTGCGCCGCCTGCAGACGGCGACCGGGACGAACGCCGCGTGGCACCGCAACGTCACCGGCTGGTCGCACGAACGCACCGTCGCATATTTCCGCGAGGTCGGTTTCGGCAGCGAGGCGTGGTCTGAACTGCGCACCGGCCGCGCCGAAGATCCATTCGACGCGCCGTTTCTTGCGTCGTACTGGTTCGGCAGCGAAGCGGTGCGCATCGTGCGTGAGCGGACACCGGCGGCGGCGCGGAGCGCGCTGCTGGCGACGCTCTATGACGAGCTCAACACGCCCGAATCGCTGCTGATGTTCGAGCCCCAGGCGTGAGCGAACGCCGCATCCGTTGGGGCGTGCTCAGCACGGCGAACATCGGCCTCAAACGCTTCATCCCCGGTGCGGCGGCGTCGCGCAACGGCGTCGTCACCGCGATCGCGAGCCGTGACGCGGCGCGCGCACGCGATGCCGCGACGCGTTTGGGGATCGCGCACGCCTACGGAAGCTACGAAGAGCTGCTCGCCGATCCCGAGATCGACGCGATCTACAACCCGCTCCCGAACAGCCTGCACGCGGAGTGGACGCTCGCGACGGCCTCCGCCGGAAAGCACGTGCTCTGCGAGAAGCCGCTCGCGATCGACGCCGCGCAGGCGCAGCAGATGATCGACGGCTGCCGCGAGCGAGGCGTCCTGCTGATGGAGGCGTTCATGTACCGTTTCCACCCGCAGCACGCGCGCGTGCGTGCGCTGCGCGATGCCGGCGCGATCGGCGAGCTGCGTGCGGTTCGTTCGGCGTTCACCTTTCAACTCGAACCGTTTCCGCCGCAGAACGTGCGTTTGCGCAGCGAACTCGCCGGCGGTGCCTTGATGGACGTCGGGTGCTACGCCGTCAACGCGGCGCGCATGCTCTTCGGCGAGGAGCCGCAGTGGGCGTCCGCGCAGTGGGATCACCGCGCCGAGTTCGGCGTCGAGGTGACGCTCGCCGGCGTCCTGGGTTTCTCCGATGCGCGGATGGCGGCGTTCGACTGCGGATTCCGCGCCTGGGGACAAGGGTCGTACGCCGCCGTCGGAACGCGCGGACAGATCGACGTCCCCAACGCGTTCGTCCCCAACGGAGAGACGACGATCGTCGTGAGCGACGGCAGCGGACGGCGGACGGAAACGGTGCCGGCCGTCGACCAGTACCAGCTCGAAGCCGAAGAATTCGCCGACGCGATTCTGAACGATCGTCCCTTGCGCATCCCGCCCGACGACGCGCTCGGCACGCTGCGCGCGATCGAAGCGCTGCGCGCATCGGCGCGCGCCGGTGGGGTGCGGACGGAGATCAGGTAACGACGATCGCGGCGTGCATCGCGTCGTTGTAGAAATGCGGCTTGCAGAAGTACGGGTACGTTCCGGCCGCTGCGAACGTGTGCGAGAAAGACCGGCCGGGCGCGAGGCCGGGAGAACTCGTCCAACGGCCGTCGTCGCCGGAGGCGCCGCTGGTCACGGTGTGAACGACATCGTCTTCGTTCGTCCAGATGACCGTGGTGCCGGCGGCGACGTGCAATTCCTTCGGCGTGAACGCAAGGTCTTTGATCCGCACGCGGGCGACCCGGCCGTGTGGTGACGTCGGTTTCCCGCCCGTCGCCGACGCCGAGGCCGGCGCTGCACCGAGTGCGGCGAGGCCGGCAAGGCCGGCGAGAAACGACGTTCGGGTGTGCTCGGCTTCCACGCGGTCGACGATAACGCGAGGTGCCGGCGAGCCGATGTATGCATCCTTACATCGCGCCGGGGCGCCCGGAAGGTATCATGCGGAACGTTTACCCCCTCCGCATAACGAGGCACCTTTTCCCGTGCATCTTTCACTCTCCCCGAGGCGCATCGGCGCCGCGGCGCTCGTCGCCGCGGCCGGTTTCGGCGCGGCCGCCTGGGGCATTTCCTCGCGCAGCGGTACGGCGCAGTCGCAATATCTCGCCGCCGACCACGTCGTGCTGAAGAACGCGCGCAATGTCGACGTCCGCAATCAGACGGCGGTGCTGCCGATTCACAAGGGCAGCTTCAACGGCAAGACGGTATGGTACATCCTCACCGACGCGTCGGACTTCGGCATCGCGCGCGACTTGGACGTGCACTACGCACCGAAGCTCGCGAACTTGCCGATCGGGTGCCCGGAGTGCGTCCAGCAGGTGACGCTCGGCAAGCCGAGCGGTAAATTCAACAACGACGCCGTCGTGAATTTCGCCGGCATCCCGGATTTTGCTCCGACGCGCATCTTCACGCCGGGCCCCGGCGGCTTTCCGCCCTCGAAAGCGCAGCCCGGCGCGGTCGGCGATGCAAAATATTCTCCGTATATCCGCATCGCAGGTTCACCGGTGATCTACAACGCACCGATCATCGCCGTGGGCGACGGTCCGTTCGACGTCGTCCATCATACGAACACCGCGGAACGCGTGCTGGCGATCGATACCAAACTCGATGACGACGGGCCGGAAGCGACGCTGCTGCTCGCGCGGGGCTTTGATTCAGGCCAGCCGATCCTATACCTCAGCACCGAGGCGTCGGATCCCGGCGCGGCCGCGGTCGAACGTGCGACGTACGTACCGCTGCTCGGCCATGCGGCATTCGCCAACGGCGACGACAATCTCGGCTCGGCGCGCGAACGCATCTTCGTGTTCCTCAACGGCCAGACGGGCAAGGACAATCCGGAGGCGCAAGGGCTGCAGTACGTCGCGAAAGACGGCAACCTCGATCGCGACGCGACGCTGGAAAATTCCGCAACGCTGGCAACCTCGCTGAACGTGCAAGGTGATTTCCCGTCGCTCGACGATCCGCGCCACGCCAACGCGTACAGCCCTCTGTGGGACGTGCAGTTGGGCGAATGGACGAAAGCGGCGATCGCCGAGCACAAGAACGTCCGCCAGACCGACGAGAACGAGATTCTCAACCTCGTCGGCCGCAATGCCCTCACCGGGCCGGGCGGTGCGGCGTACGGCTCGGTGTTCGTGGTGAACTGCCCGCCGGTGGCGTTCATCAACGAGCGGCCGACCAAAGACAAAGCCGACAACGTGTTCAATCGCTGATCCGCAGCGAACGCGCGGCGCGGTTGAGAGCGGCGGGGCGAGGAGGCGCCGTCGCTCCGCGCCCGAAACGATTCCACGCCAAGCGATGACGATGCGAACGACCTTGGACGTGCTGCAGTCCGTGCGGGTGCCGATCGTCGCGATCGTGCTCGCGCTGTCGGCGAGCGGCCGCGCCGTCGCGGCTGATGCGACGACGGGGATGATCGTCGGCCGCGTCGTCGGTGCCCAGGGACGCGCGCCCGTCCCGGGTACCGAGATCGTCGCCGCGTCGGCGGCGGGCCGATATCGCGCGCGCGGCGGGAGCGACGGCCGTTTCACGCTGGTCGGCGTCACGCCGGACACGTATACCGTCACCATCAGCGCGAACGGGTTCGCACCGTTGATCGTCGCCGCGCTCACGGTGCCGCCCGGCGCGAGCGTCCGCGTCGATGCGGCCCTCGTCCCGTCGCTTCGCGAGATCGGCCGCGTCGGCGCGCGTCCTGCTCCGGACGGCGTCGAGTTCGAACGCACCGAGGACGTGTTTCACGTCGGCGGCGAGCGCGCGCGCGGGCTCGCCGCGGCATCCTCGTCGGGCCTGGGGACGTACACCCAGGGGACCGTGCAGGCGGCCGTCGCTGCGGTCCCGGGCGTCCAGCAGGATCAGTTCGCCAACGTGATCCTGCAGGGCGGCAAAGTGCAGGACACCGTCTTCAGCTTCGACGGCGTCCCCGTGCCGCAGGCGCTGATCGCAGAGCCGGGCGGCAACGTGGTCGGCGCGCAGCTTGCGACGACGGGGACGCGCTGGACTACCGTGACGACGGGCGGCTTCTCCGGCTCGAGCAACCAAGGACTCTCGGGCGTGATCGATCAGATTCCGGCGACCGGCGGCTTCCCCGCAGTCACCACCGTCGAAATCGGCACGGGCGTCTCGACGAACGCGCGCAGCGTCGAGGTGGAATCGCGCTGGGCGACGCCGACGCTGCGGCAGCGCTACGCGCTCGACGTGCGGGCCGCGAACGAGCAGATCGCGTACGGCGACGGGCACACGTTCTATCCGGCCGAAGCCGGGACATACGGCTTGGCGCTCGCGCACCGCGCGACGTGGTCGGCGGCCGGCAACGCGCACGTGCGCGTGCGCCGCGACGACCTTTCCGTTTCGTTGCTTGCGGGGGCGGCGGCGTACGACCAATACGCCACGCCGTTTGCGGGGCAGACGTACGGCGCGTTCGACGGCGCGAACGGTTCGTATCCCGGCGAACCGTCGCCCGCGGCCGCGGTGACGACCCCTTCGCGGGTTCGCGGGACGTACGCCGTCGAGAAGATCGCCGATCTGCGCAGCTACGATCACGCGACGATGTCGCTGCAACTCTACGGCTCGCAATACGGCGCGCATACGGCCGCGCCGTACTTCGACGATCTGTCGTTTCCCAGCGGCGTCGTCTCGTACTTCGGCGGCCAGAACAGCGCGCTGTTCGGCGCCGGGCTCGACGTGCAGAACGTTGCAAGCGAACGGCACGAACTCCGTTACGGCGGCGACCTGCGGCGGCAGACGTCGTTGATCGATCAGCTCGTCCCGACCTTCGACGAGCACGTCACCGCTCAACCGGTCCTCGGCTCGTACCTCGCGTATGCGTCGGATCGCTGGACGCCGTCGACCGGGCGATCGCTCACCGCGACGCTCCGTGCCACTGGCACGCGCGTAGTCCGCAGCGACGGGAACCGATACTCCGTCTCCGCCCTCGACCCGCACCTCGGGTTCAACCTGCGACTGAGCGGAACGCTCGGAGTCTTCGCATCGTTCGATCGCACGACGCAAGCGCCCAACCCGCTCGAAACCGAACGCAACGATGCCGCCGCGCCGGCGCGGTTCGCCCCGCTCGCGCCGGAATCCGGCACCACGTACGAAGCGGCCCTCGAGCAGCAAGGACTGCTGCGCGCGCGCATCACGTATTTCGCCAAGTCGGAGACGAACCTCGTCGACGTGCTACCCGCCGATTTCCGCAGCGCGCTCGCAGCCGGGACGCGTCCGAGCGGCGTCGGCATCCCGACCAATGCCGGAAGCCTGCGGGTGCGCGGCCTTGAGTTCGCGCTCTCCGGCGGCGCCCTCACGGTGTCGGCGACGTATCTGCGCGGCATGTCGTCGAGTGCCGCCCAGTTCGGCTACAGCAATCTCAACGCACCGGCGGTCGCCGCCGGACATCGCTTTCCGCTCGGCTACGCCCCGGATCTCTCCGCCGTCGCATCCTACGCCGCCCGGATCGGCGCACGCATCACCGTCACGCCGTCGCTCTCGTATCAGAGCGGGTATCCGTACGGCAACGGTACGAAGGTGTGGATCTTCGATCCGCACACCGGGCGTCCGGCGCACGTCCCCAACGACAACTATGTGAACCGCGGATACAACTACTGCTTTCTGCGGGATCCGGCGAAGCCGTACGACGCGGCGACGAATCCCTACATCGGCACGCTCGGGACGCCGGAGGGCGACGATCCGAACACGTTGCGTTCGACGCCGAGGCTTCTCGCCTCGCTGCACGTTCGCGCCGGCCTCGGGCGCAAGGCGGCGCTCGTCGTCGATATCGTAAACCTGTTCGCCGACGCCGCGCCGACGGCGTATCAGGGCAATCCCTACCTCATCGGACCGCCCGGCTACGGCGGCGGAGACCCCGCGTACGCCGCGGCGTACGGGAAAGCGTACAACGGCGCGTACGCGCTGGGCAACGGCGTCCCGACCAACGACGGCCGGACGCCCGCGGTGCCGTGGCGCTACGGCACGGCGGGGTATGTGCCGTCGTCGTATCCGAACGCGCGCGCCGTGACTATGCGCCTGCAAGTTCAGCGCTGAACGCGCTCACTCGACGCGCTCGCAGTGCACGCTGCGTTTCGCGAGGACGCAGACCGCGCGTTCGACGCCGCCCGGATCGCGCAGCGAGACGGTCCAGCCGGCGTTCGTACGCCGGTAGACGCCGAAGCCGAAGCGCGCCTCGCCGAACGGCGTTCCGGCCGCATGGAGTTTGCCCATCGCCAGACCGAGGAAGCTCGCATAGTTCAGATCGAGGCGCGTGCCGCCTTCGCCGTTGATCACCAGCGGCGGCTGACCGTCAACGTCGACGGCGCCGAAGAGGTGGATGTGGCCGGAGAGCACCGCATCGAACGGTTGCAGCGCGTCGCCCATCGCGTCGCGCTCGTCGCCGTTCGTGTACGGCGGACGATGCGTGACGAACCACGCTTCGCTTGCTCCGATGGCGAGCGCGCGCGCCTGCGCGAACTGCCGCCGGTAGATCGGACCATGATCGTCGTTGACGCCTTGATCTTCGGCGACGGCAGAGTCGAACGCGACGATGCGCAGCGTGCCGAGATCGACGGCGTACGGGTCGGTCGTGTCCTTGCACGCCGTGCTCGCGTGCGGGTCCAGGTAGCGGAACCATCCCGGTCCGTTGCGTGAGCACTCCTCGTGGTTGCCGCGCAGCATCAGCATCGGCGCGTTCGCGAAGATCGGCGCGGCGGGGCGTAGCCAGTCCGCCTGCCACGCGAAGGCGTTGTCGCCGTGCGGACTTCCCGAGCAGGCGGAGAGCGCGGGGCACGCGCGCTCGCGGTACAGATAGTCGCCGACGTGGATGACGAGATCCGGATGCAGCGCCGCGATCGCGCGCGCGTTGGCGGGGAGCGGCCACGCCGACGGATCGTTGCAGCCCTGCGCGAGCACGAGCGAGATGCGGCAGCCGGTATCGCCGAGCACGACGATCGTGCGCGGATCGTGCGCGGGCGCCGGAAGCGCGCGCGCGTCGACGGCGACGCGCTTCGCGTCCTTGGGGATCGCGACGTCGCACACGACGTCGTCGAAGCCCGGGCCGCCCGCAGCGCGCCGTTCCATCGCGAGCAGCTTCTCGTCGGCGCGCGCCGCCGGGCAGGCGGCGCCGCTCACGACCGCTCGGGCATGCGGTTCGCCGTCGGCGCCGTACTGCAGCCATGCTGAGAGGATCGTCGCGATCAGCATCCCCGTCTCTCTTGCACGCGCCGGCGGTTCGGCGCCTGTCGCGAGACCGATCAGAAGTCGGACGGACCGCTGTCGACGCCGAGCTGTTAGAAGTACGACAGGTCGACGTGCAGGGTCGCGACCGGCCGATACGCCGGCGGCGTCTGCTTGAAGTCGAAGCAGTCGGAGAGGTCGTCGGCGCGCAGGTCGGTCGTGCCGAGCGACGCGATCCCCAGACGCTTTTCGGTGAACTTCAGTAGCGAGCCGAACTCGTGCTCGACGTGCGAGACGTAGCCGTGCTTCGCCCACTTCGAGATCACCAGCAGCGGGACGCGCATCCTGAGACCGTCGCCGTCGAGCTGCGGCAGATTCACGTGATCGAACCAGCCGCCGAGGTCGCCTGCGCGTGATCGGTAGCGATGATCGGCGGATTGACCCACGCGACGTCGGGGAGCGTTCCTTGCTGCAGGTCGGTGAAGACGCGCCAGCCGGGGCCGACGATCCGGTTCGTCCAGTCGGGGCCGAAGCGGATGTGGCGGATCGCGTCGTACGGCAAGGTCGCGGCGGCAGTCTTCTTCTGCGTCAGACGGTAGTCGAGGAGAAACGTGTAGTACAGCCACCGCTTACCGGCGGTCTCGACGCGTCGCCGAGCGTGGTCGTATCGAAGCACGGAAACTCGCTGCCGATGATGTTCGACGGCCTCGCGTCGTCGTGCACGGGAACGATCGTTCCGGCCGGCGCATGGCAGCCCCAGATCAGTGGATCCGTTGGATCGTCCGCCTCCTTGTGCGATGTGCCGGCGACGAGGAAGACACGGCTGGGATAACTGGGACCTGTTTGCGACGCGAACATGGGGTCGGCGATGATGAACCGCGAAGCGACGTCCCAGTAAGTCCGCGTCTGGGCGCGCGGGACGTACCCGTACGGATAGAGCGGATCGGGCGGCAGGCCGAAACAGTTGGTCGGCGTGGTGTCGAAGCCGTCCATCTTACCGCCGTCTCAATCGTTCACCCACGCGCCGTGCGAAATGATCGGGTCGCAGGGCGCTTCGAACGGCGTCGGCCGCAGCGCGACCGGCGTGCCGAGATGCGTCGTACCGCTCGCGATGCCGGAATTTCGTAAGAAAACATCAACCCCGCTAGAGGGCTTTGACTCCCGAGACGACGCCGTCGATCGATTTTTTCGCGTCGCCGAAGAGCATCACGGTCTTCGGGTCGTCGAAGAGCGGGTTGTCGATGCCGGCGAAACCGGAGTTCATCGAGCGCTTGAGGACCACGACGTTCGCCGCCTTGTCGACGTTGAGGATCGGCATCCCGTAGATCGGGCTCGTTTTGTCTTCGCGCGCCGCGGGGTTCGTCACGTCGTTGGCGCCGACGACGAGCGCGACGTCGGTGCGGTCGAACTCGGGGTTGATGTCGTCCATGTCGTAGAGCGACGTGTATGGCACGTTCGCTTCTGCGAGCAGGACGTTCATGTGGCCCGGCATCCGTCCCGCGACCGGATGGATCGCGTACTTCACCTCGACGCCCTTTTTCTCGAGCTGATCGGCGAGCTCGCGGATCGAGTGCTGCGCCTGCGCGACCGCCATCCCGTAGCCGGGGACGACGATCACCTGGTTCGCGTACGCGAGCATCGCCGCGACGTCGTCGGCACTGACGCTGCGCACGTTCTGCTGTTTCGCCGCAGCGCCCGCCGCGCTCGCCTTCACCGCGCCGAACGCGCCGAAGAGCACGTTGGTGACGGAGCGGTTCATCGCCTTGCCCATCAGGAATGTCAGCAGCGTACCGGACGCGCCGACGAGCGCGCCGCTGATGATCAAGACGTTGTTCCCGAGCACGAACCCGGTCGACGCCGCGGCCAGGCCGGTGAACGAGTTCAGCAATGAGATCACGACGGGCATATCCGCGCCGCCGATCGGGAGCACGAACAGGATCCCCAGCGCGAACGACGCGGCCAAGGCGATCCAGAAATATTCCAGCGAGTTGGGGGCATTGCCGACGACGAGGCCCCAGCACACCAAGATTGCGAGCGCGATGAGCGCGTTGACGATCTGCTGGCCGGGATAGGTGATCGGGCGCCCCGTCATCAGCTCCTGCAGTTTCAAAAACGCGACGATCGAGCCGGCGAACGACACCGCGCCGATGACCGCGGAAAGCACCGAGGTAAACGAGACGTCGTACGCCGGCGTCTGTCCGGCGTTGTAGACCTTCAGCAGTTCGCCGGCCGCGACGAGTGCGGCCGCGCCGCCGCCCGCGCCGTTGAAGATCGCGACCATCTGCGGCATCGCGGTCATCTTCACGCGCTGCGCCGAGATGATCCCGATCGCGGCGCCGACGACGAGCGCCGCGCCGATCACCCACCAGTTCACGATCCCCTGGCTGAGCGTCGCGACGACCGCAATCAGCATCCCGATCGCACTGACGCGATTTCCCTGGCGCGCCGTCTTCGGCGAGCTCAGGTACCGCAGGCCGAAGATGAAGCAGATCGACGTCACGAGGTAGGCGACGTCGACCCAGATCGGCGTCGCGGTTTCGGTCGCGGTCATCGCGCACCGTCCGCGTCGGACTTCGGCGCGGCAGGCGCTCTGGGCCGGAACATCTGCAGCATCCGTTCGGTGACGGTGTAGCCGCCGAAGACGTTGAGCGACGCCAGCAGGACCAAGATGAAGCCGACGATCGCGTTGAACGGCGCGTCGGCGACGCCGGCGACGAGGATCGCGCCGACCAGCACGATCCCGTGGATCGCGTTGGTGGCCGACATCAGCGGCGTGTGCAGCGTGGTCGGCACTTTCGAGATGACCTCGAGCCCGACGAAGACGGCCAGGATGAAGACCGTCAGTTCGGTCAGCAGGTGCGCGGTCACACGACTCCTCCGGGTGCGGCAAGGGCGGACTTCGTTGGCTCGTGCACGATCTCGCCGGCGCGCACGATCACCGCGCCGCGCGCGATCTCGTCGTTGGCATCGAGCGCGAGCCGCTCGTCACGATAAAGGTACGTCAGCAACGCCTGGACGTTGCGCGCGTAGAGCTGGCTCGCATGCGTCGGAACGGTCGCCGGAAGGTTGACCGCGCCGATGATGCTCACCCCGCCCTCGCTGACGATCGTCTGACCGGCGCGAGTGAGCTCGCAGTTCCCGCCCGTCTCGGCCGCGAGATCGACGATCACGCTGCCGGGAGCCATCGCCGCGACCGCATCAGCCGTCACCAGCACCGGCGCCTTGCGCCCGGGGACGGCGGCGGTCGTGATCACGACGTCGCTCCCGCCGATCGCTTTCACCATCGCCGCGCGCTGGATCGCGATCTCCTCGGGCGTCAGCTCGCGCGCGTAGCCGCCTTGCCCGGTCGCCTCCACCCCGGCGATCTCGAGGAACTTCGCGCCCAGCGACTGCACTTGTTCTTTCACGGCGGACCGCGCGTCGTACCCCGTGACGATCGCGCCGAGACGCCGCGCGGTGCCGATCGCCTGCAGCCCGGCGACGCCGGCGCCGATCACGAGGACCTTTGCGGGCTGAACCGTCCCCGCCGCCGTGGTGAGCATCGGGAAGTACTTCGGCAGCGCTTCGGCGGCGAGGACGACGGCTTTGTAGCCGCCGATCGAGGCCTGCGAGGAGAGCGCGTCCATCGCTTGCGCGAGCGTCGTGCGCGGGATGAGCTCCATCGCGAGCGCCGAGATGCCGCGCTGCGCGTAGCGTTCGACCGACCGCGGGTCGCCCAGCGGCGCCAGCAGACCGACGAGCGTCGCGCCCGCGGGGATCGCGGCGACTTCGGCGTCGTCGGGCTTCGCAACGCGCGCGACGACGTCGGCGCCGGCGTAGACCGCGGCGCCGTCCGCGATCGCGGCGCCGGCTTTCGCGTACGCGTCGTCGGGATAGAACGCGGCGGCCCCGGCGCCGCGCTCGACCGTGATGGCGTGACCGCCGCCGATCAATTTCGCGATGACGTCGGGGACGAGCGCGACGCGGTGTTCTCCGGGCGCCCGTTCCTTCGGGACGGCGATCTTCATGCGACCCATATCGCACTTGGACGCCGCCGCTCCTTCGGCAAGCAAGCCCGCCGCGCGTCGCCGCGCGGCGGTCGTGCCCGTGTCGCTGCTGTGCCGTCCCTCCCGCGACTCCGGAGGACCTTCAGGCGATCGCGCTACGGAAAGGTCGAAAACGCTCGCGACGCCGGACGACTCTCGCAGTTCTACCCGCGCACGTTCCCACTCACGCGAGCATGCGCCCCGTCACGCGGCCGCTGAGGCGACGTCACGCTGAGCTTGTCGAAGCGCCGCCGATGCCGTGCACTCAGGGGACGCTTCGTCGCATTTCACGACTGCGGCGGCGCTTCGACAAGCTCAGCGTGACGTTGCTCGGCGTGACGTCGTTGGGCGGCGCGCGATCGCCGCGTTTCGAATCTCTTGCCCCAGCGCATCAGCGGATGCTCGAACGCGTACGTCAGTGCGGCGGAGATCGCTATCGCGGCCGGGATCGCGACGAACCAGAAGGCGATCTGCCACACGCGATCGTCGTGCGGATCGGCGGTCGCGATCGGCGGCACGTGCAGCCGCTCGAGCTCGCGAGCGATCGGCTGATGCCAAAGGTACAGATTGTACGAGATCGCCGCGAGGAAGAGCAGCGCGGGGTTCGCCAGCACGCGCTGAAACGCGCGTATCGCGAAGAGCGAGCCCAAAGCCGCCGCCAGCGCCGCGAGCGCGAGCGCCGGCCGCAGATACGGTTCCGAGCGGTTCGGCCACTCGGGATCGAACCGGTGATCGTAGTACGCGCCGGCGACCGCGACGATCCCCGCCAGCCCCGCGATCGAGAGTGCCGTGAACGCCCACGTGCGACGCGCGATCGTCGGGCGGTGCAGCGCGATCGCGGTGTACGCCCACGCGCCGGCCATCCCGGCGGCGAAGAAATCGAGATACGCCGGCAGCTGCTGCATCCGTTGCGAGAGGAAATAGTGATCGCTCGCCACGCACCAAGCGCGCCAGCCGATCGCGACCGCGAGCATCGCGAGCGCGACCATCGCCGGTCGTCGCACGAACGCATATGCAATCGGTGGGAACAGCACGTAGAACTGCACCTCCGTGCCCAGCGACCACATGACGCCGTCGATCGAACCGCTGGTCGCGGCGAACCAGTCGTGCACGAAGAGCAGGTGGAACGCGACGTCGCGCAGCGCCGCGAGCGCGTTCGGATACGTTTGGTACCCGATTGCGATCAGCGCCGCGATGCAGAGCACGTACGACGGCACGATCTTGAAGAACCGCCGCAGGACGAACTGCCGCAGCGACGGCGGCGGCATGCGCTCCGCATGCGCCTGCGCGTACGGCAGCATCAGCACGAAGCCGGAGATGAAGAAGAACAGCGCGACGCCGATGAAGCCGGTCTCTGCGAGCGGCTGCAGCGAGAGGTTGACGACGGGAATGACCGCGCTTTGCCAGGTGATCTGCCAGACGTGAAACCAGACGACCAGCAGGATCGCGATCCCGCGGAGTCCGTCGATCGTGGCGAACCGGCCGCTGCGCGTGCGCACGTGCGGCGTTTAGCGCGCGGGGGCGCCGCTCCCTAGTCAGTCCGGTCGCGCACCGCCAGCGCGGCGAGGGCGAGCGCGGCGAAGCCGCTCAAATGGATCGCGTGCTGAGGGCGCCAGCCGCGGACCGACCCGAGCGCTGCGGCGTCGGCGAGTCCGGCCAGCGAGACGATTCCGAGCGCGCGGCGCAGGCGCGGCGCATCGTCGAGGACCGCGAATACCAGCAGGCCCAGCAGCATGTCACGCGCGCCGGTCGCACGCACGAAACCGAGGCCGCCGGGATCGTCCGTCGGCAGCCCATACTGGCCCGCGGAGAGTTTCGGCGCGGCGACCGCGAGCGCGCCGACGGCGGTCAGGGCGAGGGCGAGCGTTCCGGCGAGCGTGCGTTCCATACCGGAAGGCTTCGACGCCGCCGCGGCGTCACCGGTGCGGGTGCGGTCAGAAGCGCGCGACGAGCCGGACTTCGTTGAGCGGCGTCTTGTACGTGAGGATGCCGTCGGCGACGAACTCGCGCTGCATGTCTTCGAGCGTCCCCTGATCGATGCGCAGATCGGGCTTGAACTCGTAGCGCGGCGCCGACTTGATCAGCTCGATGGTCTGCTTCGTGTACTTCGCGTACGCGTCGATGTTCGGCCCGTCGTAGTAGCCGTTGCCCACGATCTCGCTCGCGGCTTTGCGCAGCGCCGTCATCACCGACGACGCGGCGGCGGTGTTATGCAGCAGTGCGGGGCCGAAGAAGACGCCCGCGGCGGCGATCCCGGCCGGCGGCGACGCGACGACTTTGCCGAGGTGCCTCTGTTCGAGGAGTTCGGTGAACGGCGCCGAGGTGAACACGGCGTCGATCGCCTTGCGTTCGAGCGCGACTTCCTGATCGGGGTTCGCGACGTTGACGGCCTCGATGTCGGTGAGCTTCAACCCCGCCGGCCGCAGGATGCGCGCGACGTAGTATGCGGACGCTGCGCCGGTGTTCCCGATCCAGCCGATCTTCTTGCCGCGCATCCCGGCGACGCGCAGGCCGCCGTCGTAGAGGTCCTGGCGGATGAGCAGGGCCGAGGGCTGTCCCTTGCGCGGCTGATAGCCGGTCGACGCGACGAACTTCACGTCGAGGCCGCGATTGACCGCGTTGTAGAACGCCGCCGAGAGCGCCGCGGCGGCGATGTCGATCTGTCCTTGCGCGACGAGTGACATCGAATCCGCGCCGGCGACGATCGGCGTGAGCATCGCGTCGAAGCCCGCATCGCGCAGATATCCGCGTTCGACGGCGACGAAGACCGGCGCGAAGAGCGTCGAGGGAACGTAGCCGATCGTGAGCGTCTTGCGGCTCTGCGCGCGGATGACGGCCGGAAACGCGACGGAGGCCGCACCACCCAAGGCGGCGGCAAGGAAACGGGCGCGAGACACCATGATCGAACGATGCTCCTTATGCGTCGAGCGCGAGGATCGCGTGCTGACGGAGCAGTTCGGCACGGACCGCTGCTACTTCCGCCGAATGGCCGCTCGCGACGAGGGCTGCGGCAACCCCTGATGCATGCCCCGTCGCGAACGCCGTCCCCATAACGCGCGCCGAGCCGAAAGCGTCACCGTCGGCGTCGATAACGCGGCCGGCGGCGAACAAGTTGACGAACGACGCGCTGCGCAGCGTGTCCAGCGGGATGCCGTACGGACCGTCGTCGCGGATCCGCTTCCACACGCTCGGCCGTCCCGGCCCGAGGTGCAGTTCGACCGGCCAGCCGCCGAGCGCCACCGTGCTCCAGCCCACGCGTCCGCTCAGGACTTCGACGCCGCGCAGCCGCTCGCGCGCGACCACGTGGCGCGACTCGCGCGTCCCGATCGCCGGCCCCGTCGCGATCAAGTACGCGCGTTCGTGACCCGGCAGGTGGCGGATCGCCTCGGTGATCGCCCAGGCTTGTTCGCGCGCGCGCCGTTCGGCGGCGCTGACCGAGCGGGCGTCGCGCGCGTCGTAGGCTTCGTCGGCGAGAAACGCCAGGATCTCGCCGCTGTGCGGCAGCCGCACCACCAGCCCGTTCTCTTTGGTGAGGTGGAGCGCGCCGCGCGCTTTCGCACTGCGCACCGCGCGCGCCCAGGCGTCGCGCGAGACGTCGGCGTCTTCCGCGATCCCGCCGACGCGCATCGCGAGCGTGCCGTTCTGCGGTGCGTGCGTGCCGTCGGCGTAGCGCGTCGCCGCCCCCGCCTGCTCGGCGAGATCGGCCTCGCCGCTGGCGTCTACGAATGCTTGCGCGTCGAGCGCGAACCGGCCGCCGTGATCGAGCACGACCGCGCGCCACACGCGGTCGCCGTCGATCTCCGCATCGCAAACCTGCGCGTGCAGGATCACGTCGATGCCGGTTTGCGCGCAGATGCGATCGAGTGCCAGCTTCACCGGCTCGGGTTCGATGAGCGCGATGACGACGTTGGTCGAAGCGGTGCGGATCGGTCCCATGATCCCGTTGAGCTCCGCGAGCGATCGCAGCACATCGCCGCCCACTCCGCCGACGATCTGCGTCGGCGGATCGGCTTGCGTCCAAAAACCGCAGTAGGTCAGGATGCTGCTGCGCGTCGCCGCGCCCCCGAGAAACGGCGCCCGTTCGACCAGCGCGACCTTGGCCCCGGCACGCGCGGCGCCGACGGCCGCCGCGACCCCCGCCGCACCGCCGCCGCACACGACCACGTCGTATCGTGCCGAACGACTTGCCTGCGCCATCACCGCCTCGATGCGGCGCCGACGCTCGAACGCCCCGCGCGATTTCGTAAGGGTACGGTGAAGTTGTCCTGCGCGTCAGCGCGGTACCGCTTTGCCCTCACGTTCGCCCGGGCGCCGGCTCGCGATGGCGCGACTCGCCGCGGAGGCTTCGGGACTCGCGCACGAGCCGGCAGCGTCGTTCGCTTCGGCGGTCCCGACGACGTCGAGCAGATAACCGGTCTTGCGGAAACGCGCCGCGCTCACGACCTCGCCCGCGTAGGTGTCGTGCGCGCTCTGATGATCGCAGGCGCGCCAGGTCGAGAGGTTCTCGCGGGCCGAATCGTAGCGGTGGCCCGCGAACGCGGCGATGAGCTTGTCGGCGTTCGTCGTCCCGGCCGCGCTGATGCGGTCGATCAGCTGTTTCGTCGAGAGATAGCCGAGATAATGCCGGTTCGAGACGGGGCCGCCGATCGCGCGGCCGAGCTTGTCGTGCAGTGCGCGCGCGCTGGGCGAGACCGACGGCATCCAGAGCGATGCGAACACCGAACCGGCGAGCTGGTCGAGCGGGAGCGTCTTGGCGTAGAAATCTTCGAGGGTCATCCCGGCCAGGCGCATCTTCTTGTGCAGGCCGAAATCGACGAACGCGCGCGCCGCGACCGCCACGTCGAGGCCGCCTTGGCAGAGCACGACCTGCTCGGTGTCGGTGTTGCGGATCTTCGTCATCGTGGAGCTGAAGTCGGACGTCCCCACGCGCAGCACGTCGGCGCCGACTTCGGTCCCGCCCGCGCGTTTGAGCAGGGCGGAGAGACGCGCGTACGCGTCCTTGCCGAATGCGAAGTCCTCGACGACGAAGTACCATTTCTTCCCGCCGGCGAGGATGCGCTGGCCGACGGCTTTAGTGAACATCGCGCAATCCTGCGCGAACCGGAACGCGGTCGCCGTCGCGTGGTCGGCGGCGAGCGAGGTGTCCTGCGGGCCGATCAGCAGCGTGAAGACGCCGGCTTCGAGCGCGATCGGCGTGATCGCGAGCGCGACCGCCGACGACGTGCCGAAGAGTAGCGCGTCGACCCTCTCCTGATCGATCAGGCGATGCGCTTCGTTGATCCCGGTCTGCGGCTTCGAGTTGTCGTCACCGCTGACCAGCGCCCACTTCACGCGCCCGGACGCGTTCGCTTCGGCGAGCGCGAGCTTCACGCCGATCGCGTGGTAGCCGCCGATATCGGAAAGCACGCCCGACGCCGAATCGAGATAGCCGAGCGTGACGGTGGTCCCCGGCGCCGCGATCGCGTAGGGTGAAAAGACCGTCGAGTAGCCCGCCGCGGTTCCGGCGAGAAATGCGCTCCGCCGCATCGCCCGTCAGCGCGCCGCGCCGACCGGGGCGGCGATCGCGACGGGACTGCGCAGGATCCCGATCTTCGAGATCTCGACTTCCATCACATCGCCGTCTTTGAGAAACTCGGGCGGCGTGCGCGCGAAGCCGACGCCCTCGGGCGTCCCGGTGGCGATGATGTCGCCCGGTTCGAGCGTGAGGCCCGCGGAGAGATATGCGATCACGCGCGCGATCGGAAAGATCATCGCCGACGTACTCGCATGCTGTTTCACCTCGCCGTTGAGGCGCAGGGTGACCTCGAGGTTCTGCGGATCACCGATCGCGTCGGCGGTGACGATCGACGGTCCGAGCGGACACGTGTCGTCGAGCGTCTTTCCTTTGAACCATTGGTTGGTCGCGTTCTGCAGGTCGCGCGCGCTCACGTCGTTGAGGCACGTGTAGCCGAAGATCACGCCGAGCGCGTCTTCCTCGCGCACGTTCTTGCAGCGCGTCCCGATGACGACCGCGAGCTCGGCTTCCCAGTCGTACGCCTGCGAGACGGCGCCGTCGAGGTGCAGGGTCTGCTTCGGGCCGGTGATCGCGGTCGGCGCCTTCGAAAAGAGCGTCGGCACCTTGGGCAGCTTCAGCTCCTCGCCGCGGGCGCGTGCGCCTTCCTCGGCGTGCGCGAGATAGTTGCGGCCGACGCAGAAGACGTTCTTGCGCGGGTGTAGCGGCGCGAGCAGCGTCGCCGACGCAAGCGGGACCGGCGCGCCGAGCCGCTTCACGGCGGCGTCGCGCTCGGCCGGTGCGAGCGCGAGCAGGGCGTCGAGCGATGCGAGGCCCTCGATGGGGCGCAGCGTGTCGCCCTCGACGACGGCGGGCTGCGCGGGGGTGGACGGGGTGCTGAATAGGGCGAGTCTCACGAGGGACCTCCGGCTACGGATTGCGAAATGCGTTTTGCGATGCGAAGGGCGAACATCCTGCGGTGAACGCGAGCAGGGCGCGGGCGGTCGGGCCGTCCCAGTCCAGGTCGAGCGCGCCCGCGCGCCCGATGACGGTCACGGCTGCCGCGAGGCGTCCGTCCTGATGCCAGAGCGGGGCCGCCATCGCGCTGACGCCGACCAGGAACGTTTCGTCGACCCGGGCCAAATGCCGCGCGCGGACGTCGGCCTGTATTCCCGCAACCTGCGGATCGTCGAGGTCGACCGGCTGCATCCCCGCGGCAACCGCGTCGGGCGCAAAGGCCAGGAAGATCCGGCCCGTAGCGGTGGTTCGCAGCGGGTACGTCGTCCCCACCCGCACGGCGAGCGTGACCGGATGCTTGCTCAGTTCGATCCGCGCGACGGTCGGGCCGGCATCGGTCCAGACCGCGATCGCGGAGGTTGCGTCGACGGCATCGCGCAGCTCGCCGAGCCGCTCGCCCGCGACGCGGACCGCGTCGAAGCGTTCGAGCGCCGCCAGCCCGATCCGCACGGCGAGCGGCCCGAGGTCGTAGCCGCCGCTCCGCTCGCTCTGTACGACCAGCCCGGCCTGCACGTAACTGACCAGATACCGGTGCGCCTTTGCCGAAGACATCCCCGCGGCGCGCGCGAGCGCACCGAGCGAGCGCGGCCCGTCGGCATCGGCGAGCGCTCGCAGCAGCAGCGCACCCACCTCGACCGATTGCACCCCTGCGCGACGGCGAGGGTTCTCGGGAACACCATCGTCGGCACTCACCACGCGCGCACTTTCCTCAGCACGACGGAGGAGCACTCCCCATGATCGCGACCGATTCTCTCGAGCAGCTCTTCGCCGAAGCGGAAGCGCAGGACGCGCAGCCGCTGTGGACGGTGATGGATACGATGGTGCCGCCGCACCCCGAACCCAAGGCGGTGCCGCACGTGTGGCGCTACGCGCTGATGCGCCCGCTGCTGGAGCGTTCCGGCAACCTCGTCGGCACGCAGGATGCGGAGCGCCGCGTCTTCATGCTGGTGAATCCGAAGCTCAAAGCGCCGAAGACGACCGACACGCTCTACGCCGGCCTGCAGCTGATCAAGCCCGGCGAAGTGGCGCGCGCTCACCGTCACGTCGCGTTCGCACTGCGGTTCATCATCGAGGGTGACGGCGCGTTCACCGCGGTCGGCGGCGAGAAGGTCACGATGCAGCGCGGCGACGTGATCCTCACGCCGTCGTGGGAGTTCCACGACCACGGCCACGAGGGGAAGACGCCGATGGTGTGGCTCGACGGGCTCGATCTGCCGGTCTATCAATTCTTCCCGGCGAACTTCGCGCAGCCGTACTCGGCCGAGCAGTTCCCCAGCGAGCCCGCGCCCGAAGACTCGCACCTCAAGTACCCGTGGGAGGACATGCAGGCGCGGCTCGACGCGGAGCCGGGACCGTACGCGTACGCCGACTATGCGCACAAGCGCACCGGTGCATCGGTCTCGCGCGTCATCGGCTGCGCCGCGGAACGGCTGAGCGCGAAGACGTCGTCGCCGTCGCGCCGCGAGACGGCGGGGATCGTGTACCACGTCTACGAGGGTCGCGGAACGACGAAGGTCGGCGGCGAGACCCTGCACTGGGAGCGCGGCGACACGTTTTGCATCCCGTCGTGGGCGCCATACCGCCACGACGCGCAGCGCGAGACCTACCTCTTCCGGTTCGACGACCGGCCCGTCCTCGAAGCGATCGGCGCGTATCGCGCGGAGTCGTCGGCGTCGTGAGCGAGGCGACGACGCTTCCGTATCCGGACTGCGATCTGCGCGCGCACCCGCCGCGGTCGCCGCGCGCGACGCTCGGCGGCCTCGTGCTGCTGCCGCGCACGATCGACAAGATGCGCGCAAAACTTCAGGGTACGCTCGGATACTACAAGATCGGCCCGGGTCTCTCCGCGTATCTGCTCGAGTGGCTCGGCGTGAGCGAAGACGCGTTCGCGGACGCGGTGCGCAACGCCGCGAACGACGACGAGGTCGTCGCCTGGCTCACCGCGCGCGCGGATCCCGGGACGTTCCCGGCGATCAACGAGCGTCTGCTGCAGCGCGGCATCCGCGACGACGAACACTTCGCACAAGTGCTCCCGCATTATCCGGTCCTCCGCGAGCACCCGCACCTGCGCAACTGGTTCGAGATCCTCGAACTCGACGATCAGTGGATCTTCGACCCGTCACGCTGAGCTTGTCGAAGCGCAGCCGCTCGGCTCGACGAGCGCAGCATCAGGAGCAGCGGCACGAATCAACTCGGTTCAACGAACGGCAGATCTGCCGCACGCCCGTTGAGAGGAACGACGCGATCGCCGAATGCGGCGATGAACGCGATGCGCTCGTTCTCAAGGATGCCGGATACCCAGGCGTTCTCGTGTTCCGGTGCCCTCGCGAATGCGAGGACGCGGCGCGAACCTCCGATTTGCGATTCGTAACGATATGCGTAATCGGCGAGCTGGCCGATCCCATAGCGGGCTCGGTCGATCACCGACGTCGGGCTGCCCACGCTCTTCGCTTCGATAAGGAAACGTTCGTTTCCGACCGCTGCAAAGAGGTCGATATTGTTGTTATACCAGGTCGTGCCGCCCGCGCGAAGGACGGCCCGCTGCACGATGCGGAGCGTTTCTTGATGATCACGCCGCGCGCGCTCCTGCAGCGCAGCTGATTCGTAGACGTTCACGATGCTGTTGTCGGTGCGGGGAACGTAGCCCGCGCCGGGTGGAATCTCGGCGATCTCGCGCAGAGCGTCTGTCGGTGCTGCGACGAGCGGCAGCGGATACGGACTGACGGCGACCGTTTCGGTACTGGGCATCGTGTCGAGGTCATGCTGCGTGACGCCGGCGGCCGACAAGATGCGGTGGTACGCGGTCTCGGAAAGTTCGCGAACCGCCGCCTGAAACTGCGGTCCGATTTCGGATTCGGTTTCGTAGAACAGACCGTGCGCATCGCGCAGAGCGACCGGCTGCGGAAACGGACCGGCCTTGATAAGATTCGCGAAGCGAAATCGCGGATCACGCCAATCGGCGTCCCACTCGCCGATGATGCCGTATCCAAAGTACGTCATCGAATCGTAACGGCGCCGAGATCTTCCCAGCGGCCGGTAATACACGAACGGCTCGTAGCGGCGGACGCGCGAAAAATACACGCGCGGGTAGTGGTAGAGCACGTATTCCGCATCTTCGTAGATGCGATCGGTCGGCGAAAAGAGCTGACTCAGGACGACCGGCATGCCGCCTTACGTCTTTTGGCGCCGCCACGGCATCAGCTTTCGCATCTTCGTCATCATCTCTTCGAGCGCGAGCTGGCGGGCGACGGAGCGGCCGTACTTGGACTGCACGAGCATCACGTCCCAACCCTCGAACGTTCCGCCGTGGCGGCCGGCGGCGTCGCGCGCGAAGGTGCACAGCGCATCGACGTTCGGCGCCGGGATCATGATGACGATCTCGGCGCGCAGCGCCCATGGCGCACCCTCGCGCTCGCCGGCGGTGACGTCGACCGTAAACCCTTCGGCGGCGAACTCGGCCGCGGCGGCGCGAGAGGCGTCTTCGCGCGCGAATGATAGGCGCGAGGTCACCAGCGTGCGCTGCCAGTGATCGCCGCCCAGGCGGCCGATCTCGAACATCTGGTCGCGGTCCGCCGGCGCAAGGCGCTCCATTGCCTCTTCGACTTCGGGCGCCGTGAACGTCTCGCGGAACAGCGGCATTACGTCGGCCGCCGCGTCAGATGCCAGAAGCCGCAGTAGCGGCACTCATACGAAAAAAGCACGTCCCCCATCCCGTTCATCAGCGCATGCGCGCGCGCGTCCATCTCGTCGGCGTACTGCTGTTTTGACGTGCACGAACGCGCGACGTCGGTGTCGATCCACGTATCGGCGCTGGCGCGATCCTTGAGATACCACTGCATGAGGTCTTCGGCCGCGTTGCCGCTCTTCGGCGGGACGTGCCGACTGCGGCGGGACACGGCCTCAGAGCCAGCGCACCGCGTCGTCGAGCGGGCGTCGGTCTTTGCGCGTGCGCGCCAGCGGCGTCACCGCGTTGCCGACCACCAGGCTCGTGAAGATCTTGAACCCGGCCGGGACGTCGAGCAGCGCCTTCGCTTCCTTGTCGAACGCCAGGCCCCGCGTCCAGCTCGTGAACTGGCTCGCGAGCCCGAGGCTCGTCGCCTGGAGCTGCATCGCCATCAGCGCGCACGCGCAGGCTTCGGAACTCTCGGGGATCCGATCGTCCTGCAGCACCACGATCGCGACGCCGTGCGCGGGGATGACGTCGCCGGCGGCCTGACGTTCCAGTCCCTTGACGTAACTCGGTTCGCGCAGCCGGGCGTTCATCCGCGAGAACAGCCCGCGCATCTTCATGAACGTGTCGCGCGAACGGTTGCACGCCGCGCGCAGCAGTTCGTATTTCTGCGGATCGCGGACGACGACGAACCGCACCGGCTGCGTGTTGTAGAGCGACGGCGCGTTGCGGCCCGCGTCGACGATCGCACGAAGCGCCATCGGCGGCAGCGGTCCCGGCGCGAACGCACGCGCGTGCGTCGTGCGCTCGAGCAGCGCGAGTGCGTCGGACTGATCGGACGCCAGCGTCATGGTCGGCGGTTCGCCGGGCCGGCCTCCGTGCCTTCGCGTCAGTGCGGCGTCTGCATCACCTGCGGCAGGTCGGGCATCCGCTTCACGTTGACGCTAGGCGCGGGGTTGGGCGCCGGGGTGACCGGCCCGACCGGCGCGGCGCGTTTCCCGTTGCGGCGGGCGATCTCCATCATATCCGTCGCCGCCCCGGTGGCGTTGGGATTGACGCCGCCGGCCTTGATGAGGGCCACGTCGCGGCGAATCCGGAGCGACTTGGGGTCGTAGTCGTAGGTCAGCCGGTAGGTCCCCAGGACGACTTTGCCGTCGGGGGTGCGGATAAACGCCTGAAGCGCGTTTCCGTACATACGCGCGTCGAAGCCCCGATCGTGGGACGGTTTGATCGAGCGCACGCGCGCGACTTGGCCGAGTTTATTGATCTCGACGACGACCTCGGTGTGCAGCGGGACCTTCGGAAAGATCGCCCGCGGCTGCAGTTTTTCGACGTTGATGCGCTGCGCTGCGGAGCCCTTCGGGGCGTTCGGAGCGGCTTTCGGCGGCGGCGTGGCGGCGGAGGCGATCGAGCCGGCGGCGAGCACGGCGACGAGCGCCGGCAGGGGAAAACGCAAATCAGTTCCTCGAGAGTGCGGCAAACGCTGCGCCGCACGAGGCGCAGGCGACGATCACTTGGAAGGTCGCGCCGCGCTCGCGCAGGTCGTTGGAGCGCTCGTCCGTCTCATGACTCCCGCAGTAACGGCAACGGGTGCCGGTTGAGTTCCCCCCCGTACGTTCGTCGTGCACCTTCACCTTGTTCCCGGATTTCGCACGGGACCCTCGGCGCGGGACGCCGCCGAGAAGCCGCCGAACGCACGCCGCGTCATGATTCACCGGATCGCCGCCGCTGCGTTTCTCGCTCTGAGCCTCGTCGCGTGCAAGCAAGACAACGGCGGCGGAAACGGCCAGTCGACCCCGGTCGGCGCCCAGCGCTTCACCGGCCTGGGCGACGTCCGCGTGGTCGACGCGAAACTCGTACCCACCAGCGACAGCGCTGCGGGGATCTCGAGCGGCGTGATCACGTACGTGGTCGCGCAAGTCGAGCTGACCAACGATTTCGGGATGGACGCCACGCCGGAGATCAGCCACTTTTACTTCATCGATCGCGCCGGCAACCGGTTTCAGGCCAAAGACTCCGGCTCGTCGGTGTTCATCGGCGTGAGCAACTCGCAGCAGCTGCTTAAGCAAAACGAAAAGCGCACCTACACCATCGGCTTCCGCACCAACGACCCCAACGTTGCCGGAACGATTCTCTACGAACGCTAGACGCCTGGGCGCGGCCTTGCTCGCGCTCGGGCTGATCGGCGCGCGGCCGCTCCCCGATTCCGGGAAATGGGACCGCACCTTCGCACTCTACGCGCGCGACGTCGCGGTTCCGTGGAAGCGCATCGCGGTACGCCTGGATACTTACAGTGGTGCGCCGGTCGATTTTGCCGCGTACGACGCCGACCCGGCCGATGTGCTGATCGCGGGCTCGTCCCGCGCGCGTGCGATCGACACCGCGCATCGTACGCCGGTCGCACGATGGCGTTTCACCCCGCCGCCCGGGCTGCGCTTCACACCCAACGACGTCGAGGTGCCGCTGCAGAATCGCGAGGGATTCTTTGTGATCGAAGCGCGGCGCGGCGACGCGGTGCAGCAGGCGTGGCTCGATCTCACGCGCGTGGGGATCATCACCAAAGAGTCGCCGGGCGGGATCGTGCTCTACGCTGCGGACTTGGGGAGCGGCAAAGCGCTCGCGGGGATGCGCCTGACGTATCTCGTCGGAACATCGTTCGAGTACGGGAAGACCGACGCGCACGGGGTCGCGCGGCGGAGTGCCGGCGCGCGGCCGCGGTTCGCGCTCGCCGAATGGGGCAAGAGCAAGACCTTCGTGTCGTTTCTTCCGCAGCCGCCGGTCCCCGCGACCGTCATGGGGGTGCGAACCGAGCGCGCATCGGTGCGCGCCGGCGATCGCGTGCGCGTGATCGGGTTCGCGCGCCGGCGCGCGGGAACGGTGTACCGCCCGGCCGGAGGCGACGCGAAGGTGGCGATCCTCGCGCGCGGCCGCACGATCGCAACCGCAGGCGCGAAGCTCGACGCGGCCGGCGCGTTCAGCGCCGAGCTCGCGCTGCCCGCGGACGCGCCCGCCGGCGACGCCGCCGTGCTCGCGACGCTCGGCGGTGCGAACGCGGGCGCGTCGCTGCACGTAGACGGCGTCAGCGACATCGCGCTGACCGTGACGCCCGCCTGCACCGCGTGCGCGCCCGACGCGAGCATTCCGCTTGCGGTCGCCGCGAAGCGCGCCGACGGCACGCCCGCCGCCGGTCGCGACGTCCGGATCACGGTCGTCCGTTCGCCGCACGTCCCCGAACCCGGCGCCGTCGCCGACGCGCCGTCGTGGGGGACTTCGCGGATCGTCGATCAGCGCGTGCGCACCGATGATCTCGGAATCGGCCGCGCGGTGATTCCGGCGCCGAGCGACGGCCTCGCGTCGACGTACGGCGTCGTCGCATCGAGCGGAGCCGCCACCGCGACGGGACGGATCGTCGCTTCGAGCGCACGCGTCGCGCTCGCGGTCACGCCCGAACGCCCCAACGCCGACATCGGCGAACCCGTCGCGATCGTCGTGCGCGGCTTCGACGCAGCCGACGGTCGCCCGGCGGCCGGACTGTTCGTAAAATTGCGGCTCGTGCACGGGCCCACCGAGCAGAGCGCGCAAGTGACGCTCGACGCCGACGGACGCGCGCACGCCGTGTTCCGCAACGTCGTCCCCGGGACGAACCTGATCTACGCGCAGGCGGACGTCGACGCCGCGCACGCCGTCGACGTCAACGCGGTGACGGTCGCGCCGCAGGCGCTGTTGGGAACGCGTTCGCGGCGCAGCGTCGAAGCGCGGATCACGACCGACAAAGCGCGCTATCGCGTGGGCGAGCGCGTCGCCGTCGACGCTTCGCTCTCCGGCGCCGGCGGCGACGCGTTCGTCGACCTCGAAGGCGCACGCTCGCTGGGCGAACAGACGCTCTCCGCCGCAAACGGTCACGTCGGCGCGACGTTCGTCGTCCCCGAGACGGTCGGCGACGCGGCGGTCGGCGTCGCGTTCGTCCGCGACGGCGCGTTCGAATACGCGACACACCGGATCGCCGTCGACGGCCCCGGTCACGCGCGCGAAACGACGCTGTCGGCCGACCGGCCGACGTACGCGCCCGGCAGCACGGCGCACCTCTCCATCGCCGACGGCGCCGAACGCGCGAGCGCTACGATCGCGATCCGGCTCGGCGACGCGCGCGCGGGCGGGGCGGCGTCGTTCGATGACGCCGCCGCGGTGCTCGCCGGCGCGGGGACGACGACGCAGAATCCGGCGTCGGCCGACCCGGCCTGGCACGCGTCGGTCACGCCGCGCCAGTCGACCTCCGTCGATCTGGGCGCGACCGATCGCGGACCGGCGGCAGCGGCGACGCTCGGCGCCGCGGCGGAGCGCTCGCTGCTGTGGCGGGTCGAGCGCTTCGATCGCGAAACCTTCGACGTCGCGCTGCCGGAGACGCCGGGACGCTACGTTGTCTCGGTGCTCAAGGTCTCCGACGACGGCGATGTCGGTGCGGCGACGCTGGCGCTGGAGGTGCGATGATGGGCGAAGAGACGACGATGCAGCTCGGCGCGCCGCCCGGAACGTCGCGCTTGATGCTGCTCGACACGTACGGGCTGGTGTACCGCGCGTTCTTCGCGCTGCCGGCGCTCACGACCACGCGCGGCGTCCCGATCAACGCGGCCTACGGCTTCACGATGATGGTCACGAAGATCATCAACGACGAGAAGCCGACGCACGTGATCGCGGCGTTCGACCGCGGCATCCCCAAAGCGCGCGTCGCGCTCTACAAAGACTACAAAGCGCAGCGCCAGGAAACCCCCGACGAGCTGCGCTCGCAATTCGCGCTGGTGCGCAAGATCCTCGCGACGTACGGTATTCCGATCGTCGAGATCGACAACGAGGAAGCCGACGACGTGATCGCCACGCTCGCGCGTCAGGCCGAAGATGCGCAGCAGCAGGTCCTCGTCGTCACCGGTGACCTCGATCTGCTGCAGGTCGTCGACGACCGCACGACGGTGCTGACGACTCGCCGCGGAATCACCGAACTCGGGCGCTACGACGAAGCCGCGGTGCGCGAGCGATTCGATCTTGCGCCGCGGCAGTTGCCCGACTATCGCGGACTCAAGGGCGACCCGTCCGACAATCTTCCGGGCATTCCGGGCGTCGGCGAGAAGACCGCGATCAAACTGATCAAGAACGCGGGCTCGCTCGACGCGCTGATCGCGCAGCCGGCGCTTGCCGGAACACCGAAGCTCGAAGCGCTCATCCGCGAATTCGGCGAGCAGGCTCGCGTGTGCCGCGACGTATCGCTGGTGAAGCGCGATTTGCCGCTGACGCTGGACTGGGAGAGCGCCGCGTACGCGGCGCCGGCGAACGACGCGCTCTACGCGCTCTATCGCGAACTCGAGTTCAAGACGCTGCTGGCGCGGCTCGAGCCGCCGGAGGCGCCGCCGCCGATCGCCTCCGACGAACAGCTCGCCGGCGCGTACGAGTCGTACACCGCGATCACCGATCCGCCAGATTTCGCGAAGCTCGCGGCGCTCATCGACGACGCCGCGGCGCGCGAGCGGGTCGCGGTCGCGATGCGCGGCGACGCGGTGGCGATCTCGGTCGACGACGGGCGCGGCTTCGCGTTCCTGCGCTCCGCGCTCGAGGTCGACGCGGTCGCCGGCGCGTTCGCGCATGTGTGGGAGCGCGTCCCGCACCTCATCGCCTACGATGTGAAGTCGGAAATTGGCGCGCTCGCGCTGCCGCTGCGCTTCGCCGGCGACGACCCGATGCTCGCGGCGCACCTGCTCAATCCGTCGCGCACGTTCGCCGACGTCGGTCAGGCCGCCGGCGAGTTTCTCGACCGCGTCCTCCCCGACGAACCGGCCTCCGCCGCAGACGCCGCGGGGCGGCTCGCGCACACGACGCGCGCCGAACTCGAGCGTCGCGGCCAGCACGCGCTCTACGCCGACGTCGAACTGCCGCTCGCGACGGTACTCGCGGGGATGGAGCGCGCCGGCGTCGCGCTCGATCTGGCGACGCTGCGCGAATTGGCGGTGCAAGTCGACGCCGACGTGGCGCGGCTGCAGCACGAAATCTACGACCTCGCGGGCGAGGAGTTCAACCTCGGCAGCCCCCAGCAGCTAGGGCGCATTCTCTTCGACAAGCTCAATTTGCCGGCCGGCAAGCGCAACAAGACCGGCTGGTCGACCGACGACGCCGAACTGCAGCGCCTGCGCGGGTTTCCGATCGCACAGAAGATCCAGGAATACCGCGAAGTCTCAAAGCTCAAAAACACGTACATCGACGTGTTCCCGACGCTGCTCGACGCGCGCGGCCGCCTGCACACGGTGTTCCGCCAAACGGCGACCGCGACCGGGCGCCTCTCGTCGACGAATCCGAATCTGCAGAACATCCCGGTGCGCAGCGATCTCGGACGGCTGATCCGCAAGGCGTTCGTCGCGCCGTCGCCCGACCGCGTCCTGCTCGCCGCCGACTATTCGCAGATCGAACTGCGATTGATGGCGCATCTGAGCGGTGACGAAGCGATGCGCACGGCGTTCCACGAACACCAGGACATCCACGACTTCACGGCGCGCCGCATCTTCGACATCGGACCGTTCGCCGAAGTCGATCCCAACCAGCGGCGCATGGCGAAGGCGGTCAACTTCGGACTGCTCTACGGCATGTCCGATTTCGGGCTCGCCCAGCGGCTCGAAATCGACCGCGCTGCGGCCAAGCAGATGTCGCAGGCGTACTTCGACCGGTTCCCCGGCGTGCGCGGCTTCATCGATCGTTCGCTCGAGGAAGCCCGCGAACGCGGTTACGTCCAGACGATTCTCGGGCGCCGCCGCTACATGCCCGATCTGCGCGCGAAGAACTACGCGCTTCGCGCCGCCGCCGAACGCGAGGCGACGAACGCGCCGCTGCAAGGCTCGGCCGCCGATCTCATGAAGCTGGCGATGGTCCGGCTCGACCGCCGCCTCGCCGCCGAACGCCTCGACGCGGTGATGCTGCTGCAGATTCACGACGAACTGATCTTCGAAGTCGCGCGCACCGATCTCGACGCCGTCGCGCGCGTCGTCAAACACGAGATGGAGCACGCGCTCGAACTCAGCGTCCCGATCGAAGCGACGCTCAAGTCGGGCGCGAATTGGTACGACGTCGCCTCGTTCGACGTCGAAGCGGATGAACTCGAAGCGGCCGCCTCCGCCTGAAGGGAGAACGCCGACGCCTGCGGCGTTCCGCTCGCGCCGCATCGCGGTCGCGGCCGCCGCGGCACTCGCCGTTGCCGCGCCGGCGGCCCGTGCGACCGGCGCCCACGCCGGCAGCCTTCCGTACTGCACCGCGATCCCGCTCCCGCAGCGCGCGGCGGCGACGTGCCGTGCGCTCGAGGTGACCGGTGCGCGTACGACGCTGCGCCTCGCCGTCGCTGCGAACGAAGCGGATCGCGAGCACGGGCTGATGGGCGTTCCGGTCGTCCCGCCCGCCGAGGGGATGATCTTCGCGTTCACCGACGGCGATCAGCGCCGTTACTTCTGGATGAAGAACACGATCGCGCCGCTCGACATGATCTTCGTGCGCGCCGACGGCGTCGTCACCGGCGTGGCGGCCGACGTTCCGGCCTCGACCTTCCGCACCACCGACGACGAGGTGGCGCGCCGCGACGGGCTGGGCCGCTACGTGATCGAACTCGCCGCCGGCGAAGCGAAGCGGCTCGCACTGGCGCCCGGGGTGCGCCTCGGGATCCCGCCGCTCGCCGCGCGATGATGCCGAGGCGAACACTCGCGTCGATTGCGATTGCGACCGCGTTCGCCTGCACGGCGCAGACGGCCGCACCCGTCCCGCGCGGCGACGAGATTCTTCGGCTCGCCAAGGCGGCGTTTCGCGCGCACGCGCACGCGCCGTTTGTCAGTTACACCGTCGAGCGCACGGATCGTCGTCGCCGCGAGTACGACATGGAGAACAGTTACACGCTGCGCGTGTGGTGCCGCCGCTCCGATCGCTCGGCGTTGACGCGCAGGCAGTGGAACGGATCGACCGTCGGACCGTTGGAGAACGTGACGGTCGCGTTCGACGGCCGCGTCGATCCGGGCCCGCCCGATGCGGACGTCTTCGAACCGCGCCTGTACGCGCGCCCCGCGCCCTCGCCCGAGCCTTCCGCGACCGACCTGCCGACGATCGGCGTCACGAGCGTCACGGTCGAGGGCGACTACCGCGTCGAACGCGTCGCGCGCGACGGCGACGCCTGGCACCTGTGGCTCATCTGGAAACGCGACCCCGAACGCAATCGCATCGACGAGTTGTGGGTCGACGCGGAGACCTACGAACTGCGCCGCATGAAAGTGCGCGATCACCTCTACCTCGGCGACACCGGAGCGTCGCTCCCCGAAGAGTTCGACGTGCGCTTCGCGATGCGCGACGGAACGCCGCTGATCGCGACGATCGACGGCCGCACCGACGACTGGGAGTTCGAAACGCACTACGCGTTCCGCGACGTCACCTTCGCGCAATCGCTCCCCGATTGGTATTTCCAGCCGCAGCGCTACGGCGCCCACAAAGGAGACGCCCCGGTCTGACGGCGGCCCGGCCGCAAACAATCCACCCGCATCCCGGGTCCTACCGCCAATGCCCGAACTCCCTGAAGTCGAGACGATCGCGCGCGGCCTCGCCAACGCCGTCACCGGCAAGACCATCGACGCGGTCGCGATCTCGATGGCGAAGATCGCGGTCGCGGCGCCCGGCGTCGACTTCGCCGCGGCGCTCGCCGGCGAGACGATCGGGGCGGTGGGGCGACGCGGCAAGTACGTCGTGATCGCCTTGGGTTCGGGCCGCCGGCTGGCGGTGCACCTGCGGATGACCGGCCGCCTGATCGTCCACGGCGCGGAGTACCCCGAGCCCTATCCCTACACCCACATCGTCCTCCGATTCACCGACGGAACGCGGCTCAGCTTCGCCGACGTGCGCCAATTCGGCCGGATGCGGCTGTTGGAAGCAGGCGACCCCTGGGATGCGGACGGCGGTCTGGAACCGCTTTCCGAGGGGTTTACCAGCGAGGCGTTTGTGAGTATGCTGGACGGGCGTCGCACGCCGATCAAGGCGTTCTTGCTCGATCAGAGCCGGATCGCCGGCGTCGGAAACATCTATGCGTGCGAAGCCTTGTGGGAAGCGGGGATCCGGCCGAGCCGCCCGTCACACAAGATCAGCAGGCCGGCTCGCCGCCGGCTGCACGGCGCAGTTCGAAGCGTTCTCCAGCGTGCGATCGACGCCCGCGGGACGAGCGTGGACGATTACGTCGACGCTGAGGGGCTGAAGGGCGGGTTCCAAAACCAACTCGCCGTTTACGGCCGCCTCGGCGAACCGTGTCCTCGCTGCGGCAAACCCATCGTCCGCACGGTGATCGGACAGCGCGGCACCTGGTGGTGCCGGAGCTGTCAAAAATAAAATACAAAACGAAGGAAGTTACCTCACATCACTACTACGATCGAGCCGACCGTACCGACGGCGGCCCACGAAGAAGAAGACCAGCTCGCGCTGGAACAGCGCCTCTACGAAGAGTCCCTCAAGGTCCTCGATGAGGGCCAGGTTCTCACCGGCGTCATCGTCGCCAAGTATCAGGACGAATTGCTCGTCGACATCGGCGGCAAGTCCGAAGGCATCCTCCCGTTCCGCGAGCTGTCGCTGGCGATCGAACCGAAGGAGCTCAAAGTCGGCGACACCCTGGAAGTCATGATCCACCGGATCGACGACCAGGACGGCCAGCTCTATCTGAGCGAGCGCCGTGCCCGCGCGCTGAAGACCTGGGAGAAGGTCATCGAAGCGCACGATAACGACGAAGTCATCGAAGCGACCGTCACGCAAGTCGTGAAGGGCGGCGTGCTCGTCGATCTCGGGATGCGCGGCTTCGTTCCCGCATCGCAGATCCGGCGTCAGCCGGTCGGCAACCTCGACGAACTGGTCGGCAAGAAACTGCGGCTCAAGGTCATCGACCTCGACCACAAGCGTCACCGCGTCGTGCTCTCGCAGCGCCAAGTTCTCGAAGAAGAACTCAACGCGAAGAAGCAGGAGCTGCTCGGCACGCTGCAGGTCGGACAGATTCGCGAAGGCGTCGTCGTCCGGCTCGCCGAGTTCGGCGCGTTCGTCGACCTCGGCGGCATCGACGGACTCATCCACAACTCCGAGCTCTCGTACGCGCGCATCAAGCACCCGTCCGAAGTCGTCAAGATCGGCGACACCGTCTCGGTCGAGGTGATGAAGTTCGATCCCGAAGCGAAGAAGGTCTCGCTCTCCCTCAAGCACGCGCTGCCCGACCCGTGGGTCGAGCACGCCGACAAGCTCTGGGAAGGCAACAAGCTCGTCGCGCAAGTCGTCAAGGTCACCCCGAACTATCTCCTCGTCGAGATCGTCCCGGGCGTCCTCGCGATGGTGCCGAAGGGCGAGTTCGACGCGAGCGTCCAGTACTCGCCGGGTCAGGAAGTCGACGTCACGCTGCTCACGATCAACAACGGCACGCGGCGCATCACCGGTTCGATCCAGCATGTCGCCGACATCGCGCCGGACGAGCTCGTGGACTTCCCCGCCGAAGACGGCTTCGGGCCGCTCGGCGCGGAACTCTCGACCACCAGCATCTAGCACGTTGCGCGCACGAGCGCGCGAGTCGGATCGGCACGAAGGAGGCGGCAACGCCTCCTTCGCTGCGTTTCAGGTACGTACGATGAAGACGTTCGCACGCATCGTCGCGTCGACCGCGCCGTTGCCGAAGCGTTCGATCAGCGCGGCTTCGACGGCGTCGGTCAGCTCCGCGAGCCGGCCCGCGTCGCGCTCCTCGATCTCCGATCGTACCGGAGTTCCCTGCACGAACCCGATCGCGATCGCGCGCGCCGATGCCGCGCGCGAGCGTTTCTCGACCGCGTCGACCGTGATGTCGTGAAAACCGGCGTCGCGCAGCCACGTCGCAATCGCTGCGGTGTCTGCGAAACCGTGCGGCGTGCGCGCGATGAACTGCGGCGGATCCTGCGGAAACGCGGCTGCGACGGTTTCGTGCACGACTCGCGGGACCGGGTTGGCGCCCAGATCGTCCCAGACGTTGAACGCGAATCGCCCGCCGGGCGCGAGCACGCGCGCCGCCTCGCGGAACGCCGCGACTTTTTCGGGAAAGAACATCACCCCGAACTGACAGACGACGAGCCCGAACGTCCGGTCGCCGAACGGAAGCGCGCCGGCGTCGACTTGCTCCCAGCGCACGTTGGGCGCGTTGCTCGCCGCGGCGGCGCGCTCGATCATCCCGGGATTGAGATCGCTCGCGACGATCGAGGCCGTCTTCAGCGCGCGGGCCAGCGCGCGCGTCACGATCCCCGTCCCGGCGGCGGTCTCCAGCACCGCCGAACCGTCGTGGTCGCGCAGCCGTTCGGCGAGATCCTCCGCGTACGGCTCGAAGAGCAGCGCGCCCAGATAGCGGTCGTACATCTCGGCAATCGAACCGGAAAAGACTGCGTCCGTCTGCTGCATCCAGACACCTCCTGGCGGCGGAAACGGCGTTCGGGCAGCGGGCTGCGTATACTTTCCGGGATGGCCAAGCTGCGCGTCGGGCTCACCGGCGGGATCGGGTCGGGGAAGAGCGCGGTGGCGGCGTTCTTCGCCCAAGACGGCGCTACGATCGTCGACGCCGACGTCCTCGCCCGCGAAGCGGTCGCGCCCGGGTCGGAAGGAGTGCGCGCGATCGCGTCGGCGTGGCCGCAGGCGGTCGACGCCCGCGGCGCGCTCGACCGGCCGGCACTCGCCGCGATCGTGTTTGCCGACCCGGGCGCCCGCGAACGGCTCAACGCGATCGTCCATCCGCGCGTGCGCGCGCTGGGCGCGCAGCGCGAAGCGGAAGCACCCGACGGGATCGTCGTGCACGTCGTCCCTCTGCTCTTCGAAGGCGACTTCTGGCGCGCGTGCGACAAGACGGTCGTCGTCATCGCTTCCGACGAGGCACGGATCGCGCGCGTGATCGCGCGCGACAAGGCCGAACGCACCGACGTCGAGCGACGGATGGCGGCGCAGATCGATCCCGGGCTCGCACGGGCGCGTGCCGATTACGTCATCGAGAACGACGGCGGCCTCGCGGCGCTGCGGGAACAAAGCGCGCGCACCTACGGTATGCTCCTGGCAGACCTCGCCGCGAAGGAGAAGCCATGACCGCCCCGCCGCCGTCGCCGATGTCGCTCGACGTGATGCTCTCGCGGTCGTGGGCGCTTTTCCGCTACCGCCCGCTCGTCGCGCTCCCGCCGGTGATCATCTTCCTTCCGCTGATCGGCGGCGCGATCGCGTTCGTCGTCTGGATCGCGATCGTCGCGATCGCCGCCACGGCGCACCATGCCTCGCCGGCAACCGTAATCGCACCCGCGCTCATCGGGTACGCCGCGTTCATCGTCGTGATGCTCGCATGCTCGGTCGCGGCGTACGCGGCGATGTACGGGATGGCGAACGCGTTGTGGGAACGCGGCGACACGTCGATCGGCGATGCGCTCGCCGCCGTGCGTGCGTCGTTCGGCACGGTCTTCGTCGCGGGGATCGGGATGTTCGGTCTGGTCCTGCTGGCGCTGCTGCTCGCGCTGCCGACGCTGTTTCTGTCGTTCCTCGCGCTGCCGCTGTTCACGATGTACGTGCTCCCCGCCGTCGTCGCGGGACACCGCGGCGGCTTCGCCGCGATCGGCGAATCGATCGCGCTCGTGCGGCGCGCGTTCGCGACGTCGGCGATCGCGGCTCTGGTGCTCTTCGCGATTCAGTACGGGATCTCGTTTCTCTCGTATCCGTTCTTGCTGCCGCTGCAGATGTCGATGGTCGGATCGACCAAGGGCGATGCGCCGCTCGTGCTGCCGGCGCCGCCGGCGCTGATCTCCGGGCTCGTCGGCTACGTGCTGATCACGCTGCTGTCGCTCTCGTATCAAGGCTTTCACGCGGTCGCGGTGACGGGGCTGTACCATTCACTCGTGACGCCGGGCATGGAAGCGCCGGCGCCCGCGGCAGGGAGCCGGCCGCCGTCGGGCTAGCAGGCCCGCGAAGGGCGACCGCTCTCGCCTGCGAAGGGCCGGAGGTGCAGCAGACGATGCTCGACCCCGCGCGCGTGCGCGCCGTGACATCCTCGCTCCGGATCGCCGCGATGGGGACGTACGTTCCCGAACGGCGTCTGACGAACGCGGACCTCGCCCGTTCGGTCGACACGACCGACGACTGGATCGTCTCGCGGACGGGGATGCGCGAGCGGCGCATCGCGCGAGACGACGAGTTCACCAGCGACATGTGCCTTGCGGCCGTGCGCGCGCTCGAACGCAACGGCGGCTCCCTCGACGCGGTCGACTTCGTCATCGCCTGCACGGTGACGCCCGACTACGCGTTTCCGAGCGTGGCGGCGCGCGTGCAGGAGCAGCTCGGCCTGCGCCGCGTCGGCGCGATCGATCTGGGCGCGGCCTGCGCCGGATTCATGTACGGGCTCGACGTCGCCGACGCGCTGCTCGAGACCGGCCGCGCGCGCAACGTGCTGCTCGTCGCGGGTGAGTCGCTCTCGAAGATCACCGACTACACCGATCGCTCGACGTGCATCCTCTTCGGCGACGGCGCCGCGGCGGCGCTGGTCACGATCGACCGCGGCGCGCCCGCGACGGTGCTCGCGCGTCGCGTCAACAGCGACGGCGCCGCCGGACGCGAACTCTTTCAGACCGGCTTGCGCAGCGAGATCGGCGGCGTCGTCTCGCCCGACCGCTACCTGCACCAGAACGGCCGCGCCGTCTACGAATGGGCGCTCACGAACATCACCGCCGGGATCGCCGAGCTGCTCGCGCAGGCGGAGATGCGTGCCGACGAGATCGACTGGTTCGTTCCGCACAGCGCGAACGGCCGGATGATCGAATCGATCGCAAAGCGTGCGGGGATCGCGCGCGAACGGATGCTCACCAGTTACGAACTGCACGGCAACACGTCGTCGGCGTCGATCCCGCTCGCGCTCGCGCCGGCGATCGCCGACGGCCGCGTCAAGCGCGGCAACCGCGTCATGCTCTACGGGTTCGGCGGCGGACTCGTCGAGTGCGGGATGATCCTGCGCTGGTCGTGAGACGGTACGGGGCGGCCCTTCGACTCGCTCAAGGTGACGGACTGGGCGCGTTTTCGAATGCCGGCGCGCTGCGTCCGACGTCGAAGACGCGTTCGTCGCCGGCGGCGTCGAGGAAGCCGCGCACGACATAGGTGCCGACGGCGCGGATGCCGAGCGCGCGCGAGAGGCGCAGCGTTCCGGTCGTATCGCGCAGGCGCGGCGTTCCGCCGTCGATGTACGGTTCGCCGGCGATCGTGATGACCGTGCCGGGCTTCGTCGCGAGCGCGCGCGCGATCGTGTCGGGCGGATCGAAACTCACCGCCTTGTCGACGATCGTCCCGAAATTCGTTCCCAGCATCGCGACCCGCACGGTGTAGCGCCCAGGTGCGAACGCGCGATGATCGTCGGTCGTCGAGTCGACGATCACCTGCGCGAGCCGCAGCAGCCCAGGCGACACGTCCAGCTGGCGCGTGATGGGGATCGGTTTATGACCTGTCACTGACGACCACACCGGCGAGTCGTCGTGCAGGACGTCGACGCGGAACAGATCGGCGGTGGGGAAGCGCAGACGCACCAGATGACCTGTCGCGTTGTGGAGCGCGATCGCGACGGTGAACGGCGAGAGCAGCGCGCTTCCTTCGCGCTGGAGCGTCACGTCGGCCCAGATCCCGTGCGGCGAGGGGGTCGGCGAAACGGCGGCGGCGCCGACGAGCGCGAGAAACACGCTCCGCGCGATCACGTCGAACCGGTGAACGGGCGGCGCGCGAACGGAAACGCCTTCGGCTGCACCAGCGTCACCGTTTTGTGGGCGACGCGCAGCAATCCGACGTCGGCGAGGACGCGCAGCTCTTTGGTCAGCGTCTCGCGGCTCGTTCCGATCATGTCCGCGAGGTCTTTGTGGGTCAAGTTGATCCCGATCCGGATCGTGCCGTCGTCGCCGGCGACCCCGTGTTCCGCGGCGAGCCGTCCGAGCGCATCGACGAGACGTCCCGGGACGCTCTTCCCCATCAGTTCGGCCAATTCGTGCTCCGCCGCGGCGAGCCGGCGGGCGACGCCGCGCGCGAACGCGCGCGCGATCGCGACGTCGCCGTCGAGCGCGCCGGCGAACGCCTGCGCCGCGAGGACGTCGAGTTCCGCCGGCTCGATCGCGATCGCGCTGGTGGCGCGCACCGCGTCGCCGCCGGCGCCGTGCAGCCCCTGCCACGGGGCGTAGCCCGCCGAGACGCCGGTGAGTTCGCCGAAGACGTCGCCCTCGCTGCGGATCCCGACAATCGCTTCCGCGCCCGAGGGGTTGGTGCGGACGATCTTCACGCGCCCGCTGCGGACGAAGAACACGCGGTCGGCCCGGTCGCCGAGAAGATACGCCGGCTCCCCGCGGGCTAGGCGCAGGCGCTTGGCCCCGGCCAGCAGCGCGTCGCGCCGCGCGGGTTCGAGCTCGGCGAGGTTCACGCGCCGTTCCGCAGGGCGCGGCCCGGAAGCGCGCCCGTCATCGTACCGTCCCGCAAGACGGCGCGACCGTTCACGTACACGTCGCGAATCCCCTCCGGCGGGACCGCCGGCCGATCGTACGTCGCGCGATCGACGATGCGCTGCGGATCGAACACGACCAGATCGGCGTGCATTCCGCGCGCGATCGTTCCGCGTTCGCGCAGCCCGAACTGCGCGGCCGGGAGCGCCGTCATGCGCCGCACCGCCTCGGCCTCGTCGAGGACGTGCCTCTGGCGCACGAAGCGTCCGAACACGCGCGGAAACGTTCCGTACGTCCGCGGATGCGGCACGCCGCGCGCGGTGATCCCGCTGAATGCCCGCGCCGACGCATCGCTTCCGATGCTGCAGAAGCGCGCGCTGAGCACCGCTGCGACGTCGTCCTCGTTCATCGTGAAGAACATCGACTCGACCTGCATCTCTTCTTCGGTCAGCAAGCGGATCGCCGCTCGCGCGGGCGTCGTTCCCCATCGCCGTGCGAGCGCGTCGAGGCGCATCCCGGCGATGTCGGCGTTTCGTTCGCTGCCGACGCTGGTAATCAGAATCGAATCGAAGCCGTCGCCGCCGAGGCGAGAGTCGCGCGCGAGTTCGATCGCGAGCGCCGCCGCAAGCGCCTGCTCGGGATCGCGCAGGCGCTGCAACGCGGCCGCATCGCCGCCGTCGCGCACCGCGGGCGGCAGAACCGTCGCAAGTTCCGTCCACGACGCGATGTAGGGATACACGTCACATCCCGCGTCGAGGCCGCGCGCCCGCGCGCGGTCGATCGTCGCCAGCGTGCGATGCACTTTTCCCCAATTGCGGCGTCCCGCCGCTTTGTGGTGCGAGCACTGCACCGCGACCTCGGCGCCATCGCCGACCGCGAGCGCCTCGGCGATCGCGTCTTCGAGCGTGTCGCCCTCGTTGCGCACGTGCGAGACGTAGCGCGGCGCGCCCGCCTCGCGCGCTGCCGCCGCGCACGCGACGAGCTCCGCACGATCCGCGTATCGCCCGGGTTCGTAGATGAGCCCGCTCGACACGCCGAGCGCGCCTTCTTCGATCGCGCCCGTCACGAGGCGCTGCTGCGCGACGAGTTCGTCGCGCTCGAGCGCGCGCGCCTCGTGACCCGCCACGCACAGACGCGTCGTACCCAGCCCGACCAGCGATGCGACGTTGAGCGCGACGCCGTTGCGTTCGACCAGGGTGAAGAACGCATCGAACGTGTTCCAGTGGACGTCCAGGCGATACTCGCGGGCCGCGGCGCGCTTCTTATCGAGGGCGGCGCCGAACAGCGGCGCCACCGACGTTCCGCAGTTTCCGGCGATCTCCGTCGTGACGCCCTGACGAATTTTGCTCTCGCAGCGTCCGTCGATGAGCCAAAGCTCGTCAGAATGGGAATGGACATCGATGAAGCCCGGCGCAAGAGCAAATCCATCACACGGAATTCGTTCACGCGCTTCGCGGTCGGAGAGGTCCCCGATCGCAACGACCCTGCCGTCCGCGACGGCGACATCGGTGGTGTACGGCGCATCACCGGAGCCGTCGTAGACTCGGGGGCGCTCGAAGATCGTCCAGAGCAGCGTTTAACCTAGCTTTCGCTGGGTACAGGGCAGACGGTGGGCCGATAGCTCAGGGGGACTATTTCCAATATGGCGACCAACGACAACGGAATCACCAACGGCGGCGGCATGAGTGTCCGCGAGGCGGGCAAACGTGGCGGGGACCGCGTGAAGGCGAAATACGGGTCCGAGTTCTACGAAGCGATCGGGCGTAAGGGCGGCGAGGCCACCAAGAGCAAATACGGCCCGTCGTTCTACGAAGAAATCGGAGCCAAAGGCGGTCAGAAACTCAAACGAACGACCAAAACGGCCGGCTGACGGATGGCCGACCCGAAGAAGGCCGCGGCCAAGCCGCGGACCGACAAGGTCGAAGGTGAGATGTCGGTTCGCGAAGCCGGCAAAAAGGGCGGCGACACGGTGCGGGACCGGTACGGCTCGGGCTTCTACGAGGAGATCGGCCGCAAGGGCGGTCAGGCGACGCGCGAGCGTCACGGTGCCGAGTTTTACGAGTCGATCGGTCAAAAAGGCGGCAAGGTCGTCAAGGAAAAGTACGGACCGAATTTTTACGAGCAAATCGGTCATAAGGGCGGTCAGAAGGTCAAGAAGCTGATCGCCGAGGCGAAGAAGAACGCCCAGGAAGAGCCCGAGGGCTGATCCCGAGACCGTCAGCGGCATGCACCCAGGCCGACGAGCCGCCGGAACTCGGCCCGGATCGTGCCCGGATCGGCAACGCCGTCGGGCGTAAGTGAAAGTACCATCCCGTGCGGTGTCGTCCAGGCGACGCCGCGCGGTTTGGTGCGTCCGCCGACGGCGTGGACGTCGCGGCAAACCCCGTCCGCCGGGAGCGTCGCGAACGCCGCCAGCGTCCCCGCGTTGCGGTGCCACTGCTGGAGGATCCACGCGTGCCCGCTGCGCGTATAGGCAGGTGCGATCCCCTCGTTCTTGGAGATGCCCTCGCCGTTGAACGGCGGGATGATCGCCACGTCGCCGATCGGCGCCCGGAGCGTGAAGGGGCGGAACGCGACCGCGCGCGCCGCGGTGGAGTAGTCCGTCACGTAGCCGCGTCCCGCGAGCGGGGAGGTCGGCGCGGGTATCGGCGTCTGCGCCGCCGGCGCCGTTGCGGGGACGCAGTGCGAAGACGAGCATCACGACGGCGGCACGCGGCATCACGGAGCGCTTCCCGGTCGCGTCCCTTCGATCCGTCCCAGTTTCACGTCGCCGGTCCGGAAATCGATCGTTGCCGACGCGACCGCGATCGTCGCCCCGTCGTCGGTGATCGTCGAGGGGTGCTCGAGGATGAGCACCCGCGTCCCGCCGATGTAGCGCGCCCCGTTCGTCCGGAACGTTCGGACGCGCTGCGCGCCGAGGGGTTCGCGAAACGACACCGGACCGCCGACGGTGATGTCGTTGGTCGCCGTGTTCACCGTGACGTTGTCGCCGGTCATAGTGACGTCGGGCTTCCCGGCGCGGTGCAGGCGTCCGTCGCGCACGTGCGCGATCGTCGCCAGCGATCCGTCCGGACTCATCGACACCTTGTCGTAGTCGAGCGACCACGCCCGGCCGTCGACGCGCTTCCCGCTCACGCGGCCGGTGGTCAGCGTCGAGGACTGCGGGCTCCGCAGGACCTGGATGTCGCTGCCGGCGCGACCGATCTCGAAGCCGACCCAGCCCAGGATCGCCAGCACCGCGACGACCGCGACGACGCGCCAGGAACGCGTCATGCGCGCGGCCGCCTCCCGAACAGCGCGATCGCGAGCGCGCCGGCGAGCGCCAAGGCGATCGCGCCGGGGCCGAGCTGCGCGTAGGGGACGTCGACCGGCGGGCCGACCTCGCCGACGACGGTCGCGGCGCCGCCGAGCGCGGTGCGCCGGGTCCAACTGCCGTCCGGCGCGACGATCCCGCTGATCCCGGTCGCGCCGGCGCGCAGCACCCAGCGCCCGCTCTCGACCGCGCGCAGCGACGCGGCCATCGCGTGCTCGTACGGAAACTCCGTCCGACCGAACCAGGCGTCGTCGGTCGCGACGAGCAGCAGCGACGGATCGTCGCGCAGCCGTGCATGCGCGATGTCGCCGAAGAGCGACTCCCAGCAGATCAACGGCGTCGCGCCGCCGTACGTCGGGAACGCGTTGTGCGCGGGCCGGTAGACGCCGATCTGATCGGCGAACGGGAGCCGCCGCAGCCATTCGGGACCGGGGATGTATTCGGCGAACGGAACGAGCTGCTCTTTGCCGTATCGTGCGGTCGCGCCGCTGCCGTCGTCGAGCACGCGCGGGTTGCGCGGATCGAAGATGTAGAGCGTGTTCTCCGCGCCGTCGGTCGTCTGCGCGAGCGAGCCCGCGTAGAGCGTCGCCCCGGTCTCGCGCGCGAGCGCCGCGAAACGCTGCGCGAGCGCGCGGATGTCGGCGCGCGGATAATCGAGCGGCGCGAGGATCACGGTCTCGGGCCACAAGATCAGCGTCGGATGCTGCGGCACGAGCGCGCGCGTCATCGCGGTGTAACGTTCGATCGCGACCTGCAGGCCGCCGGGCGTCATCTTGAGCGTCTGCGCGATCCCGCCTTGCACTGCCGCGACGCGCCGCGACGGCGGCGCAGCGTGACGGGCGGGCCAGAACGTCCATGCGAGCGCCGTGCATGCCGCGACCGCGATCCACGTCGCGGCCGCCGCGCGCGCGCGCCGCGCGTCGCGCGCGTCGAGCAGCCACCAGCCCAGCGACGCGCCGAGCAGCGCCGTCGCGAACGTGATCCCGTAGACGCCGGCGTATGCCGCGAGCGGGCGCAACGGAGAATCGATCATCGCGACGCCGATCTGCTCGAGCGGCACGCCGAGCACGCCGCTCGAACGCGCCGCCTCCGCCAGCGCGAACGCTGCGGCCGAGGCGATCGCGAACGCGAACGCGCCGCAGCGCCGTGCGGCGATCGACGTGACTGCCGCGGCGAACGCGAACGCGAGCGCTTCGGCCAGCGCGGGGCCGAGATCGAGCACGGGAGCGGCCGGTCCGAGCAGCGCCCCCGCGGTTTCACCGAACCACGAAAAGCCGAACGTGAAGAAGACCAGGCCGCTCGCGTATCCGGCGAGCGCAGCCCGCCGCGGGCTGAGCACGGCCCACGAACCGATCAGCCCCGCGAAGGCGAACGGCGCGATCCACCACCAAGCGGTTTGCGGGAAGGCGAGATGCAACGCGAACGCGCAGAGCAAACCCAGCGCCGTCGAACGAACGGTCGCGGAGGTGAACAGGGTGCGTCGGCTAGGTGCAGCCGTAGTGGTTGCGGTGATGATGATGGCGGTGTCCGGGTGCGGTCATCAGGTGACGGGGCTGAACCAGCCCGGCGGCGGCGGCATCGCGCCCTCCGGCCAGACCATCGTGCGGTTCGAGACGGCTGGCCCGCTTGACTTCTCGAACTACAATTATCTCATCGTCTTCAACACGACCGGGAACAATCGTCCTCCGCTCGCGCAAGGGACGAACTCCAATTACACCGACTGGACGTTCGGTTTTCAGTTCAGCGGCGGGGGAACGACCGTCTCGAACTCCCCGACGCTCTTCCAGTTCTATCAGAATGCGCAGGCGGGGCAGACGGTTCAGCAGATCACGCGGCCGTATCTCGTCGGCCAGCAGGTCGTGGTGAACCCGACGTTCCAGAGCGCGCTCTCGTTGTACGGCTTCGAGTTCCGGTTCGATCGCTGTTTGTTCGATCGGCCGCCGCCGGTCGTCGGTGCGACGCCCGCGCCGACGGTCGCACCGTCGCCAGCACCGTCGACGACGCCGACGCCCGCGCCCGGCGGTGACGGCCTGCGCCGCTGTCCCCCGTTCGTCTACACGACGACGAGCACGTCGTGGACGTTCAACCTGTTCACCCTCGACCGCAGTTCCAACGTCTCCGACGCGCTGTTCGTCGTCGGCTCGGGGACGACGCCGTCGATCGACACGACGCAGACGATCAACACGTTCAACTACGTCCGCCCGGCCGGCAACCCGATCCCGTCCGTCCCCTCCGCCCAAATCACCGGCGTCGAGGTCTTCAACACCCCGTAGTCTACTCGGCGTCGCAGGGCGGGTGGCCGCATTCGCAGCTCACTTCCATCTGCTCGTCCGTGGAGTCACGCTGTTCGCAGACGTCGCTGCAGTAGGCGGCGCCTTCGACCCCGCCGGTGACGGTGCAGTTGCATTCCGCGTATTCGCACGGCTGCGTGTACGTGTTCATCGATCCACCTCGCGAACGGTTGGGTCTACGGGCCGCCGGTGAAGCCGGCCGACGAGAAGTTACCCGGAATGATCGAGCTCAGCGACGCCGTCTGCCCGATCCCGAAGTTCGCGGACTCCGACGGGAACGCCAGCAGCGTGACGGTCGCGAAGACCTGTTTGATGCTCTGGTTGTACGACAGCCGGATCTCGTAGCAGTCGCCGACGATGTGCCGGTAGTAGATGTTCTTGTTTTCCAGGCGCCCGTGCGCTTTCCAGTCGATGTCGGTGGCGAACTGCAGGTCGCTCTTGTACCCGAACGGCGTCGCGACTTGAAGGTTGGTGAAGCCGAAGCCGTTGCCGGGGCCGGGGTTGAAGCTTCCGCCCAGCAGCACCGTCGAGCGCGGCGAGGGACGCGCCGTCAACTGATACCCGACCGCCTGCGCCATCCGGTTGAAGAAGGTCGTCCCCGTCAACGAGAGCGAGTACGTGTCGCGGTTGAAGATGCGCAGCACGTCGCTGGCCTGTTTTACGCCGCTGCTGAGCACGTCGAGCGAGCGGAACGGTTCGCTGAACGGCCCGTTCACGTGCGAGTTGGAGTAGGTGATCGTGTTGACTAGGTGGTTGAAGAGCGGCGTCGTGAGCGTCGCGTTCTGCGCGATCTGCGCCTTGGCGTCGCCGGTGCCGTAATAATCTTGCTGCACGGTGAGCGTGCCGTTGAAGTCGCTCCCCAGCACGTGCGCGAGCCCCGGGCCTAGCGTCACGCGCGCCTCGCCGCGGCTCGTCTCGATCCCGGTCGGCGTCGTCGAGCCGGGCCGGAACGTCCCGCCTTGCGGATCGTTGTAGAAGCCCAGCGTGTACTGAACCTGCACCGGCACGATCGTCTCTTTCGGGAAGAGATTGCTCAGCGGCCGGATGACGAGTTCCGGCTCTTTCTGCAGACTCGACGGCGTCGCCGAGTCGTAGCGGTCGAACGTCAGCGAGTAGTCGTAGCGGCGGCCGACGAGATGGGTGAGCGTCTGCAGGTGGAGCAGATCGCTCAGGCTCGTCGGCGAGTTCAAAAACGCCGATTTGCTGTGCGTGTACGAGAATGCGACGTCGTTCTGCAGCGATTGCGAGATCTGCAGGTGATCGGTGAAGCCGTAGTTGTTCGTCGACGACTCGCCTCCGGTCGCCGTACGCTGGAAGGTGTAGTTCTGACGGTCGCCGCGCGTGTCGCCGTGGTCGACCGACGCGTTGAGCGAGTACTGCGCCGGGAGCGAGATGTTGGGGCCGTAGTTGCCCTGATAGTTGAAGTTGAACTGCCCGCGCGTCGCGCGCGAGAACGACTCCTGATCGGCGAGCGAGAGGTTCGTGTTCTGACTCGCCTGGAGGCGATTGTTCTGGCGGAAGAAGTTGATGTCCGTTTGGCGGCGGCCGTCTTTACGCCGGATCGTCGCAACGTACCCGAGCCCCAGGCCGATCCGGGTGTACTCCTCGACGCGGTAGTACCCGTAGTAGTAGTCGCTCGGCGAGAACCCGATCCGCGCTTTGATCCAGAAGCCTTCGACCTGCGAGTAGCCGACGATCGGGACGAACCCCGGATTGCGCCGCGACCCTTGCTGATCCTGACGCAGCGAGATGACGACGACGGGAAGATAGAAGATCGCCAGCGCTCCGAGGAACAGGACCGCCGACTTCGCGACGGCCTTGTCGCCGGGATAGACGTCGAGCGTCTTCGACTCGACGTGATACCCTCCGCGCGGGTTCTCGCAGGTCGTGAGATTCGCATGCTCGATGTGCGTCTTGCCGTCGCGGCTCGTCACCATCGTCGCGCCCTTGAAGTGGAGTTTTCCGCGCTCGACGCCCTGCGTCGACTCGCCGCGGCCGTTGATCAGCGTCGCGTGCTGGTCGAGCGAGTCGAACCGCACCGCGTCGGCGTAGAGCACCGTGTCGCCGCCCGCGTTCTTGACGAACGTGCTCCCCGTGACGTCGATGTAGCGCGTCCCGTCGTAGTGCGCGTGGTCGCCGCCGAGGATCCCCTGCTGGTAGAGGATCGTGACGTGGCCGTCGAGGTCGGAGGTCTGGCCCTTCTCGTTCGTGCCGACGATGTGGTCGCCGAGGATCGCGTAGTCGTTGGGCCCCAGCGTCTCGCCCGGTTCGGGCTTGAGCGATGCGGACGGCGTCGGCGAGACGATCGGGCCGGCGCTTGGATACGCCGCGGGGACGGGCGTGCTCGACGGCGGCGCGCTGACCTGCTGGATCACCTGCGCGGCGGGCGAGCCGCTCGGCGAGGGTGAGGCCGACGGAAGCGGCGGCGGCGTCGGCGCGCGCGGCGTCGGCAGCGGCGGCGGAACGAGGATCTGCGGGCCGTTCGGCGCCGTCTCCGGCGCGCCGACGATCGGCGTCGGCGACGGGCTCGGCGATGCCGTCGCCGCAGGCGATGCGCTCGCCGCCGCAGCCGGCGAACCGGAGGCTACCGGCGATTCGGAGGCACCCGGCGACGCGGACGCTGCCGGCGATGCCGACGCCTGCGCGACCTCCGCCGCCTGCACGTCCTGCGGTGCGGTGCCGCAGCTCTGGTCGAGCATCGCGAGCGCGTGCGTCGCTTCGGGAGAGTTCGGATTCGTCGTTTCGATCCCGGCCGACGGAATCGGCGGAATCGCGCACAGCATGAGCGAGAGCGCGACCACCGTCACGCCCGCGCGGCGAGAGGCCCGGCGGATCACCGGTCCTCGCGCCAGATCAGAAACCCGCCGACCGCCGCGAGGATGATGTTCGGCAGCCACGCCGCGAGGTAGGGATCGATCGAACCGTTGCGGCCGAACGCGCCGGCCAGCGCGACCAGACCGTAGTAGATGAACAGCAGCACGATCGACAGCACAACGCCGAGCATCCGCCCGCGCTTGCCGAACCGCACCGCGAGCGGCACCGCGACGATCACGGCGATGAACGACGCGAACGGATACGCGTACTTGCCGCCGAGCGTCAGCTCGCGGCCGGCGAGATCCGTTCCGCCTTGTCCGGTCTGCTTGCGGAACTTGATGTCCTGCGCAAGCCGCTTCGAATCCATCGTGAACGTGTCGTTGAACGAGCTGCTCAAGAAATTCTGCCCATTGTCACCCATCGGCAGCGAGATCCGCATCTCCGTCCCCGACACCGAGAGCGCGCTCACGGTGCCGTCGGCTTTGATGCGTGCGATGTCCGGCTTTTCCAGCACGATCTCCGTCCCCTCGATGCGCGCGGATTTCGCGGTGAGAATCTGGCGAAACGGCGACGTGCGATCGGGCTGATAGATCTGCACGTTCTGCATCGTCTTTCCGTCTGCGGCAACGGATTGAATGTAGAACACGTTCCCGCTCGAGGGGTCGGCGCGGAAGATATCTGGTTCGAGCGGCAGCGTCTGCGACCGGTACAGAATCTGATAGAAGCTGCGGGTCGAGAGGTCGGTTGCGATCGGCGCGATGTGCTCGTTCACCAGGAACGACGTGATCGCAACCGCCGCCCCCGCGAGCACCGGCAGGCGGATGATCCGCAGAAACGACACGCCGGAGGTGCGCAGCGCGTTGATCTCGTTGTCCGCCATCAGGCGGCCGAAGCCGAGCAGCGTCCCGAACAGGCTCGCGAACGGAAACGCGAGCGGCGTCGCCTGCGGGACGCGGAAGAGCAGGAAGCGCAGCACCAGAAACAGCGGCGCGCCCTTGTTGACGAGATAGTCGGCCGCGAGCACGAAGATGTTCGCGAACCAGAACAGGAAGAACGCGCCGAGCGCGAACCCGAACGGGCCTGCTACCTCACGCAGCAGGTAGGCGTCGAGGATCGGCAGCCGGAGTTTCGGCGCCGGGGCGCGTGCGAACGCCGGACTCCGCACCCCGGGGAATGCCGCCACGCGTTATCGCAAGCCGGCGACGACGCGGTCGACGTAGGCGCGCGTCTCCGCGTAGTGCGGGATCCCGCGAGCGGCATCGACGGCGCCCGGCCCCGCATTGTAGGCCGCGACGGCCAGCCGGACGTTGCCGCGGTAGCGCCGCAGCAGGTCGTGCAGGTAGCGCGTCCCGCCGTCGACGTTCTGATACGGGTCGAATGGGTTGACGACGCCGTACAGCGCCGAGGTGTCGGGCATCAGCTGCATGAGCCCCTGCGCGCCGACGCGCGAGACGGCGCTGGGATCGCCGTGCGACTCGGCGTCGATCATCGCGAAGACCAGTTTCGGGTCGACGGCGTTCGTGCTCGACGCCCCGCGCACGAGCGCGCTCAAGCGGTCCGGGGGCATCGAGTGCGGACCGCCGGGCAGCAAGCCGCCGCCGCTGCATCCGGAGAGCGCAGCGAAGGCGAGGAGAGCCGAGGTCCAAAGGGCACGCGGGGACACGGTAACGCCCCGTTTCGCCGCCTCCCCCACCCGGCCTTGTGCGTTACCAGCGCCACTCCGTCACTTCCGGCAAATCGGTGCCCTCGCGCACGATGTGCTCGGCATGGCGCCGCAGCGCTGCTTCGCCGGCGGCGATCGCCTCGCTTTCCTTGGGGTGCCGGGTTCGTGGGCTCGCTTCAATGTTTCCAAGGCCGGGTGATAGTGGCTGACGCGTTTCAGCACGATCATGTCGAACGGGGTCGTCGTCGTCCCCTCCTCGAGGTAGCCGCGAACGGGGAATCGGTCGGGCGTGGGCCGGCGGTAGATGAGCTCGTGGATCGTGCGCGGGTAGGCGTGGTACGCGAACACCACCGGGACGTCGTGCTCGAGCGGCTTGCGTCGTGCGGGTGCATCTCGGGCCGGCCAGCGTGAAGAGGTCGATGACGACGACCACCCGGATGCGCAGCGACGGCGCATGCGTGCGCAGGATGCTCACGGCGGCGAGCGTCTCGAGGACCATCACGTCGCCGGCGCACGCGAGGATCACCTCGGACGCGGGATCGTCCGCGGCCCACGCCCAGCGGCTCGTGCCCGCGGCGCACTCCGCGCGCGCCTGCGCGAGATCGACCCATTGCGACGCATCCTGTTTGGGCGCGACGGGGACGTTGATGCAGTCGACGGCGGCGATGACGTGCTCCATTACGTACAGCAGCGTGTTCGCGTAGGGCGGAAATTACTTCGGAGCAGAACGACGAATGGTTAGGCCGAGGCTACTTTGATATGACCGAGTACTTCGATTGGAAAGCAACGTTGTTGGACTGTGTCCGCGGACGAGTGTAATTTCGTTCAGCCCTACAGCGGCGTGAGTAAGTCGGAGTTCATATACCGCCGCTCGGTCTGCCAGTCCTCGGTCTGCTCGGCGGGCGCTTCAGGACTTCGGGTGGGCGGGCAAGAGGTCGAGCCCACCACAGTGGAATAGAATCGCCGCTGCAAATCGGCCCTCATTGCGATAGCCGCGCGCGCGGAATTTGATCATTTGGATCTTGCTGTTGAGGCTCTCGGCTGCCGCATTGGTGATCGGCTTGCGAATGTACGTGATGATGTTCGCAAAGTGACGTTTGAGCGTGCGCGCGACGCTGATCATTTCGGGCAATTGAGAGTGCGTCGCCCACCGGTACCAATCGGCAAAGAAACGACGCGCTGCGGACTCACGCCGATATCGCCAGAACTCCGTAAAGTGCTCCTTCATCGACCACGCGCGGCCAAGGCGTTTGTACTGGCTCCGCAAGGCGCTCAGATCACGTCGTTCGTCGCGGTCGAGATTCGCAAACGAGCGCAACCAGGAATACTTAGTCCCTTTCAATGCCGTTCGGTCGAGCGTCTTGTCACGCATCATCGCTCGACGAGTGAGATCGACGGCTTTGGTGAGATATGCCGTGATGTGGTACTTATCGAAGACGATCTTCCGTGCCGCATCGGGCACGTGTGCTACGGTCGACTCGAAGTACGGCTGCCACATATCCATCGCGATGCCCTCAATGGCATGAAGTTGTTCGTGCGAAAGGCCGTCGTAGAAAGCGTCAATCGATTCGCGCTTGCGACCGCGACCGACCCACAGGACCTCGCCGCGGTCCAAGTCGGACACGATCGTGAAGTACCGATGCCGCTTTTTGACGGCCTTCTCGTCGATGCCGAGATGCCGCACAAGACGTGGCAGTCGCCGCTGCTTACCGCGCTCGACCGCCCGGAGCATAATGGAATCGACTTGCTCCCAGCTGATGCCCAAGCGACGCGCGACCGCCGCGACGGACATCTCGAGTAGGAGGGCGATCGCCAAACGCTCGAAGCGCGACGTAAACTCGGTGCGACCGCTTGACCAGGGAATCGCAACGGTCGTGACGCCGTGCTCGGGACAATCGATCCGGGGTACGGAGGCGTGCAAGAAAAGTTGGTCGCCGGCCAGATCGAGGTCACGCCAGACGCGCTCGCGATGATCGTGCTTGGGGCACTCCCGATCGCATTTTGGACAGCGACCCGCGCCTTGCCATTCAAGCCGAACATCGACCCGATTTCGCTCGAGATCGAGCTTTGATTCGGTCACGTCCCAAGGATCTTCGACGCGCAGCAACCCGCGGATGAATTCGGTGTCTCGCATGGCGTAGCATTACGACGGCCGACCGATTTCCTCTCGCCCGCCCACTACAAAACCGGAAGACCCGCTCGGCGAGGATCAGGGTAATCAGGCGGATAGCCGAGGCGATCGTCGGGAAGATTCCGACGAGTCGCGTCCGTCGACGGATGTCGTTGTCAAGCCGGCCGCCGTAAAAACGAGACAAACGAGCAGCCTAACTGTCAACGAACCGGAATTACAGCACAATTGGGACTTGACTCCTGAGCAGACGCTCAGTTGAAATGTTTGACGTGAGAAACAGATCGCTTAGACTGAAACCCAACCTATCTGACACTACCGCAAGATCGTACGACTGTCAGATCACATAGTAGCTACTACACCTTACTTGGTCGAACTCGGCAGCGTTAGAATCGTGCCGCGCACCGGAAATAGAAAAGCCGTTCTGACCTGACGGTCCACGGCGTACCGGCCTGACAGGTCAGCGCGACGGCCGCTTCACCGCGGCGACCGTCCGATCCAAGACGTTAAGCATCGCTGTCACGACGTCGATGATAAGCAGGACCTCGCGCTGGATGTCCGCAGCCTCCTTCGCTTGGCCGTCGTTTAGGCGACGCCGCAGTTCCGCCAGGCGCGTGCTCGCGCGTTCGAGTTCCATCGAGTTGAGTGGCATGCGGGGATCTCCGATCGTCACGGGTGAGATATCGGCCAGGGCGGGCGCCCGCACGGCCGAATACCGCAATGTGCGGTACAGCTTCAAGGCCGAGTTCTTCAAGGTGCTCGCCAATCCGGTAAGGATCCGGATTCTGGACGCCCTACGGGCCGGGCCCCAAAGTGTGGGTGAACTGCGGGCGCGGCTAGACACCGAGCAGGCGACGGTCTCCCAACACCTCGCGATCCTGCGCGCGCGGAACTTTGTCATGACCGAGCGGCGCGGGACCACTATTTTGTACGAGATCAGCGATCCGGCGATCTGGAAGCTGCTCGACGCCGCACGGGAAATCTTCAATAATCAACTTGTCAGCGTCCGAACCGCCCTGGAAGGCCTTCAAAACGAAACCGCTGGTTAAACCAAGGCCTTAACCCCCGTCCCGCGCCTCGGCGCGCTTGCGCCGCGGAAGATCGAAAATCGCATAGCTTAATTCCGCGGTGCAGATCGGTCGCCCGGCGACCTCAGTGGCTACGCGGACCCGCCCCGCCGTTCCGCGTAGCCGCACGAGAGACGCCTCCATCTGCAAACGGTCACCCGGGATGGCGACGCCGGCGAATCGCGCCGTAGCGATGCCGGCCAGATAGGCCGTCTTGCGCCGATAGTCAGCGGGGGCCACGACCAGCAGGCCACCGAGTTGGGCCATGGCTTCAATCACCAGCATGCTCGGCAATGCGCAGAGCACGGAGGAGCAGCACGGCTCGTTCGCCGAGACGTTCTTATAGCCGCGCGCCCAGGCCGTCGTAAGATCCTGTACGCGGTCCAGCAACAGCATCGGATACCGATGTGGCAGCAACCGGACCAGCGCCACCGCGTCGAGCACGGCGCCGCTAGCGGCCGATTCGGATTCTCGCGCTGCCGTTGGGACGCCCGTTCAGCCGCCGCGTTCGCGTTCGAGGAAGGCCACCAGCGATCGCTCGTGTTGCACATCTTCGCGGACGTGGACCACGTGCCAACCCTCGCCGCCGAGCGCGTTGAGCGTGGAGAGCGCGTTCGATCCTTCGTCGCGCCGATCGAGAAAAACGAGCTTGAACTCGTACTGTTTCATCTAGCTGGCCTTTCGGAGGTAAAGCGCGTGGAACGGAGGTCCGCGGGGTTCAAATCCGCGTCGCGTGCGGGCGGGCCGCCCAGAGCCTGCGCCGCCCGCAGCAGGCCCGTCTTGATCATGGACGGTGTGGGGGGGCACCCGGGAACCGCGATCGTCGCGCCGAGCTCGACGCACGCTCCGGACCCGACGCCTGCGCCGCAGGCGAATACGCCGCAACCGACGGCGCAGTCGCCAATCGCGACGATGATCTTCGGCTCGGGGACCGCTTCCAAGGTCCGTCGCGCAGGCACACGCATGGCCTCGGTCATCGGGCCCGTCACCGTCACGACATCGGCGTGACGCGGAGACGCTACGATGTCCCACCCGTCCCGGGTGATGTCGTAATCCGGGCCGCTGAGCGCGTTCATCTCGTGCTCGCATCCATTACAGCTTCCGCACACGAGATGCCGTATGCCGATGGATCTCTCGAAAATCGCCATCAGCGCACTTCCTGAGCGAACGCATGGCCGTCATCGACTTGCACGGTCGTCACCGCCGTCTCCCGCGCTCGGCGTCAATAGCGGCAACGCAGACTTGAATCGCGTCCAGGACGCGCACGTAGGATGCCTCGACGCGCAGTATCTCTGAGTCCGCGGAAGCGTCCCCGCCGCTTCCGGGCGCCGTAGGGATCTGTGACTTTCCGCCCAGCAACATGCGGCGCTCTTCGGCGATCACATCAAACAGCTTCTCAAGGTGGTCGCGTTCGCTCATCAGACTGCGCTCCCGCTAGATGCAGTGCGCGCGAGGGCCTCGCGAAGCAAGACCCTCACCGGTCCGCGCACGCGTAGCACAGGTTGAAGCTCTTGTTGACGAGCGGCGCGTCAGGCACGATGTTTCCCATCGTGGCGTGCGCGACCGCCGGCCAGTTCCGGTACGACGCCGAAATGAAATGCAAGCGTTCGACCACGGAGCCGCGCAGGGTGAGGGCGACGGTCTCCGCACCGCGCGGACCCTCGACGACGGTCACCGTATCGCCGGTTTCGGGCGGCATGACCGGCGACCGGTCAAGCGGACTGCCTCCGAGATGCTCGAACGCGCGCTTGATGATGCCGAACGAGCCGCGCAGTTCGGCGATCTTTACGCGGCAGCGCGCGAGCACGTCGCCGCCTTCCTCGCGTGCAACGGCGATCGGCATCCAGCGGTAGGCTCCGTACGGCGCGGCATCGCGAACGTCCAGCGATCCGCCGGACGCACGGTGCGCCGGACCGACAACCGCCAACGCACGCGCGGCTTCGTACGTCAGCGTCCCCGTCTCGTTCCAGCGCGAAAGCAGCGAAGAATTGTCAAAGATTGCGCCGAGGTATTGTTCGACGGCCTCCTGCAGCATGATCACCAGGCTCTGCACCTGCTCGCGGTCCTCCAGCACGCCATTGCTCACGCCGCCCGGGACGATCGCGTCGAAGAGCATCCGATGGCCCGTCGCCGCATGGCACACGCGAAGCGCGCGTTCTTTGAGTCCGAGCCCGGTGGCTTGGCCAAAACCCCAGCCCGCGGCCGCTGAGCATACGGCGAGGTCGAACAGGTGGTTATAGACGCGTTCGAGTTCCACGATGATCTGCCGGGCAATCTGGACCGGATCGGAGACGCGCGTATCGCTGATCGACTCGACCGCCATCGCGTACGCGAGCGAACGAGACGCGCTGCACGCCCCACAGACGCGGGCTACGCGAGGCGCGAGATCAAGGGGATCTGCCCCCTCGACACCCTGTTCCAGGCGCCGGTACGAATAGCCCATCTGGAAGTCGAGGTGCGCGATCGTCTCGCCGCCCGAGCTGAACGTGAACCGGCCGGGCTCGATGATACCGGCATGCACCGGCCCCACCACGACCTGCGTAACGCCCGGCCCCGTCGCGACCACGGCGCTCGCGAGTTCGCCGTTTGCGGGCCGGAACGGACGCGCGTCCGGAAGCGCGTCGAACGCGACCCCGAACTCGTCGGCCATCTCGCGTTCGTCCCACGAGAGGCCGGGGCACGTGCCCGAGACGGCTGCCACCTCCTCGGCATCTACGCGCGCGGAGAGCACCTGTACGCCGTGCTTCTCCATGAACAGATACCGGACGCCTTGATAGGTCGCATAAGCGCCCAACACGCTGCCGTGTTCCAGACGCTCGGCGAACGCGGTTCGCATCGCTGCGGGCGCGACTTCGATTTCGTTCTTTATCATGGCTGTATCTCTCCCGATATGGCTGTCAACGTGGCGCCGAGGGCTGTCCACGGAATGGCGGCGGTACCCGCCGCAAGCGCGAGCGCAATACCCGCGCTCGCGATCGAAAGCCGCATCGAAACGCCCTTGGAAACCGCAACGGCGGTTGCGCGGCCGTCGCCGTTGGCGGTCGGATTGACTTGCAAGCCCGTTCGGATGAGCGCACCGAACGCCACGACCGCTCCCAAGCCCGCCACGGTCAACGCGGCCCAGGCGTGCGCTTCGACCGCCGCCAGAGCGACGAGAAACTCGCTGAAGAACAGGCCGAACGGCGGCAGCCCTCCGAGCGCGGCGAATCCGAGCAGCAGCAGCCTTCCGCCGGTTGTCGTTGTCCACAACGCGCCGCCATGCACGCCGCTCGTGGCGCTCTCCCGCTGCGTGATTCCGGCGACGAAAAACGTCCCGGACTTTGCGAAGGCGTGCGCGACGAGATGCAACAGCGCGGCGTCGGTTCCCAACCGTCCGCCGACGCCCAGCGCGAACACGACAATGCCAGCATGTTCAACTGTCGAATACGCCAGCAGCCGCTTGAGATCGCGCTGGACGAGCATGAGCATCCCGGCCGCCGCGACGGAACACGCACCGAACCAGGTAAGCAGGACGTGCAACGTGGCGGCGTCATGCCACGCCCAGGCGGCCTGCAACGTACGGACGATGTCGTAAAGCGCGCACGAAACGAGCACGCCGGAAAGCAGGCCGCTGATTGGAGCCGGCGCTTTGGAGTGCGCGTCCGGGAGCCACGCATGAAGCGGAAACAATCCGGCTTTCGTTCCGAAGCCGATCGCCATGAGCGCAGTCGCGAGGTGCACGACGCCGTTCGGCCCCGCGTGCAAACGCGACATCGCCTCCCACGACAGCGCGAACTCAGGCGTCGCGCCCGCGTGCAGAGACGCGCTTGCGAGCAGGACGATGCCAGTAAGGGCGATGCCGATTCCGACGCTACACAGCACGAGATATTTCCAGGCCGCTTCGAGCGCCGCGTCCTCGCCGCTGAAACCCACCAGGAACGCCGTGGCCAACGTGGTCGCCGCGATGCCGAACCAGAGCGTGCCGAACCCCTGCGCGAGCACGACGAGCAGCATCGAACTCCAAAATGCTCCGAGCAGCACGAAGTACACGGACTTGCGCGACCAGAACACGTCGCCGCCGCTCCAACTTACAGAGAACATGTCCGTCGAATAGACGGTCGCGAGAAATCCCAAAACCGACACGATAACCGCGAACACCAACGAGAGCTCGTCCACGCGGCCGGCGACCACGAGCGGCATGCAGGCGGCCATCCCGGCTAGGATGATCCGGATGACGCGGCGCGCGTCGCGGCGACGGAATAGTGCGGCAACGAGTGCGCCGGCAAATGGAAACGCGACGGCTACGGCGATCATCCGCGCAGGCTCTTCAGACGGTCGACGTCCAGCAGGCCGCGCTGGTGCAGCGTCCGCAGCAGCGCTAGCCCAATGAACGTCGTTACCAGCACGTCGAAGGCCGCTCCGAGTTCGACCGCTTCGGGCAACTGCGGCGCGGCGAGCGCGCCTTCCAGCGTGATGCCGGCGCCGAATACCAGCAGGCCCAGCAGATCTGCGAGCACGTTGCGATGCATCACCAGCATGGCGATCCCGCAGAGGATCACGAACGCAACTATGGACTGCAACGGTAGGGCCGCGGCGACCGGAAGACGCTCGACGGACCGCGAGAGCACGATTAGGGCGATCACCGTAAGCACGCGGACTGGCAGCGGCGCGCCGGCCCGCAGATCTTCGGCCTCCGGGTTGCGCCGGAGAAACCATACGATGCCGATCGGGGCAAGGACGACCTTGAGCGCCGTGGCTATCCCGAACAAGGCGAAACCGCCCAGGGTAGCCGACGCGCCGGGGAACGTGACCACTGTCGTTATAACCGCAATCGCGACGTACGCGGCAAGCACCCGCTTCGCTCGCGTATCCGCGATCATCAGTCCCGACAGAATCGCGAGCAGGGCGTACAGCGTCATGCTCATACCATCCTCGCGGCGACGCTTGCCGCCGCAAGCAGGATGCCCGTCGTTAGCAACTGCGGAATCTCGAACAGCCGCAAGCGCGCGAACGCGTTCTCGACGAACGTGATGAAGACGGCAAACAGCACCGCTCCGGCGAGGGCCGCGAACGAACCGGGAGCGATCAATCCCGCGGCGATGGTCAAGAACGCCACCTGCCGCACATATCCCGCGATATTGAGCACGGCGAGATGCCAGCCCGAATATTCCAGGCTCTGGCCTTCGTGGATCATCGTGAGTTCGTAGTGCGTCTCCTGGTTGTCGATCGGGATGCGCGCCGTTTCGGCAATCGTCACGACGCCGAACGCGAACAACGCGACGACGCCGGCAACGGAGAAACTTCCGTGCGGCACAAGGAATGGTCCACCGGAAAGCCGCGCTCCCAGGAGGGCCAACAGCAAGGCGGGTTCGGTCAGCGCGGAGAGCGTCATTTCGCGACTTGCGGCCATCCCGGCGAAGCCGCTGCGCGTATCGAGCGCCGCCACCGCGACGATCCAGCGTCCCAGCGCGAGAATGAGGGTCAGCGCGACGATGTCAAGGAACGCCGGCGGTCCGGCGTCGAGCGGTACGGCCGCGGCGAGCGTGAGAGCTACGCCGAGCGAAACGCCCGGCGCGCAGGCGACGATCCAACTGACGCCTTCGGGCAAGACTGGGTCCTTGCTCCAGAGCTTCCGCAGATCCCGGTACGGCTGCAAAACGGACGGCCCAGGGCGGCCCTGGAGCCGGGCGCGAAGCGTTTTCATCGCGCCGTGCAGCAACGGCGCGAATACGGCAATCAGCAGTACCTGCAGGACGGTCATCGTGCGACCACGACGATCAAAACGAGCACCGCGGCTGCGTACGCGAGGTACAGCCGCAGATGCCCGCTTTGCACGCTACGGCCGCGTCGCGACATCATCAGTATCCGTACGCTCGCCCAGCGCATGACATCGTCGAAAACGTACGCGGTGCTGGTGCGATAGGCGATGCGGCTCGGTAGCCACGGGGACGAGCCGATCTCGATGCGCTTCTCGTGTTCCGGAAAAAGCACGAACGCGAATATCCGTCGCAACGGTTTGGAAAACGCCGTCGCAGTGTACTGCGTCTGCGCCGTCGGCGTGGAACCGCACACCCACGTCGGTGCGTACCGCGTTCGCCGCGCGCGCATCAGCAGCAACGCCGCGACGGCGCAAAGGATCGGAAGGACGGCAATCAGCGGGACGGCGCCGAGCGTCGCCGGAACGCCGAAGTCCCGCAACGCACCATCCGGCGATCCGACGAGGACGGCGGTAATCCGGCTCAGGGGCGACACAGCGAGTAGGGGCGCGACTCCGAACGCGACGCAGCCTGCCGCGAGGATGCCGGTCCCCGCGGCCTGCCAGCCGAAGGTTTCACGCTGCGCGATCATGGGCGGCTGCCGCGGCCTCCCGAGAAAAGCGAGACCGTAGACCTTCGCGAAACATGCCGCCGCGATGCCGCCGGTAAGGGCCAGAGCGAGAACGGCCGTACCGGCGGCCGCCCGCGCAGCGGGGTCGGCGACGTCCATGCCGGACGCGAGCGTCCGCAACAGCAGCCATTCCGAGGTGAAGCCGTTCAAGGGGGGCAACGCCACGATCCCGAGCATCCCAACGAACACCGCCGCGGACGTCCACGGCATCGAGGCGGCCAGGCCGCCCAGCCGGTCGAGATCTACGGTGCCCGCGACGTTTGCCACCCGCCCAGCGGCCAGGAACAGTGTGCCCTTGAACAATGAGTGGTTGACGGCGTGGAAAAGCGCCGCGGTCAATGCCGCCGCACTGAGCGCCGCACTCGACTTCGCAAACAGCACCGCCGCGCCGATTGCGACGCAAATAATACCGGTGTGCTCGATGGAACTATAGGCGAGCAGCCGTTTGAAATCCGAGTCGACCGCCGCATACAGGATGCCGCCGAGCGCACTGACCGCCCCGACCGCGATCACGACAATCGCCCACGTCGTGCCGGCCGGCGCGGCGAGACTGAAGAAGACAAGGATGAGACCGAACACGGCGACCTTGAGCATTGCCCCGGATAGCATCGCGGAGCCGTTGGGGGGCGCGACGGGATGGGCGCGCGGCAACCAGAAGTGGAGCGGAAACAGTCCGGCCTTGGAGCCGAAACCGAACAGCGCGAGCCCCAGTGCCGCACTCCGCCACGCTCCGGGCAGATGCGGCGCCGCCTTCGCGATGACCGCGAACGATGTGCCCCCGGCGTTCGCTGCGAGAATGCACAACGCGCCCAGAATCCCGAGCGCGCCCGCCTGGCTGATGATGAGATACGAGAACGCCGCGCGCCGAACGGCCCGCAACTCGCTGTGCGCCGCGACCAGCACAACGGAGGCCAGTGCCATGAGTTCCCAAGCCAGCATGAACGCAGCGACTGAGCGGGCCATCAGCACGGCGCCCATCGCCGCGGCGAAGCCCGCGATTCCCCAACCGTAGCGGCCCTCCGGGCCGTTCCAGATGGCGACCGCGATCGTGAGCGCACCGAGCAGCGCATAGAACGGGGCGGCCAATGGAACGAGTCCCCAGTCGAGGGCGAACCCGGGCACCGCCGAGCCTGCGTGGGCGAAGTCCGGCTGCACCGTCAGTGCGAGCCAGGCGAAGACCAGCGACGCCGCACCGACGGAGGCGGTCGCGAGACCCGAAAGCGGCTTCACGCTTCGGCGCGTAAGGTTTCAAGAGCGGTTCGCACCGCGCCCAATTGGCTGTCGAAAAGACCGCGCGCGGAATCGAGGACGGTCGAAATCGCGGCGTGGCGGATTTCGTATACGACGACGGGGCCCCGCCGTTCGGCGCGCACGAGATCATGCGCGCGCAGGATGCCGAGGTGTTGCGAGAGGGTCGCCTGCTCCACGCCGAGATTCACCCGCAAATCGCGAACGCTGACCGGCCCGACCCGCAGGGCCTCCAGGATGCGGATTCGCAATGGGCTGGCCAGGACCCGGAAGAACGCGGCCTGGGTCTCGTACATGCAGTTATATTAGGATATTGCTATACTCTAAACATACAGGAGAAGTCGTGTTCCTTCTGTATCGGACCGCCGTGCCGCATCGCAGCGTCGGTGGACCGTATTCATTTTCGTCGCTCGTATTAGTTCTTGGGACAGCCCTGACGGATCGGCGCCACGGCGGAACCACCCCGGAGGTAACCGTGACATGGACTTGCGGCTGCCGCGCCTACGGCAAGGCGGAGACGGATCTCATGCTCGAGCCCTGCGAAAAGGACCGGCTGCTCTTTCGGCCACCGCCTGGTTGATTCGGTGCAAGGTCACCATCGAACCAAATGCGGCGGATGGGATTTGCGGCGACGAAACGCTGAAGAGTCAGGACGTTAGTTTCGGCTCGGGCCGAACAGGCGTG